>DASRII010000439.1:0-17712 GCA_035650075.1 Micromonosporaceae bacterium | reverse complement strand
GGACGGCTGGGCGCGAGCGTTCTCGACGAGCGCGTCGTACCGGGCGAGCTGGCGGCGGAGCGGCTTCTCATACGTGCGGAGGAGTTCCTGAGTCGAGCGCGCGTACGGGCCGCCGTCGCCGATGTCGTCGGCCGCGTCGAGAGTCGCCTCCAGCTCGTCCCGGTGCGGTACGCCGAAATCGTCGGCATGGGCCTGCTGGCGCACCGCCGCCGGAGCGGCGTGCACGGCCACCACCAGATCGAGCACCGCCCGGCGGTGTCCGGCATCGGCCCACTCGTCCCAGCCGTAGCTGCGCCCCTCGACGAAGGGGTAGAGGGCGATCCCAAACCGCTCCTCTCTCGCGAGCGGCTGCCCGTCGCCGGTGGCGACCGGGGCCACCACGAACGGGTACCCGAGATCGCTCAGCTGGCGCGCGGCGGCCAGCGAAGCCCGGAGCCGGTCGAACGCCTCGCTCAGCGGCTCGTCGCGCGAGTGCCGTTTCGTCTCCAGCTCGTCGACGGTCACGAACCACCGGGTGCCTCTGGCGTCCGCCATCTCCCAGTGGTGGCTGCCGAAGCCGACCGGCCGGTACGCCAGCTCGGGGGCGGTAACTCCCCAGCTCCGGTGAAGAGCCGCGGCCAGGCCGTCGTCGGTGAGATCTGCCGGCGGTGTCAGCACGGCGACCACGGTAGTTCAACGGAACGTTCCACTATCGGGGGACCACAGGGGGTGCGCGGACTCGGTACCGTGCGGGCCATGCGCAGCGAGCTATTCAAGGCCGACAACATGGCCCAGGCACCGACCCAGGTCGGCCTCAGCCTCCAGCACTCGAAGTGCGTCAAGTACGTCGTCAACGGCGAATGCCTAGCCCGGCAGGGCGCGATGGTGGCGTACCGGGGGAACTTGGCGTTCGAGGTCAAGAGCCAGGGAATTGGCAACTTCCTCAAGCGGGCCGTCACCGGCGAAGGCGTCTCCCTGATGAGCGTGCGCGGGCAGGGCGAAGTGTGGTTCGCCGCCGCCGCGCAGGACTGCTTCGTCATGGAGCTGGAACAAGGTGATGCGCTGTCCATCAACGGCCGCAACATCCTGGTCTTCGACCCGACGCTGCAGTACGACATCCAGATGGTCCGCGGCGCCGGCATGTTCGGTGGCGGTCTGTTCAACTCGGTGTTCACCGGCTCCGGCCGGCTCGCGATCAGCTGCGACGGTCAGCCGGTCGTCATCCCGGTCACCCCGCAGGCGCCGGTGTTCGTCGACACCGACTCCGTGGTCGGCTGGTCGAGCGGACTGCAGACGGGCATCCAGAAGTCGCAGAGCCTCAAGTCGTTGCTGCGCGGCGGATCCGGGGAGCTGTTCCAGCTCGCGCTGTCCGGTCAGGGTTTCGTGATCGTGCAGCCCAGCGAGGGTCAGGTCGTCGCGGCCCAGCAGACGAGCAGCGGCGGTCTCCTGGGCAACGTCCTGGGCGGCTGACAGTCACGCGACACGGGCCGTGGCCACACCCAGGCCTGCGTATACCTGTGGATTCGTCGTCAACACCAGGCGACCATCGGGCCACTCCGGGTCTGGCCGACCCACGACGGCGGCATGCGCCACCTTCCAGTCGGTACCAGTGGCCACGGTCCGACCGACCATGACCGCGCCGGCGAAGCCGAGTTCAACTACCTCGAGCGCCGGAAGCATCCCGACATGCTCACCGAGCGCCGGTCGTTCGGCCGTCGCCGCGGCAAGACACAGCGCTGGTACGTAGACGTGCCGGGTGGAACGCCGGGGTTCGGCCGCGACCAGGCCAGACAACATCCGATTCCCACTGCCTAGCGCTAGCAACGCGGTGTGGTCGAGGACCACCGCGTCGGCGGATCGCGTCATGCGGCCGGCTCGGTCGCCGGACTCTCGAGCGATGTTGGCACCCGGCCGGCCTCGAGTTCACGCCAGAATGCTTCGCCCGCCTCGATGTCGGCTTCGGACAGGTCGGGGCACAGGTTTTCCCGCAGATATGCGGCCGTCGCCGCGGCACGAGCCTGCAATTCCAATTGGGTAGGCGTCTGGGTGGCGAGGTCGGTTACCAGGTCTCGGATCGTGGTCCCCCGCTCGCGCGCGAGTGTCGCGAGGCGATCCCGGACGGCGCTATCGACCTTGATCGTCGTGTCCACCGAAGCAGTATACGCACGGAATACCGGTGGACGTGGGACGCGACACGGGCTCAGGACAGGTCGCCGTTGCGGATCCGGGCCAACCAGGCCGAGGCTTCCGAGTAGTCCACATCGGACAGACCGGGGGGCGGGGGTACCGCTACCGAGGTGGCCTCGCCCGGTAGGTGGGCGCGGGCGTACGAGCCGAGAAACCGTACGTCCGCGCAGACCCGGCGCAGCCCCTGCAATGCCTCACCGACGCGGGCTTCGGCAACGTGACCGGTGCAGTCGAGGAAGAAGACGTACCGGCCGAGCCGCTCGCCCGTCGGCCGGGACTCGATGCGGGTGAGGTTGACGCCGCGTACCGCCAGTTCCATGAGTACCCCCAACAGTGCGCCCACCCGGTCGTGGGCGATGTAGACCGCCAGTGAGGTCATGTCGTCACCGGTGGGCGCCGGTGGTGGGCCGGGGCGGGAGACGAGCGCGAACCGGGTCAGCGCGTCGTCGTGGTCGGCGATGTGCTCGGCGAGCACCGTCAGCCGGTGCGCGGTCGCGCCGATCGGGGCGCAGATCGCGGCGTCGTACTCCCCGGTGGCGGCGCCGGCCGCCGCGGCACCGTTGGAGAGCACGTCCACCACCGCGGCATCCGGCAGCTTGTCGCGCAGCCACCCGCGGCATTGCGTCGACGCCTGTGGATGGGCCGCGACGGTGTGTACGCCGGCCAACGTGACGCCACGGCGTGCGGCCAGCACGAACTGGACCGGCAGGACCACCTCACGGATGATGACCAGCGGCTCACCTGAGGCCAGCTCGTCGAGGGTCACGCCGACCGCACCGCCGATGGAGTTCTCCAGCGGTACCAGCGCGGCATCGGCGGTACCGTCGCGGACCGCGTCGAGCGCCTCGGGGACGCTGCGCGCGGGCGTACGCCGGCCGCGCCGCGCCGCGGGGATCGTGCGCAACGCCTGCTCCGCGAAGGTGCCTTCCGGGCCGAGGTACACGAAACGCTGACTCACAATGGAAGCTTAGGCCGGGGCCGGTGCTGTCTGGACTGAGGAGCGCAGCGACGAGGGAAGACGGCACCTGCAGGGCCCCGGACTCGCGCCGGCGGAGGCCGGCGCCAGTCCTCAAGCCGGCGGGCAGCGGGCCAGATTACGGATCCCGGTCGGCGCCTGGGTCCGTACCGGGATGCTGCACACGTCGGTGCCGGCCGTGATCAGTTGCAGGGCGGTCGGCGCGCCCTTCGTGATCACCTGCAGCGGATCGTGCTGGGGCACGTTGACGATCGTGTACTGCCAGGTACCCGAACACTGCGGTGCCAGCTGCACGGTCACTCTCGTGCTGGCAGACACCATCCCGTTGCCACTCCGGCGCAGCGCCGCCACCACCTGGTCCGCCGTCGGGTAGCCGGCACAGCTGACGGCGTACGCCTCGGAAAAGGTCGGGGTGGCCGTGGCGCTGGGGCGGCGTGTGGGGGTGCCCGGCGCGAAGGTCGGCGGCCCTTTGGTGGCGCCGGGCGACGCGGACCGCACCGGATCCGGTGGTGGCCCGACCCGCCCGCCGCCCGGGCTCTGGCAGCTCGCGAGCACAGCGACGATGAGCAGCAGGCCGAGGGGAAACCAAACGCGCCGCACGGAGACAGGGTAGGCAGGTCAGTTCGAAATCCGATGCCCAGCGGCGCTCAGAGCGGCGACCGCCTCGACCAACCGGACGGCCGGCACGAGTACGTAGTCGGTGTCGTACGTCGAGAACGCGAAGATGTTCACCCGGGCATCCGCCAGTGGAACGACGAGCGAGGCCAGGATCCCGGTCAGCGCGATGTTGATCGGACCGGCGACGCGAAAGCAACGCCACGGGATCTCCACGGTCGCCTCGGGCGGTGCCTGGAGGGCCGGGCATATCACCGATATCTCGTCCGGCGTCCACGTCACCGAGACCACTCCGGCGTCGCCGGGCGACAGCCGGTTGGGCAGCGGTGAATCCGGGGCAAGCCGGCAAATGGCGTATTCGCCGGGTAGCAGGACGAGGTCGAGCACGTTCGAAGAGTACGGCCCGCCGTCAGAGTGCGCTGAAGAAGGTCAACGAGCCGACCACCGTGGTGCCCTGCCAGAGCGGGGTGGCGATGGCATCGGCCGTACAGATGTCGTTGTCACCCGCTCCGCATTGCACGCGCAACAGGCCGCGTGCGAGCCGGCCCGACGACAGGGCCAGCAGCGGGGGAATCTTTTCTATCTCGCCCTCGGCCAGGTCGCCCCGCTGGGCGGTGAAGTCCATGAACCGCATGACCCCGTCGAGCAGGAGCCGACCGATGGCACTCGCGGGTGGGCCGAAGCTGAACATTTCACAGCAGGACTCGGAAGCGGCGACAATGATCGCTTCGGAGTCGATGACCAGGCAGGGCTCAGCAGCCCCGGCGACAACCGCCGACCACCGGTCGAGGTTGTTCTCGAGGACCTCCAGCTCCATGGGCGTACGCGCGCGCGGCATGAGCGGTTCGGAGAGCGAGAGTTCGACCTGCGCCACCGCACCTCCGTCCGACCGGCACGACAACGGCGCGACCGCTGCACGGTCGCGCCATTATCAACCACGACCCACGGAACGTGACGCTACCGCCGGGTCGGCTTCTTGTCAGCGGCCTCGACGCCGTCCGGGTACCAGCGGTAAAGATCATCACCATTCGGTTGGGTGGGCATCGTCCAAGTGGATGGGTGCCGCGCGACCGCACCGAGTTTCGCGGCCGTGCTCGGCGTGATCCGCTCACCGCGGGCGGCGAGAACCCCGGCAAGCTCGCGGTACGTGGTGACGACACAATCCTTGGGCAGGCCGTAGTAGCTGACCGCGCCGCTGCCGACGAGGGCGAGCACCGGAACGACGGGTACCGATGAACCGACGGCCCGGGTCAGGGCCACCGCGGCTCGCTTGGCCTCCTGCTTGGCCTGGTTGACGTACGGCGGCCGGCGGCCGTTGATCTGCACCACGTCACCCGCGAGCAACACGCGGTTGCGGCCGTGGTCCACGACGTGAACTGCGAACACGCCGGCCGGCCCGATCGCCAGGAACCCGGCATTCTCGGGCGAGTTCTTGCCGAGGATCGCCTGGGCGTCCTGGGACTGGGGTAAGTCGACGACGTGCCAGTCGGGCAACGGATCGAGGCGGTGTGCGGCCCGATGACCCGCCGCGGCGACTCGGCGTGCCTCGCGTTCCTCGCGGCGGCGGCGGGCCAAGTCCTTCCGGCCGGGTCGGGCTCCTTCGAGGAGGACGTGCCGGGCGGCATAGTCGACGGGCATGCGGGGGGATGCGGCATCTGCGACGCTGGTCATCGATCGACCTCCGGTGTCGCCCCGGGACTAATTACGTTACGTGACTGGGTGCACACTCTAGCAAGCCTTTCATCGACGAGTGACGCGCGAATGAGTACTGATGAATGCCCCTTTCACCGGTAGGCGTCTTTTCCCAAATGGTGCGGAAGTCTGGCTTACCCTGCGAGGTGTGGGCCCGTACGTCGATAGCGAGGTCGCCCGGCTGCAGACCGTTCTGCTGCACCGACCAGGGCCGGAACTGGCGCGACTGACTCCGCGAAACAACGACGCGCTCCTCTTCGACGGCATCCCCTGGGTCAGCCGAGCCCAGGAGGAGCACGACGCGTTCGCCGCCGCGCTGCGCGAGCGCGGGGTCGGTGTGCTCTACCTCGGACAGTTGCTCACCGAGACGCTGGCCGTGCCGGACGCGCGGTCCGACCTCACCGAGGGAGTACTCCGCGACGTGCGGCTCGGCGACAGCCTGCGCCGGCGGGTGTCCGACTACCTCGGGTACCTCGATCCCGCCGCGCTGGCCGACGTACTGATCGCAGGGCTGGCGCACGAGGAACTGCGTACCGGGGGCGGACTCGTGTACCGGCTGATGGATCCGCACGACTTCGTCATCGATCCGCTGCCGAACCTGTTGTTCACGCGGGACTCCAGTACGTGGATCCGCGGCCAGGTTGCGGTCACCAGCCTCGCGATGCCGGCCCGGCGCCGGGAAACCACGCTGACCCAGGCGATCTACCGGTACCACCCGCGGTTCGCCGGCACACCACTGCTCTACGACCCGCATCTCGAACACCTCGAGGGCGGTGATGTCCTGCTCCTCGCCCCAGGCGTCATCGCGGTCGGAGCGGGTGAGCGCACCACACCGGCGGGTGCCGAGCGGCTCGCCAGGCGGGTCTTCGACCGCGGGCTGGCGCACACCGTCCTCGTCGTACCGATCGCGCAGGAACGGGCCACGATGCACCTTGACACCGTGTGCACGATGGTCGATCTCGACGCGGTCGTGATGTACCCGAAGGTGGCCGACGCTCTGGTGGCCTATCAGGTGACGCCGGATCCCTCCGAGCCCGTGGTGGCCGGACCCGAACCGTTCCTGGTCGCCGCGGCGCGGGCGATGAACATCGACCGGCTCCGAGTCATCGAGACCGGCCTCGACCCCGTTACCGCCGAACGCGAGCAGTGGGACGACGGCAACAACACCCTGGCGATAGCCCCACGCCTCTGTGTCGCCTACGAACGCAACGTGGAAACGAACCACCAGTTGGAACGCGCCGGGGTAGAGGTCATCCCCATCCCGGGCAGCGAACTGGGCTCGGGCCGCGGCGGCCCGCGCTGCATGTCCTGCCCGGTCTCGCGCGAACCAGCTCCCCCACCACCGCCCGGTTGATCATGAAGTTAGTTGGACGACACGCCGTCCAAGGTGAAACAAAGTTCATGATCAACGGGGGCGGGCGGGTCAGCGGAGGGTCTTCTGGCGGCCTACTAGGCCTTGGCGGGAGCGGCGTTCGGCGGAGGTGAGGGGGGCGTTGGTGGCTACGGACTCGGCGTAGCGCTTGGCGAACTCCGCCAGCGGGGTTTCCCAGTCGGCGGCCTCCGGTGCCGACGGTAGGTCCCACACCGGGACCAGGCGACCGTGGGCGCGGAACATGCCGGCGAACCTCGTACCGTCGCCGAGCAGCAGCGCGCCGGCCGCACCGAGTCGCGCCAGCGCGTCCAGCGCGCGGTCCTCGTCGTCGGGCAGCACCCAGCGGACGTGGGACTGTCCGGTCAGGCGGCACCAGTACGCCGCCCGCGCGGCCGCCATCCGGACCGTCGGGAAGACCTGCGCGTTGGCACGATCCAGGCTGGCCTTGACGTTCGGGTCCTCGGTCTCTCCCGGGTCCAGCCAGAACGAGAATCCATCGTGGACAGTCACGTCGAGCGCGCCGTCGGCGAGCAGATCCTGCAGCCGCGGACCGGGACCGGGCAGGGCCGGCACGGGTACCGGGTCGCCGGGCGTCGCCTGCAGGCCGCATTGCAGCGCTACCGCGAGATCGCGCGACGGGTCGCCGGACTCCACGTGGCGCTGCAACGCGATGAGCACCCGGCCGTCCGTCTTGGTCATGGCCGGCCAGGCCAGCGGCAGCACGGTGGCGAGGATGACCGGACGGTCGCCGTACCGCTCGATCACCGAATCGGCCAGGCGCAACGGCGCGGTGGCGGCCGGTACCAGCTCCCGCAGCGCGATCCACTCGCACTCGTCGGCCAGCCCTTCGAAGGGACGCGGCACGAAGGTCTCTTCGCGCTTGGGCTTGGCAGGCTTGGCGGACTTGTCCGGGCGGGGACCTTTGCGGCGTGAGCTCACGGGAGTCGAGCCTAGCCGTACGCCGGACAGGTTCAGGAGAGAACCGCCCAGACGCTCTGACCCATACCGTCGCGGTCGACGCCCCACCGATCGGCTAGCGCGGAGACGATCGCCAGGCCGCGGCCGTCGACGGCCTCCGGGCCGACCACCCGCACCCGGGGTGGCTTGCTCGCGCCGCCGTCGGTGACCCGTACTTCGACCTGGTCGCCGTCCCTCCGGTTACGCCGCAGCCGCCAGGCCACCCGGATCACGCCACCGGGTAGCGGAGCCGCATGCCGTACCGCGTTGCCGACCAGTTCCGCGACCACCGCGATCGCGTCGGACAGCAGCCCCGGCCGGATAACCCCGGCCAGCTCGGCCGCCAGCCGGTGCCTGGCCTGTCGTGCCCCGTTCGCGTGGTGCGGAACCACCAAGCACCACTTCCGGTCGGCAGAGGAAGTCGACATGCGTCTAAACCTCCCCTGCGCCATCCGCCCGCGGCAGCCGTACCTCGACGACCGTGCCACCCCGTTCTCGGGGCCGAAGCGAGACCCATCCGTTTTGTCGTTCAACGATCCGCCGGACCAGATAGAGACCGAGCCCTACCCCGCCGTACCGACGCTGATCGTCGGCTTCACCTTGCCAGAACCGCTCGAAGGCCCGTTCGACGTGTTCCGGCCGGACGCCGATACCGCGGTCGGCGACCCGGAAGTACACGGTCTGCCGGTCCGCTTCGGCGGTCAACAACACGTCGACCTCGTCGGCCGAGTACTTCACCGCGTTGGTCACCAGCTCGGTCAGGATGATGCCGACGCTGGCCCGGTCGCCGTACGCCTTGGCCAGACTGGTCGGCAGCCGTACCCGCAACGCGCGGCGCAGATCCGCCGGGAGTCCGGCGATCCCTTCCCGCAGCGCATCGATCAACTCGAACGGTTCGGGCGCGGTACCGCTGACTCCCGCGTTCGCCTGGCTCGCCGCGGTCAGCAGCCGGTCCACCAGACGGGCCAGCTCCGAGGCGCGCTGACCCAGCACCCGTACCGCGTCCCGCCGGGCGACCTCGTCCAGTGATTCCCAATGCACGGTGAGCGTGTCGGCGTACCCCTTGATGACAGTGACCGGCGTGCGGAGCTCGTGGCTGGTGACGGCTATGAAAAGATCCCGGTCGCGTTCCCGCCGCCGGACATCTGTGGTGTCTCGGAATGTCACTACGCGAGACTGTGTACCCGGTAGGTCCGCAACGGACACCTGTAGCCAGCGACCATCTGGGAGCCGGTGGTCGAGCGAGCCGCCCGGAGCGGGCACGGGCAGCGGCACCGGCCCGCCGAGCACGTCCGCGGCCCGCACGCCGGTGGCCCGTTCAGCGGCCGGATTCCACAGCCGTACCTCGTTGTAGGCGGTCAAGATCGCTAGGCCCTCGGTCAACGTGGCCACGACCGGTCCGTCGCCGTGCGTCGGCAGGCCGTTGCCGTCGCCGTACAGGTGGGCGGCCGAGTTGGCCAGGAAACCCGCGATCGACCGCTGGGCACCGGTGGCGCGGCCGTCGGCGTCGCGGAAGTACGCGTGCAGGCTGCCCACGACCAGCCCGCCCAGCTCGGCGAGCGAGGACAGCGACCGGCACAACCCGCGCCCGCGCAGCTGCGCCGCCAGCTCGGTGGGCAGGTCGTCGATCGACAGCTCCTGTACCCGGGCGCCGGCGAGGAATCGTGCCATGACCGGCTCGGACGTATTCATCGGCCGGCCGACCGCCCACTCGAGTGCGGCGGTCGCCGCGATCACCCGGCCGCCCTTCGGCGCGTACTCGACGAACAGCAGACCGGGTACCTCGAGCGCCTGGCGGCCGATCTCCAGTAGCCGGTAGAGGGCGCGCAGCCCGGCGTTCCCCGCGTTGATCATGTCGACGAGCTCAGCCAGCTCGTCGATCAACCGGGGATAGTCGGGGCTGCTCACGCGATCGAGTGTGCCCGCAGTGGTTACGCCCGGCAACGTTCAGATGCAGCGGGCTTTAGGTGCAGCGGGCTTTAGGTGCAGCGGGCCAGCACCTCCGCCGGACGATCGGTGATGATGCCGTCCACGCCCAGGGTCAGTACGAGGTCGATGTCGGCCGGCTCGTTGACGGTCCAGACGTAGATCTGATTGCCGCGCTCGCGCAGGCGGCGTACCAGCCCGGGGCGAGCGCGCACCAGACCGATGCTCGGCCCAGCGATCTTCACGCCGAAGGGCAGCCAGCTCAGCGGTAGGCCCGGCGGTAGCCGCTCGAGCAGCAGCACGGTGGGTACATCCGGAGCGAGGTCGCGGACGTGCCGGATCGCCAGCGGCGAGAACGACATCACGGTCACCGTGACGTCCTTGCCCGGCGCGAGCAGGTCGTGCCGGGCGAGCAGACCGACGAGGGCGCGCTCCACGGCACCGCCGTACCGGCTCGGATGCTTCGTCTCGATCAGCAGCCGGACCGGCCGGCCCGCGCCCCGGACCGCGGTGAGCAACCGGTCGAGCGTGAGTACCCGGCCGCGATCGTCGATGATCGGCTGTTCCTCTCCGGGCTCGGCGCGATCGAAGATCAGGTCGTCGGCCGACTCCGGCAGCCCGGGGTGCCACGAGCCGAAGTCCAACCGGCTCAGCTCTTCCAGGCTCTGCTCGCTGACGATGCCCCGCCCGTTGCTCGTCCGTTCCAACCGCCGGTCGTGCAGGCAGACCAGATGACCGTCGCGGGTCATCCGCACGTCGCACTCCAGGCCGTCGGCACCTTCGGCCAACGCGCGCTGATACGCCGCGAGCGTGTGCTCCGGCAGGTGGAACGACGAGCCCCGATGGGCGAAAACGAAAGGTCTCATAAGACCCTTGGGTCGCCGCCGTCCTCGCTGACCACGGGGCGGCCGGCCGCGGCCCAGCTCATCATGCCGCCGTCCAGGTTGCGCACGTTGTCCCAGCCGTGCGCCATCAGATACTGGACGACCTGGCCGGATCGGGAGCCGACCCGGCAGACGACCACAACGTCGCCGTCCTTGGGCACCTCGTCGAGGCGGGCCGGAATCTCCATCATCGGCAGGTGGCACGCGCCGGGTGCGTGCCCCGCCGCCCATTCGTCGTCCTCCCGGACGTCCAGCAGATAGACGTCGTCCGCCACGGCGCCGACATCGACTGCGGGGACCTGTGGACCAAACACGACACGAGGCTACAACTGGTTCACCCAGTCGGGGTGGGCCAGGACCCACGCGTCGAGGGTGTCGTCGCGGATCGCGTGGTAGAGACCGGCCGCGTCGTTCTCCGGCAGGATGTACGAGATACCGCCGATGTTGTCGGGATGCGACGGCACCTGTACGCCGGTCAGCGTGCTCGGCCGGATGTTGCGCAACCCGAACACCAGGTCCTCGAGCCTGCGGTCGTTGGTGTCGACGGTCAACGACGAGCCGATCGCCTGCAGGAAGCTGTCGAGCTTGACCGGGTTGGTGAAGACCCCTTGCCGCTCCGCCTCGGCGAACATCGCGCGGAGGAACTCCTGTTGGTGCCGTTGCCGGTCGTAGTCGCCGGCCGGCAGGCCGTACCGGATCCGGGCCCATTCGAGCGCGAGCTCACCGGTCATGTGCTGGCAGCCCTTGTGGTACACCAGCAGCTTCGCGCCCTGCGGGACGAACGGGTTGCCGTCGGGATCGGTGTACACGCTGATCAGTACGCCGTTGCGGTCCAGCGCGAGGTGCTTGGCCTGTACGTCGCGATCCACGCAGAGCGTGATGCCGCCGAGGACGTCGACCGCGCGGCGGAACCCGTCGAAGTCGATGATCGCGGCGCCGTCGAACTGGACGCCGAGCAGCTTGCTCAACGTGATGGAGAGCAGTTGGATGCCGCCGATACCACCACCGCCGTACTGGTACGCCGCATTGATCTTCGACTCCGTGCCTTCGAACTCGGTAGGCCCGAACGGCGGTATCTCCACGAGCAGGTCCCGCGGGATCGACACCAGATACGCGCGGTCGAGGCCGCGCGGCACATGGACGACGATGATCGTGTCCGACCGTTGGCCGTCGTCGGGCGTCCGGGACCGGAAGTCGGAACCGATGAGCAAGTAGTTCAGTGGCCCGGTGAGTGGCTGGTTCGGCGCGTTCTGCGCCCGTGCACCGTTGTGCAGCAATCGATCCTTCGCCACCGCACTGTCGAGCCGGTAGACCGCGACCCGGATCGCGACGACCGTTCCGATCGAAACCACCAGCAGCACGGCACCGACGATCAGGCTGACCTTTGCCCACAGTGGACTGTTCCGGCGCGTCGGTGTCGCTTCGGCGTCGGTGGGATGTTCGGCGTCATCGGTAGGCTCTGCGGCGTCGTCGATGTGCTCTGCGGCGTCGGAAGCGTGGGCGTCCGGTTTATCGCCGTCGGACGGGCTGCTCTCGGACGCCGCAGCGTCGCTCGGCTCGTCCACCCCGTCACTTTACCCCGATCTTGGGGGTCGCTATCGGTAGGTCAGGCGCGCGCAACGAAGTCCGGGTGGGTGGCCAGGAAATCGAACAACTTGCCGTCGCGTACGGCCGCGAACATCTGAATGGACTCGTCGGTGAGCTGTTCGTACGCGACGCCATTGATCATCTGGCCGTGTGCCTTGCCGGCGTTTGTCTCCACCGTCATCAGATCGTTGGAAGTGATGCCCTTGAGCGTGAAGATGAAGTCCTCTACCGGGATGCCCTGGGTGTCCAGGATGAACGCTTTGCCCGCCGCCTTGATCACTCGGTCCAGCTTGACCGGATCGGCGATCAGGCCCTTGCTCGTGGCCTCCTTGACGATCGCCTTGAGCAGCTGCCGCTGGTGCCGCTGGCGGTCGTAGTCGCCGTTGGGACAGCACGAGCCCTTGCGGATCCGGGTGTAGTCGAGAGCGAGTACCGGGGACATCTTTTGCCATCCCGGCTCGTGGACCACGACGTGGCCGCCCGGCGGGATGCCGCGCACCTTGCCGGCCGCGTCGTCGTACCAGACTCTGACGATCTTGCCGTTCTTGTCGTAGGCGAGGTGGATCGACTCGGCGCGGCGCTCGACGTACATCGTCACGCCGCCGAGCGCATGGAGCACCGCCTCGAAGCCCTGGAAGTCGATGATCGCGGCACCGGTGAACGCGATGCCGGTCAGGTCGCGGATCGTCAGCGCCAACAGCTCCACGCCCCGGGCACGCTTCTCCTCGATCGTCCCCGGCCCTTGCGAGCCGAACGCGAACGCCGCGTTGATTTTGTCCAGGCCTCCCGCGTACCCGGTCTTCGGGTAGGCCGGGATGCGGACCCGGGTGTCCCGCGGGATCGAGACGAGGAACGCCTGATCGTGGCTGGGCGGTACATGCATGATCATGATTGTGTCGGCGCGGACCAGTTCGTCGGGACTCTGGTTTGCCCGCTCGTCCAAGCCGACCATCAACATGTTGATCGCACCGTTGATGTTGGCGCCGTGCGCACCCGCCTCGCCCAACAGGTTCTGCTGCGGCAGATCAGCGGTGTACCGGCCGATGAGCACCTTGCCGCCGACGATCGTCGCGCCGCTGGCCATCATCAGCAGGGCGCCGACAATCACGAGAAGCCGCGCCCACCACGGGTCGCGGCGCCGCTTCCGCCCCGTTACCGCCGGTCTGCTGCCGGGCTGCGTGGGAATGGAGGGTGCCTCCCGGCGGGGGGTACGTCGCGCGGACGCGCTTCGCCGGGTCGCCACCTGCATGTCCGCTACTGTACGTACGCCCGCCAGGCAACGCGAGGGTAGGCCTCTTCACGACCTAGCTATGAGATGCGGGTGGGTGGCCAGAAACTCCAGTAGCCGGCCGTCCCGCGCCGCCGCGAGCATCTCGAGCGACTCCTGGCTCAACTGCTGGAAGGTCGTACCGGCAATCCCGTTGTACCCGCCCGCGTTGGTGCGGATCAGGACCAGGTCGTTGGCGGCGACACCCTTCAGCGTGAAGATGAAGTCCTCGATCGGTACGCCCTGGGTGTCGAGGACGAATGCCTTACCGGCAGCGGCGATGACCCGCCGGAGCTTGGGTGGGTCGGAGATCACACCCTTGCTCGTGGCCTCCTTGGCTATCGCCTTGAGCAACTGCTGCTGGTGCCGCTGCCGGTCGTAGTCGCCGTTCGGCAGGCTGTACCGGATTCGCGAGTAGTCCAGGGCGAGCACCGGCGACATGCGGCCGCAGCCGATCTCGTGCACCACCGGCCGGCCGCCCGGCGGAATCCCTTGCACCTCGCCCTTGTCGTTCGCCCACAACCGGAGGATCTTGCCGTTGCGGTCGTAGCCGAGATGGCTGGACACGGCCCGCTGGTCGACGCACATGTAGACGCCGCCCAGCTCGTGGATGACCGCCTCGAAGCCGGGAAAGTCGATGAGGGCCGCGCCGTTGAACTTGATCCCGGAGAGCTTGTTGATGGTCCGGGCGAGCAGGTCGACACCCCGGGCGCGCTTCTCGATCTCGGTACCGTCGCCGCGGTATCCGTACCCGAACGCGGCGTTGATCTTCTCGGTGCTGCCGGGGTAGTGGGTCGGTGGGTAGGCGGGGATCTGCGCCCGGGTGTCCCGCGGGATCGAGATCAGGAACGCCTGGTCGTGGCTGGCCGGTATGTGCAGGACCACGATCGTGTCCGACAGCACCCCGGTCTCCGGGCTGCCCGGCGGTCGCTCGTCGATGCCGACCAACAGAAGGTTGATCGCACCGTTGATGTTGCTGCCGCCCGGTCCGGCCGCCGCGTCACCGCCGAGCATGTTGGTGGTCGTGAAGTCCGACATCGCCTCCGAGATGAGTACCCGGCCGGCGACGATCGTGCCACCGCTGGCCATCATCAGCAGGGCGCCGACGATGACCGCCAACCGAGCCCAGAAGGGGTCGCGCCGGCGCTTCGCCGGGGTCGCCGCATCGCCGCGCCGGGCCGTCGATCGGCGCCGGCTCGTGGCAGCAACCTGCATGCAAGCTCCCGTACGTGAGGTGGCGGGAGCCACTCTAGAAAACCATCCCCGGCTCGGGCGAGTCGCTTGCAACCGACATAACGGAGATGGGTGACCGAGTCCGGCGCAGGCTGTCCGTTCAGACCAGCCGACAATGCCCGTTCAGACGGGTCATCGGGTGGGCTTCGGCGTGGGCGAGGCGTTGGCCTGGACCCACTCGGCCATCTTGTCGGACTTCATCGCCTCGTACAGCGCCAGCCCTCGCTCCCGATCGGAGAGCACGACGCTCTCCCCGTTGATCGTGTCCGTACCGGAGTAAGGGCTCGTCAGGAACGCCAGATTGTCGCTACGCAGGTTGCGGAACTGCAGCGCCATGTCGACCAGCGAGAAGCTCTGGTCCACGGTCATCGCCTTCGTCGCCGCCTTGAGGAAGTTGTTCAGCTTCGGCGGGTTGGTCAGCGTACCGGTGCTGGCCGCCTTGTCCATCAGGGCCTTGAGGAACTCCTGCTGGTGGCGGACCCGGGCGAAGTCGCCGTCCTTGAACTGGTACCGCTGCCGGACGTAGTCCAGCGCCTCCTCGCCGTTGAGGTGCTGCGTGCCCTTCTTGAACTGGCGGAACGGCGTGTGGATCGACTTGATGTCCTGCTCGATGTAGAGGTCGACCCCGCCGAGCGCGTCGGTCACGTCCTTGAACCCGAAGAAGTCGATGATCACGACGTGATCGATCCGTACGCCGGTGAAGCCCTCGACGGTCTGGACCATCAGCGACGCCCCACCCCAGGCGTAGGCAGCGTTGATCTTCGCCTTACGTCCGCCGAACTGGCCGTCGGCGGTCTTCGGCACGTTGACGTACATGTCCCGCGGAATCGAGACGAGGTACGCCTTGTCGTGGCTCGCCGGAATGTGCATCAGAATGATCGTGTCGGTACGGGCCGCCCCGTTGTCGCCCTTCGACCCGTCCGGGTCGCGGGAGTCACTGCCCAGCATCAGGATGTTGAGCGCACCGTCGACGGTCTTGACCGGGCGTCCGCCGGTGATGTCCGAGAACGGATCGGTACGGGCGAGATCGTCGTTCAGGCTCTTCGCGTACCAATACAGACAACCCGAGACGAGTAGCGCGATCGCGAGCAGGAGACCCGAGCCCACGAGCGCGATCCGACCCCAGCGTGGCTTGATTCCCCGGCGCGGCGGTCGGCCTCCAGGTGTGCCAGACATCGTCCGGCCGCCGCGGGTCGGGGGTGTGCCGTACGTCACCGTGGCGCGGCCGCTGGATCGGGTCGGACCACCGCCGGGCGCACCGCTGGGCGTGGCGGGTCCGGGGACCGATGCGCGGCCTGAGGAGTAGGTACCGCCTGGTGACGTGGGCCGGTTGGACGACATAAGCCCAGGGTACGTAGCCGACCTGTGCGTAACCGGGTCGCCACGACGACGTCGGCACGAACCGGGGGGTCGTCACCCCGCTGGGTCAACTCCGGGCGGCGAAGTAGTCGATCGTGCGGCGCAGGCCGTCGGCGGGCGCGACCGTCGGTTCGTACCCGAGACGCTCGCGGGCCAGGGTCAGGTCCGGGCGGCGCTGGTCGGGGTCGTCGGACGGGCGTTCGAGGTAGACGATCCCCGACGAGCTGTCGCTCAGCGAGATGATCAGCTCCGCCAGCTCGCGCATGGTCATCTCGTGCTCGGTACCGCAGTTGATCGGACCGGTCTCGGTCGAGTCGAGGAGCAGCACGATCCCGCGCACGAGGTCGTCCACGTAGCAGATCGAGCGGGTCTGGTCGCCGGTACCGTGCACCGTGATCGGCTGCCCACGCAGCGCCTGCGAGATGAACGTCGGGATGGCCCGCCCGTCGTCCGGCCGCATCCGGGGGCCGTACGTGTTGAAGATCCGCACGATGCCGACGTCGAGTCCGTGGTACCGGTGGTACGCCATCGTCGCCGCCTCGGCGAACCGCTTGCTTTCGTCGTAGACGCTGCGTACGCCGACCGGGTTGACGTTGCCCCAGTACGACTCGGGCTGCGGGTGGACGAGCGGGTCGCCGTACGCCTCCGAGGTGGACGCCATGATGAACCGCGCCCGGTCGGCCAGCGCCCGGTCGAGCAGGTGCAGCGTCCCCTGCGAACCGACGCGAAGAATCTCGATCGGCATCTTCTCGAAGTCCGTCGGACTGGCCGGCGAAGCGAAGTGCATGATCGCGTCGAACCGCTCGGCGAGCGCCGGGTGGTGGGTCGGCATGCCGTCGGAGATGTCCCCCTCGACGCTGGTGAACCGGGGTTCGTCGATGAGGTGCGCGATGTTCACCTTCGTACCGGTGCCGAAATTGTCGAGCGACACGACCACGCAACCGCGGGCGAGCAGCGCATCGACGAGGTGGGAGCCGACAAAGCCAGCGCCCCCGGTCACCAGAATCCGATGGCCGTCGCCGTACCGCTGCTGGGTTTTCATGCGGGCCAGCCTACCGAGCCTCGATGGCCCGGTACCGACCCCGGTAGTGCACCAACGGCGGATCTACGCCCAGCTCCACGCGCTCGATAGTGGCCTCGACGAGCAGCGCCCAACCGATCGGGCGTGACCCGTCCAACCGGCAGCCGACCCAGGTACCGGCGTCGGCCGGTACCGGGCCGTACGGCGTATCGAGCCATTCGTGGTCCGCGAACGGGCCGCCCGGTGCGGGCAGCAGTCCGGCGAACCGATCGGCGAGCTGGCGGTGCGCCTGGCCCAGCACGGTCACCGCGAACCGCCCGGCCGTGCTCGCGGCCGGCCACCACGCCGCCTCGTCGTCGACGAGTCCGAGCAGCCGCCCCGGATCGCCGTCCACCACGAGCGTCGACGAGACGGTCAGCCCAGCCCGACCGCCGTCGGACGCGATCGCCGTCCACAGCGTCACCGCCGCGGGCAGCCGGCCCCGCAGTCGGCGTACCGGCGACCGCTCGCTCTCCGGCGTAGCGAACGGATCGTCGCCGTGAATGAACCCGCCTGTCACGCCTACCTACCCCCGCCGCCGCCCACTTGCGTTGATCATGAAGTTGGTGACGCGACACGCCGTCGACACCGAAACAAAGTTCATGATCAACGGGGTCT
>DASRII010000438.1:0-2878 GCA_035650075.1 Micromonosporaceae bacterium | reverse complement strand
GGCGGCTCGTTGATCTGACAGTACGGGAACGTCCGCGCCGGACCGCGGGGCACCTGGGTCGCCGCGCCCTGGTTGGTGGACGCGAACGGGTACTCGTCGCAGCTCTTGCCGGGCGGGCGCGGGTACCCACCCGCGCTGGCGTCCGGACAGGCACGAGTCCGGTTGGCGGCCTGCAGCACCGGGTCGATCAGGCGGGACAGCCGCGCGCCGTTCGGGTACGCCCCGGGCAGTCCGGACTGCTGCGCGTCGCCGATGTGCCGGGCCAGCTCAGGGAAGGCGCCGGCCAGGTCGTAGATCATGACCGGGGTGTAGCCGACGAAGACGCAGCCGGCCTGCGTGGTGCCCGGCAACGCGTTGTCGCACCGTACCTCGGGCGGGTCGGCCTGGAACGGCGGCGGCTGCAGCGTCCAGGCCGGGTTGAAGAAGTCGTACGTGAACGTGGTGTTGGCTCGCCCGACCGAACCGGGGACGGTGGCGGTGGTGTCGAAGAACGCCTCGCCCTCCTCGTCCTGGCCGGTCCGCACGAGCTGTGGCGGGAAGGTGCTGCGGGTCGCCGCGCACGCGCCAGTGCATGTGGCCCTGCCCTGCACCATGGTCCCGGCGATGAGTCCCCAGCCGCC
Source organism: Micromonosporaceae bacterium (assembly GCA_035650075.1). GTDB lineage: Bacteria > Actinomycetota > Actinomycetes > Mycobacteriales > Micromonosporaceae > DASSUC01. The sequence continues at coordinate 2,258 of DASRII010000438.1, read as the reverse complement.
GAACATCCGGATTTCGATCTGCTGTGCCCAGGTCTCGATCGAGCCGGAGGTGTACGAGAGGTTGATTTCCAGGAACTCGAGCTGACCGATCAGGCGCAGGGTCCGCGCCTCCCGCACGTTGACCAGGCCGGAGCGCACCATGCAGGCCTGGGTACGGACCATCCACCAACCCTGGAACGCGTGCTCGATGCAGAACTCGGGCAGCGGCAGCACTTCTTGAATGGTGGCCTCGTCGAGGTCCCGCCAGGTCGTCAACGTGCCTGGCTCGACGCACGAGCCCACCGCATTGGTGTCGGGATGCTCGCTGAGCTTCCGCCACACCTCCGCGCAGTTGTCCGGTCGGCGGTTGTCGCCAGGCCCGGAGCCGGCCGCGGCTGCTCGGTGCGGTCGCCGGCCGCGTCAAGAAGTGCGGGTGCCGGCGGTGCGCCGGCCGCCGCCTTGAGCCGTTCCTGCGCCGGCGGCACCGGCGCCGGCTCGGTGGTTGCCGCGGCGGCACCGCTCGATTGCCCGAGCATGCCGCCCACGAGCACACAAAGAATTGCGAACGCGATTCGCCGCATGATCCAACGCCCCGATCGTCGTATTGCTGGTCGTCGGATTCACCATATCGACGGGCGTCAAATATTTGATCGCGTGCGCGCGGCCGTTCGGCGCAGATCCGCGCCGTACCCGTCGCTCTGCTTGTACCGCCGCTCCGTTGCCGGTTGCGCCGGCCAGACGACGATCAGATAGTCCTCGACCGGTTCGGTGGCCACACCATCGACGAGCGTGTCCCGGCCGCGCGCGTGGACGCGGAGTCGGTAGTCGCCCGGCCCGGCCGGGGTGAGCTCGGGGAGCACGCCCCTGTTGTATGCCATCGGTCCGAGCACCGACACCCGCCCGCGCGGTGCCTGCATACTGACCTCGACGACCTCGTCCCAGCCGGACTCGTCGGCCTGTTCCGGCGCCGAGTCCAGCACCTGGACCTCGACCGAGACGTATCCAGTGTGAACACCGGTGAAGATCACCGCTGCGCCCGGCTGGGTCACCACCACGAGCCCGTTCTCCGGGGCGAACGGGGCCGCCGGCGTGTGCCCTATGTCCACCACCCAGAACAGGTGGTCGCTGGCGAAGACCATCGCTCGCGGCGGGGCCCCTGGTTCGTCCACGGCGCCCAATTGTAGCGCCCGCCACGTAGACTGGCCCGGTGGCACGAGCCAACGGGGGCGCCGTCGCGGTGGCAGCCGCTGTCGTCGTCCTGGCACTGTCCAATGTGGCCTGCGCTGGCCTGGGCAACGGCGAGTGGGCCGCCACGCCGCCGACGACGCCGGATGCGCCGCCCCAGCCGGCCGCGCCGGTCGTCGACGGGTCGACGATCAGCGGTACCGGGTACCGCTTCACGATCCCGGCTGGTTGGCAGCCGGCGGCCAACGCGGTGGTGGGCGAGGGCGGGACGGTGGATCTGACGATCGCCGGATCGTCGGTGACCATGGGCGTCCGGCCGGTCATCGACGTGATGCTGGAGACCGGTACGTGGAAAACCGTGGCCGACTACGCCGCCGAGCATCGGGACCGGCTGGCTGGGCAGGCGGGGATCACGCTGCAGGGGGCGAGCCGGCCGCAGACGGTCGCCGGCAGCCCGGCCGTCGCGATGGAGTTCACGTACCGGCACCAGACGAGGCTCCGCGCGCGCCAGGTCCTGTGCCTGCACCACGGCCGCGGCTACGTCATCACGTTGCATACGTACGAGACCGCGTCGCCAGAGGATCTCACGGCCTTCGATCAGAGTCTGGGCGCGTGGTCATGGACGTGAGGCGCACCGGCCACGGCATGGTTCCATCGAGGGGGTGCACCGGTACCGAGCTGACCTGGGGCTGCTCCGCGAACGCCGGTTTGCCACGGAACCCAGCCAGTGGGCCGCCCGGCGCGACGCTGCACCACCAGGTAGAGACTGGCCACGATCTCCAGCCTGACATGATCACGCAGTAGGGTCGAGTAGTCGGCCATGACAGCCTCCCCGGTCTCAGCAACCACGAGGCTATGGCCACACGGCGAGCGGGCCTCCCCACGGAGACCCGCTCGTCACACGTCCGTGTTACCCGGCGAAGCCGGGATCTTCTCGGCGGTATGAGGTCGCTCGTTACGGATAGTTCGTGAGGTAGACCACCTGGGTGGTCGCGTTGGCCGGACCACCGGTGTTGTTGATGACGCGGTTGATGGTTCCCACGCCGCCCAACGAGACGATCACCATGTTGGTGAACCGTACGCCGGTACGGGTC
>DASRII010000437.1:0-2568 GCA_035650075.1 Micromonosporaceae bacterium | reverse complement strand
AGAACCACGCCAAGTTCGAGCGCAACGTCATCGCCGACAACAACGTTGACTACTACGGGTACGTCCGCGACGGCACGTGTGCCAAGCCCTATGCGGAACGGGGCTACGAACAGGGTGTGGTGTGTCCGGCGGTGGGCATCCCGACCGGTACCGGGGTCATCAACCCGGGTGGCAACTACAACATCTGGCACGACAACTGGGTGTACGGCAACTCCTACGCCGGCTTCGTCACGTCCTGGGTACCCGGGTTCGTGCGCAACGACACGTCGCTGGCCGCGCAGTTCGACACCTCGCACCACAACCGGTACGTCGACAACAAGCTGGGCCTCACGAAGACCGGCGAGTCCCGCCCGAACGGCATGGACTTCTGGTGGGACAGCCAGGGTGTCGGCTCGTGCTGGCAGTCCACCGACCGCTCGGAGCCGGTGGCCCTGCCGTCGTGTGGCGGCCTGGGCATCCACCGGTACGTGGCCGAGCCGGCCAAGACGCTCAAGCTCTACGTCTGCGCCGACTACAACCTGAACTCGAAGCGGATCGCGGCCAACTGCGACTGGTTCGGTGCGCGCGGACTCGGCCGGATCGAGGTGCAGTACGCGCTCGGCGAAGCGGTACTGCTCGGCCTGGTCCTGCTGCTGTTGTGGGTACGGCGCGCGCGGCGGGCCGTGGTCTGGGTCGGCCTGGCGCTGGCCGGGCTCGTGGTGGGAGTGTTCGGTACCGCGTACGAGACGACGTACCTGACCCCGATCGGGTTGGCGTTGACCGGGGCGGGTTTCGTGGGCGTCGGGCTCGCTCTGCGGCGCGGCCTCGGCTGGCTCACTGTCGCCATTGGAGTGTGCGCGCTTCTGGGCGCGGTCGACCGAGGACTGGTGATGCTGCCGTGGATCCCGGTACCGCCGTCGCTCGTGCGCATCCTGCTCGAGCTGGTCTGGGTGCCGTGGGCACTGATCAGCGCGATCCGGGCCACCCGGCCGGCCGCGCCGCCGGAGGTGTCAGGCGAGGTTGGATGACCTCGGGTACGCGTCGTCCGGGTCAGTGAGCACGTTCACGAGATACGGCACGCCGGACTCGAACGCGCGCTTCAGTGCCGGCGCCAGTCCGTCCACTGTGGACACCATCTCCCCGGCTCCGCCGAGCGCTCGCGCGACTTCGTCGTACCGCAGCCCGGGCTGCAGCTCGGCCGCGACGTCGTAGCCGTACATCGCCCGCATCGGATGCTTCTCCAGCCCCCAGATGCCGTTGTTGCCGACGACGATGACGACCGCCAGCGACTGCCGGACCAGCGACTCCACGTCCATCAGCGAGAAGCCGGCCGCGCCGTCGCCCATGAGCACGCAGACCTGCCGGTCGGGGTACGTGACCCGGGCTCCCATCGCGTAGCCGAGACCGGTACCGAGGCAGCCGTACGGACCCGGATCGAGCCAGCTGCCGGGGACCGCCGGTTCGAGGTACCGCCCGGCGTATGAGACGAAGTCGCCGCCGTCGCCGATCGTCACAGCGTCCCGGTCGAGGACACGCCGCAGCTCGCCGTACACCCGGGCCGGCTTGATGGGCTCGGCGTCGGCGGCCATCTCCCCGGCGTGCTTGGCGGCGGCCGCGTTCTCGGCGGTACGCAGCGAGACGACCCAGTCGGCGTGATCCTCGCGCGGACCGGACCAGTCGGCCAGTGCGGACAGGATCAGCCGCAGGTCGCCGGCTGGCGAGACGGCGGCGGTGACGTGGCTGGCGCGCTGGCTCGGCGCGTCCACGATGTGGATGAGCTGCGCCGGCCCGAAGTCGCCGAAACCGAGCCGGAAGTCCAGGGGCGTACCGACGACCGCGACGACATCCGCCCCGTTCAGCGCGGCGCGGCGGGACTTCGCGAACGCCAGCGGATGCTCGGGCGGCAGCGCACCACGGCCCATCCCGTTGGCGAAGACCGGTATCTGCAGCGCCTCGGCCGCTTCGCGCAGAGCGGCCACGGCGTCACCGGCGTACACGTCGGAACCGGCGATGAACACCGGCCGCTGGGCACCGGCGAGCAGCGCGGCGGCCCGCGTGACATCGGCCGGATCCGGCTCGGCGATGGGGACGTCCGGCTCCGGCGGCGCCGCCGCGCCCGACCCGAAGACGACCTCGAGTGGAATGTCCACGAAGGACGGTCCACGATGGGCGGTCAGCGACGCGGTCAGCGCGGCTGCGATCGTCCCCGGTATCCCGTCGGTCGACTCCACAGTCGCGGCGTACTTCGTCACCGGTGTCACGAGTGGCAGGTGGTCGATCTCCTGCAGGCTGCCGGCTCCCCAGCGGAACTGCGGCGCCCGCCCGCCGATGACGAGTACCGGTGAGCCGTTGAAGTGGGCGCTGGTCAGCCCGGAGATCCCGTTAGTGACACCCGGTCCGGCGGTGAGCACGGCGAGACCCGGCCTGCGCTGGAGCTTGGCGACCGCCTCGGCCGCGAACACGGCCGACTGTTCGTGCCGGACGTCGTACAGCCCGAAACCGGTCGCGTTGGCCGCGTCGTAGAGCGGGAACACGTGTCCACCAGACAGCGTGAACATCTCGCGCACCCCGAAGGCGCGCAGCGCGGCG
>DASRII010000436.1:0-27284 GCA_035650075.1 Micromonosporaceae bacterium | reverse complement strand
CGCGTCGGCACCGCAGCCGAGCGCCTTGGCGATGTCGCCGCTGGTCTGCACGTCGCCGTCCGCGATCAGGTGCACGTACCGGCCGCCGGTCTCGTCCAGGTAGTCCCGGCGGGCGGCGGCCGCGTCGGCGATGGCGGTGGCCATCGGGACCCGGATGCCGAGCACCGTGTCGGTGGTGGACCACTCGTCGGCGCCGACGCCCACGATGACGCCGGCTGCGCCGGTCCGCATCAGGTGTAGTGCCGTCTGGTAGTTGGTGCAGCCGCCCACGAGCACCGGCAGATCCAGGTCGGCGATGAACTCCTTGAGGTTCAGCGGCTCGTCCACAGTGGACACGTGCTCGGCGCTGACCAGGGTGCCCTGGATGACCAGGATGTCCACGCCGGCGTCCAGGATGACCGGGGCGAGCGCGAGGGTGTGCTGCGGCGAGACCCGTACCGCTACCGTCACGCCACCGTCGCGGATCTGCTTGACCCGCTCGCCGATGAGCTCAGGCTTGATCGCTTCGGCGTACGCCTCCTGCAGGTGGCGCGTTGCCGGCGCCTCGTCGTCGAGCGCGGCCAGTTCGGCGAGCACCTTCACCGGATCGTCGTACCGCGTCCACAGCCCCTCGACGTTGAGCACTCCGAGGCCGCCCAGCCGGCCGAGCGCGATGACCGTCTCCGGGCTCATCGTCGCGTCGGACGGGTGCGCGATACACGGGATCTTGAACTGGTACGCGTCGAGCTGCCAAGCGGTCGAGACATCGTCCACGTCCCGGGTGCGCCGGGTCGGCACGATCGCGATGTCGTCCAGGTGGTAGCCCCGTTGTGCGGTCTTGCCCAAACCGATCTCGACCATGTCCCGCATGTGGCGCTCCACTGTAGACGGACCCCGTTCAGCGAGTGTGGTAGTTGGGCGCCTCGACCGTCATCTGGACGTCGTGCGGGTGGCTCTCCTTGAGCCCGGCCGCCGTGATCCGGATGAGGTTGCCACGCCGGTGCAGCTCTGCGACGGTCGGCGCACCGACGTACCCCATCGCCTGGCGCAGCCCGCCGACCAACTGGTGGGCCACGTTGGCGAGGGGGCCGCGGTACGGCACCTGCCCCTCCACGCCTTCGGGGACGAGCTTGTCCTCGCTCAGTACGTCGTCCTGCATGTACCGGTCCTTCGAGTAGGACCGGCCGCCACCGCGGGCCTGCATCGCGCCGAGCGACCCCATCCCGCGGTACGACTTGAACTGCTTGCCGTTGATGAAGATGAGCTCGCCCGGGCTCTCCTCGCAGCCGGCCAGCAGCGACCCGAGCATGACCGAGTCGGCGCCGGCGACGAGGGCCTTGGCGATGTCCCCGGAGTACTGCATGCCGCCGTCGCCGATCACCGGTACGCCGGCCGGCCGGCACGCCCGTACCGCCTCCATGATCGCGGTGACCTGGGGAACGCCCACGCCCGCGATCACCCGGGTGGTACAGATCGAGCCCGGCCCGACGCCGACCTTCACCGCGTCTGCACCCGCGGCCACGAGCGCCGCGGCGCCGTCGTACGTCGCGACATTGCCGCCGATCACCTCGACCTCGGGCACGTCCCGCTTGAGCCGCGCGACCATCTCCAGCACGTTGCGGCTGTGCCCGTGGGCACTGTCGACCACAACCACGTCGACTCCCACGTCGACGAGCGACCGCGCGCGCTTGTACGCGTCCTCCCCGACCCCCACGGCGGCGGCGACCCGCAGCCGTCCGGCGGCGTCCTTGGTGGCGTGCGGGAACTGCTGGCTCTTCGCGAAGTCCTTGACGGTGATCAGTCCGCGCAGCCGGCCGTCCGGGTCGACCAGCGGCAGCTTCTCGACCTTGTGCCGGCGCAGCAGCGCGAGCGCATCGTCGGCGGAGACCCCGACCGGTGCGGTGACGAGCGGCAGCTGCGTCATGATCTCGCTGACTAGGGCTGATTTATCCGGAACGAACCGCATATCGCGGTTCGTCACGATCCCGAGCAACTTGCCCGCGCCGTCCACCACCGGGACACCGGAGATCCGGTACCGCGCGCACAGCGCGTCCACGTCCCGCAGCGTGTCCTCGGGCGCGCAGGTGATCGGGTTGGTCACCATGCCGGCCTCGGAACGCTTGACCAGATCGACCTGCAGGGCCTGCTCGTCTATCGACAGGTTCCGGTGCAGGACGCCGATGCCACCCTGCCGAGCCATCGCGATGGCCATCCGGGCCTCGGTCACGGTGTCCATCGCGCTGGACACCAGCGGGATGGCCACGCTGATCCCGCGCGTGAGCCGGGTGGCGGTGTCGACCGCGCTGGGCACCACGTCGGACTCCGCCGGCAGCAGCAGCACGTCGTCGAAGGTCAGGCCGAGGGGGAGCGCCTGCTCGGCGCCGGTGGTCACGGTTCCGATGGGCAGGTCGGTGGAAGAACCCACAGTGCGATCTCCTCTGGCGCGGTGCGTCTCATCGTACCCATTCAGACATCTGGCATCGGCCACGCCGGGCCGACGGTCGTACTGAACCAGGACTACCGTGGAGGCGTGCACGACGAGCCGATCGACCCGTTCAGCGGTGACCCCGCGGACCCGGCGTCCGACCTCGAGGCAGGGCCCGAGGACGACGACGACCTGGAGCCGCTGACCGCCGCCGAACGCCAGGACGTCCTGGAGGATCTCGCGGATCTGGAGATCTACCAGGCGTTGCTCACGCCGGTCGGCATCCGCGGGCTCGTCATCGAGTGCGAGGACTGCCACGAACCGCACTACTTCGACTGGGATCTGCTGCGGGGCAACCTCAAGCACCTCCTCAGCTCGGGGCGCCCGAGGGTGCACGAGCCGGCGTTCGACCCGGACCCGGACCACTACGTGACGTGGGAGTACGCGCGCGGCTACGCCGACGGCGTCCACGATGCACTGGCCGAGAAGGCCGAAGACTGAGCTAGCTAGGTAACGAGCCCGGCGCGGAAGCCGGCGGCCACGGCGTGGGCGCGGTCCCGGGCGCCCAGCTTCCGGAACAGCCGCCTAGCGTGGGTCTTCACGGTGTCCTCCGACACGTACAGATCCCGCCCGATCTCGGCATTGCTCTTGCCGTCCGCCATACCGTGCAGCACCTGAAGCTCACGCTCGGTGAGCGCTAGCCGCCGGCGGACGATGCCCTGGTTCGGCGTGGCGTCACGCTGCAACGGCACGACCGGCGTGCCGTTCTGCACGGTCGGGATCGGCCGGCCGGGCAGCCGGGGTCCGGAGTTCGCCCGCAATTGGGCCGGCGTCGGCGCCAGCACCGGGCCACCGGCGATCGCCCCCGCGACCGCCGGCCGGGCGACCGCGGCGGGGCGCTCCTCGGGGCCCGGCAACCGCAGCAGCAACAGCGTCTTCGTCACCACCGTGACGAGATCCTGGTTGGCACCGCGGATCACCCCGCGCGCGCCGGCCGCCACTGCCGCGGCCGCGACGCGCGGCTCCTCGGGACCGAAGAGGACGATGGTCGCCTCGGGCGCGCGGGCCAGCACGCGACGAGTGAACGCGACCGGATCCGGCCGCGCCAGCAGGGAGTCCACCAGCACCACGTCGGCGGGTTGCTCCGCGAGCCGGGCCAACGCCTCGGTCACCGACACCGCGGCGCGAACGCCTGCCGTCACCCCGAGCCGCTCGGCGCACGAGGCAATGGCCTGTGCCGCGACCGAGGTCCGCACACACACGAGGACCGTACGCACTTTGTCGTCCCCCTCTCCGTTCAGGGGAGAAGACCACCGAACCGTCTGATCATTACGCATGTTTGCCATCAAGCGCGGCGAAAACCTTCGAACCGGCGTAGCCGCGAGATCCGCGATTGATTGAAAGGTCACCGGGGTAAGAGTTGGGCCGTTACAGCGGTGCGCCCTGCGTGACGGTCGTCGGATCGGACGTGTTTGCGCACGTCAGGGCATGTGCGGCAGCGTGTGGAAGGAAGGTGCAGATGGCTAACGTACGTAGGCTACCTGGGCCGATCGCGGACATCTGGGACTGGCAACGACTCGGGCTTTGTCGGGGACGCGACAGCTCCCAGTTCTTCCACCCGGATGGTGAGCGGGGATCGTCGCGCAATCGCCGGGAGACGGCGGCAAAGACGGTATGCCGGAGTTGCCCGGTACGTGCCGAGTGCGCCGCGCACGCTCTCGCGGTACGCGAGCCGTACGGCGTCTGGGGCGGCTTCTCCGAGTCGGAGCGGCTCCGCCTGCTCGCCGTGGGCTGGGAAGACGCCGCCGACCGGCAGCGCCAGCAGGTCGACGTACGCCGGCTCGAGGCCAAGCTGGACTCCCGGACCCTGGCCGCCGCGAGCTAGCTAGCTCGCTGCACCTCCAGGTCGCTGCGCCTCCAGGTCATTGCACGGTCACGTCGATCGTGTCCCACCCCGTCGCCCCGTCCGGAAAAGGCGGCCGGCGGGCTTCGTCCTGTACCGCTCCCGTCGTGTCGGTCGCCCGTACCGAGATCCGGTGCGCCCCTGGCGTGGCATCCCACCCCCATGACCACTGCCGCCACGTGTCGGACGAGATCGTCTCGGCCAGCGTCGCGTCCTGCCAGATTCCGCCGTCGACACGTACCTCCACCCGCGCGATGCCCCGGTGCTGCGCCCAGGCGACCCCGGCCACTGTCACCCGGCCGGCGTTCACCCGGCTCCCCCGGCGCGGCACGTCGATCCGCGACTGGGTCTTGATCGGTCCCTGAGCGGCCCAGCCGCGGCGGACCCAGTACGCGTCGAAGTCGGCGAAGCTCGACAGCTCCAGCTCGACCAGCCACTTGCACGCGGAGACGTAGCCGTACAGCCCCGGGGTCACCATCCGCACCGGGAACCCGTGCTCGACCGGGAGCGGCTCGCCGTTCATCCCGACGGCGAGCATCGCGTCGCGCCCGTCGCGCAGGATCGCCGTGGGGGTACCGCAGGTCCAGCGGTCCGCCGACCGGCTGACGACCTGGTCCGCGCCGTCGAGCGGTTGCGCTTCGTCGAGCAGATCCTTCACGGGTACGCCGAGCCAACGCGCGTTGCTGATCAGTTTGTCGCCCACCTCGTTGGACACGCAGCACAGCGTGACGTACCGCTCGATCATCGGCCGGGCCAGCAACTGGTCGAAGGTCAGCTCCATCGGGTTGCGTACCCGGCCGTGGATCCGCAACCGCCAGGTCTCCGGATCGACCTGCGGGACGACGATCGCGGTGTCGATGCGGTAGAAGTCGCGATTGCTGGTGACGTACCGGGCGAGCTCCGGCAGGTTCAGGTCGCTGCCGGTCGGCACAGCGCTCGGGACGCTGGCCGGGGCGGGCAGGGTCACGGCGTTCCGGGCGTCCGCCACGCCCCGCCGGGTGGCGAGGAACCGCCCGCCGAAGCCGGCCACGACCGCCGCGCCCAGCGCGCCCAACACGACCCGGCGATCTATGCTTCTGGCGCTCGCCTCCGACTCCGCCGAGGGCTGCGGCCGTAGCAGCCACCACAGGAGGGCGGCCGCGAGCAGGGAGCCGACGAGTGACGGTACGGCCGCCAGCGCCGACGCGCCCGGCCGGCTGACCGCGGCGGCGACGCCGACCACGCCGAAGAGACCGATGCCGGCGTACCCGTACCGGATGTCCCTGGTGGCCGCCACCCCGATGAGCGCGGCGAAGGCGGCGAGCAGCACGACGGTGCCCACCTGGAGGGCGATCTTGTCGTAGACGCCGAACAGCGAAATCGCGAACGCCTTGACCGGCTCGGGCACGGTGTCCACGACGAACCCGCCAACCGAGACGAGCGGCGATGTGCCCGCTCCGGTAGCCACCGCCACCAGCTCTGCCGCGCCCAGCGCGACCGCGGCCGACGCGATGCCTATCGCCGCGCCGGCTCTCCATCTCACAGCCACGTGTCCCAGTCTTACGGCGGGACGGCGAACCGCCAAGGTCAGTCAGCGAACCGTAAGCTCGGCGAGCCTCACCGGTACGGTGATCGACCGCGGTCCATGCTCGCTGAACACCTGAGTGAAGCTGACGTTGGCCAGCGCGGTCTCCGGAGACAGGGCACCGGCGAACACCACGTACCCGCGGATGAAGCCGAACGCCGGCACCGCCTCGGGCCATTGGCTCGTCCGCGGTTCTCCCGCGAACGCGGTGCCGTCCGGCAGGCTCAGCTCGGCGAAGCCGGAGACGGGCAGGCGCAGTACCTCGTCGCTGCGGTTGGCCGCCTCCAGGCGGACGATCGTGAACCGGCTGTTGACCACGACACTGGTCACCGTGAGGACCAGAGGTCCCTCGGTCTGCGACTGCGGCTCGGCCAGCCGCTGGTTACCCGGTACCGAGGCCGGGTCCAGGTACAGGCGTCCCTCGCGCACCCCGCGCTGGACGCCGTACGTCGCCGCGGCCGCCCCGGCCCCGCACAGCAGCAGCACCAGCAGAACGGCGACCGGTACCGGCACACCGTAGCCCGCGGTGCGCGCATGCCACCGCAGCACCGTGCCGAGGCCGACGATCAAGGTGATCACGGCGACCACGATCGAGGTCTCCACCGGCCGGTACGGGCGCAGCTCAGCGACCTCGACGACCGCTATACCCGCCCCGTTACCGATGAGCCAGAACGCCGCGCCGACACCGATAGCGCGGCCGACTTGCCTGCGCCGTACGCGCTCCAACTGCAGCCTCCACGGGTTCGAGGGCAAACCAGGGATACCCCCGATTTGCCCTCGAACAACGAGACGTGCGGTAAGTGCGTGGTCAGAATCCCGGGCCGTGCTGGTGGCCGTGGCCGTGGCCGCCACCCGCCGGCGGCTCGGGTGCCTTCGGCTTCTCGACGATGAGGCTCTCCGTCGTCAGCAGGAGGCCAGCGATCGACGCGGCGTTGGCCACCGCGTGCCTGGTCACCTTGACCGGGTCGACGACACCGGACCGGAGCAGGTCGCCGTACGCGCCGGTAGCCACGTCCAGCCCTTCGCCCCAGCCGAGCCCGCGCACCTTCTCGACGACGACGGAACCGTCGTGGCCGCCGTTGGCTGCGATCCAGTACAGCGGCTTGTCGAGCGCCTTGCGGACGATCGCCACGCCGGTACGCTCGTCGGACCCGTCGACGTTCAGGTCAGCGAGCACCGCGGCGATGTGTACGAGAGCGGACCCGCCACCGGGGACGATGCCCTCCTCGACTGCCGCCTTGGTCGCCGAGATGGCGTCCTCGATGCGGTGCTTCTTCTCTTTCATCTCGACCTCGGTCGCGGCACCCACCTTGATCACCGCAACGCCGCCGGAGAGCTTCGCGAGCCGCTCCTCGAGCTTCTCGCGGTCCCAGTCGGAGTCGGTCGCCTCGATCTCCTTGCGGATCTGCTCGATGCGGGACTTGACCTCCGACTCGCTGCCACCGCCGTCCACGATCGTGGTGGTGTCCTTGGTGACCACGATCCGCCGGGCGCTGCCCAGCACCTCGAGGCCGACCGAGTCGAGCTTGTAGCCGAGATCCGGCGTAACCACCTCGCCGCCGGTGAGCACTGCCATGTCCTGCAGCATCGCCTTGCGCCGGTCGCCGAAGCCGGGTGCCTTGACCGCACAGACCTTGAGAGTCTTGCGGATCGCGTTGACGACGAGCGTCGCGAGGGCCTGGCTCTCGACGTCCTCGGCGACGATCACCAGCGGACGGCTCGCCTGGACGACCTTCTCCAGCAGCGGCAGCAGCTCCTCGATCGAGGACAGCTTCTGCGTGGTGATCAGGATGTACGGGTCGTCCAGCACGCACTCGCCGGCCTCGGGGTCGGTCACGAAGTGCGGGGAGATGAAACCCTTGTCGAACTGCAGACCCTCGGTGACCTCCAGCTCGGTAGCCAGCGTGGAGCCTTCCTCGACGGTGATGACACCGTCCCGGCCGACCTTCTCCATCGCCTCGGCGATCAGGTCGCCGATGCCCGAGTCCTGGGCGGACACGGTCGCCACGTGGGCGATGTCGTCGCGGGTGACCACCTCGGCCGCCTTCTCCAGCAGCGCGTCGGACACCGCGGTGACCGCCGCGTCCATTCCGCGCTTGAGGGCGGTGGGGTTCGCACCGGCGGCCACGTTGCGCAGACCCTCGTGCACCATGGCTTGGGCGAGCACCGTCGCGGTCGTGGTCCCGTCGCCGGCGACGTCGTTGGTCTTCGTCGCCACCTCCTTGACCAGCTGCGCGCCGAGGTTCTCGAAGGGGTTGGCGAGTTCGATCTCCTTGGCGATCGTCACGCCGTCGTTGGTGATGGTCGGTGCGCCGAACTTCTTGTCGAGTACGACGTTGCGCCCGCGCGGGCCGAGGGTGACCTTGACCGTGTCGGCGAGCGAGTCGACACCATGCTCCAGGCGGTGCCGAGCGTCGTCCGAGAAGCTCAGGATCTTCGCCATTGCTGTGGATTTCCCTTCATGCGTGACCGCCCTGGGCCGGGTAGCCCCAGCCCAGGGCGGTCACCGGTCTCAGTTGGTCACTTCTCGATGATCGCGAGGACGTCCCTGGCGGACAGAATCAGGTACTCCTCACCGGCGTACTTGACCTCGGTGCCGCCGTACTTGGAGTAGATGACGGTGTCGCCGACCTTGACGTCCACCGGGATCCGCTTACCTTCGTCGTCGAACCGACCCGGGCCCACCGCGAGGACGGTGCCCTCCTGCGGCTTCTCCTTGGCGGTGTCCGGGATCACGAGGCCGGACGCCGTAGTGGTCTCCGCCTCGTTCGCCTGGACGAGGATCCGGTCCTCGAGCGGCTTGATCGCAACCTTCGTCGCGGTTGTCACGGGCATACCCTCCTGGGGTATCTATCTCTACATATCGACATTACCCGCCCGGCGACACCGTCGTCGCGGGTGCCGGCCCCGCCTGGGCAGTCCTTAGCACCCTCACCCAGAGAGTGCTAATCGCAGGTTATTCCGCTAGCTAGCACTCCGTCAAGGAGAGTGCCAGCCCGCCACACTCACAAACTGCCGTAGTCTGACTCACAGACCTACCACACCTCCGCGGAGGCGATTCGCATGCAGGCAACAGTCGGCGACCGGTTGCACGTACACGGCAGGACCGTCGGCACCCGCGACCGGATCGGCGAGATCATCGAGGTCCGCGGCAACAACGGGGCGCCGCCGTACCTGGTCCGGTTCTCGGACGGGCACGAGAGCCTGGTCTACCCCGGACCGGACTGCGTCATCGAGCATCCGTCCGAAAGCTGACGGTTCGTCCGCTTGCGGTGCTGGCCTACCCTGGGCGCCTCTTTGCAGGAGGTAACCCATGATGGGTACGCCTCGCCGGCTACTTCTCGGCCTCGCGATCGCGGCTACCGTCGCGACCGCGGCCTGTGGGCAGCCGGCGACCAATCCCCAGACCGTTCCGGAGACCCCGCCCGGTGCCGGCGCCTTCGGCGGCCCCGGCCCGGCTACCACGCCCTCACCGACGACGGGACAGTCGCCGGCCGCGTCGCCACAGGTCAACTACCCGCGCAACGCCATGCCCTACGCCGAGGCGGTGCTCACGGCCTGGCGTGCGGGCCAGCGCGAGCGGTTGGCCGCGCTGACGACCCCCGAGGTGTACGAGCAGATCCTCGAGATCCCCGGTCAGCCGGACCAGACGTGGAGCCCGGACTGGTGCGAGGGCGCCGCGGGCTCGTCGTACTGCCTGCTCTTCAACCGGGACGGCAACGCGATCGTGCTGCGGGTGACCAACCAGCTGTTGGGCAAGGCGCACGGGGTGTCCGAGGTGCGCTTCCCGTACTTCGCCGCCAGCGAGATGGACTACGTCCGCGAGTTCGTCGAGGCGTGGCGGATGGGCCACCGGCAACGGATGCTGATGCTGGCCACACCCGAGGTGGTCGATGCCGTGGCCGGCAAGCCGGCGCCACAGAACCCGGACTACGACAAGTTCGAGGTCGACCCATCCAAGATCGGCGCGGCACACGCGATCACCGGCTACGTACCCTGACGGGGTGGAGCTCGGCGCGCTGCGTACCCCGGAAGGGGCCGCCGCGCTCACCGCGGCCGCGGAACTGATCGAACGCGGCCCGACTGTGGCGGCGCCGGCCATGCGCGCCCGCGGCTTCGAGCCGGACCTGGCCACCACGGCCCTCCGCCAGGCTGAGCTGCGCCGAGCCGCGGTGCCCAAGTTCGGTGCCGACGCCGCCTCGATGTTCTTCACCCGATCCGGGCTGGAACAGGCGACGCGCGGTGCCGTCGCGAACCGCCGCGCCGCGCGGCTGCGGGCCGCGGGCACGACCGCGATCGCCGACCTGGGTTGCGGCATCGGTGCCGACACGCTCGCCTTCGCCCGGGCCGGCATGCGGGTGTACGCCGTGGAGGCCGACCCGGCTACCGCCGCCATCGCGGCCGCCAACGCCGACGCGCTCGGCCTGGCCGACCTCGTGACAGTCCACTGTGGGGACGCGCTGGACGCGGATCTGTCTACTGTGGATGCCGTATTCTGCGACCCGGCCCGGCGCACGCCCGGCGGCCGGCGGGTGTTCGACCCGGCCGCGTACTTACCGCCGTGGGAGTTCGTGGCCGGGCTGCCCGCACGCGTTCCGCGTACCGTGCTCAAGCTCGCCCCCGGCATCGACCACGCGCTCGTCCCGGCCGGCGCCGAGGCGGAGTGGGTGTCCGTGGACGGCGACGTGGTCGAGGCGGCGTTCTGGTGCGGCCCGCTGGCCGAGGTACCACGCCGGGCCAGTGTGTTGTCCGGCGTCCGCGCGGCCGAACTCGTGGGCACGGGCCGCCGGCAGGCGCCCACCGGCCCGGTCGGCGCCTACCTCTACGACCCGGACGGCGCGGTACTCCGGGCGCACCTCGTCGCCGAGTTCGCCTCCACTATGGACGGTGTGTTGGCCGACCCCACGATCGGCTACGTCTACGCGGCCGCGGCGGTGTCCACCCCGTTCGCGCGGTGCCTGACAGTCGACGCGGTCCTCCCCTGGTCGCTGAAGCGGCTGCGGGCCGAGCTTCGCTCCCGCGGTGTCGGCCGCGTCGAGATCCTCAAACGCGGCTCGGCGGTCGACGTCGAACGGCTGCGCCGCGACCTGCGCCTGTCCGGCGACCACGGCGCGATCGTCGTACTGACCCGGGTAGCCGGTGCGCCGACGGCACTGGTCTGCCGGTAGCGTCGACGACCGTGGCAGGGCAGGCGACACCGGCGACCGCGTTGCTCACCCGGCAGAAGGTGGCGCACCGGCTGCACCCGTACCAGGTCGAGGTGACCGCCACCAACTACGGCGCGGACGTGGCCGCGGCGCTCGGGGTGGACGGCGCCCGGGTCTTCAAGACGCTCGTGGCCGAGGTGGACGGCGACCTGGTGGTGGCCGTCGTACCGGTCACCGGCGACCTCGATCTCAAGGCGCTCGCCGCGGCTCGCGACGGCAAGCGCGCCGCGCTTGCCGACCGCACGCTGGCCGAGCGCACCACCGGCTACGTCCGGGGCGGGATCAGCCCACTCGGCCAGCGCAAGCCGCTGCCCACGGTGATCGACTCGTCCGCGCAGGAGTTCGAGACCGTCTTCGTCTCGGCCGGCCGGCGCGGCCTGCAGGTCGAACTGGCCCCCACCGACCTGGTCAGGCTCACCGCGGCCACGGTAGCCCCGATAGCAGGACAGTAGGTCCCACTGAGCTTTGCTCTGCGCACCTATACGCAACACATTGGCGATCGTCGTTCTGTTGCGTATTGGTGCGCAGAGCAAAGCTCAGTGAGAGCGATAGGCTCCCCGGCAGGGAGGGCGCGATGACGGGCGAGATGCGGGCGTCGGACGCGGACCGGCAACGGGTGCTCGACGCGCTCCAGCGGCACACGACGGACGGCCGGTTGACGCTGGACGAGTTCGCCGAGCGTGCCGATGTCGTCTACGCCGCCCGCACGCTCGGCGAACTGGCCGCGGTCACCCGCGACCTACCGAACCCTCGCTCCACTGTGGACAACCACGCGCGCCAGCTCGCCATCGCCTTCGGCGTGGCCATCATTACTCTGATCGTGCTGGCCGCCCTGCTTGCGCTCCGGTGAGCCGTGCCACCTCAGGTAGGAGGCGGCGGACCGGGCGTCGGCGGTGCCGGGATCGGCGACAGGTAACGGGCTTCGAATTTCACCGGTCGACCGGCGCGAAGTCCCAGCTCTGCGGTTTCCGGGCGACGAGGTGGCTCGGCGGGTCGATGAAGTCCTCCGGGTCGCTGCGCCACTTCGAGATCACCACGACCCGGTTCTCGGTATCGGAGTACACCTCGCTGTTGATGTGCAGCGGATTGACCTCGAACGCCGTCAGCGCCACTTCGCAGATCCAGGAGAGCAGATCGGTCAGCCCTTCCGGATGCGCGCGGACCTCCCACATGCGCACGATCACGGGCGGAAAGCTACACCCTTACGGTCGTCAGCGGCAGGGCCGAGTCGGCCGGGAGATCCAGCCGGCTGGCGGCCACGCCGGCATTGACGAGATGGACCCCGAGCGCCGCGACCATCGCACCGTTGTCGGTGCAGAGCTTCGGCTTGGGTACCCGCAACTGGATGCCATGCCATTCGCACCGCTGGGCGGCCAGCGTGCGGAGCCGCGAGTTCGCCGCCACCCCGCCTCCGATGATCAGCGTGCGCACCCCGTACTCCCGGCAGGCATCGATCGCCTTCTGCGTCAACACGTCGCACACCGCCTCCTGGAACGAGGCGGCGACGTCTGCGACCGGTACCTGTTCGTGGGCTTCCACCCACCGCGCCACGGCCGTCTTGAGTCCGGAGAAGGAGAAGTTGAACCGGTGCTTCGCCTGGTCCTTCGGGGACGTGAGCCCGCGCGGGAACGCGATGGCGTCCGGTTCGCCGTCCCGGGCCGCCTTGTCGATCGGCGGGCCCCCCGGGAACGGCAACCCGAGCAACCGGGCCACCTTGTCGAACGCCTCCCCCGCGGCATCGTCGATCGTCCCGCCGAGCGGGGTGACCTCCGCGATGTCGTCCACCCGCAGCAACGACGAGTGCCCACCCGACACGAGCAGGGCGATCGCCGGCTCGGGCAGCGGCCCGTGCCCGCCCGACTCCTCGTCGAGCGTGTCCACGGCCACGTGCGCCGCGAGGTGGTTGACGCCGTAGAGGGGCTTCTCGGCCGCGAGCGCGTACCCCTTAGCGGCCGCGACCCCGACCAGCAACGCGCCCGCGAGCCCCGGCCCGGCGGTCACCGCGATCGCGTCGATGTCGGCCATGGTCACCCCGGCGTCGGCCAGCGCCCGGTGCATCGTCGGCACCATCGCCTCGAGGTGGGCACGGCTCGCGACCTCGGGTACGACGCCGCCGAACCGGGCGTGAGCGTCCACACTGGACGCCACCGCGTCGGCGAGCAGCGTACGCCCACGGACGATCCCGATACCGGTCTCGTCGCAGGAGGTCTCGATACCGAGGACGAGCGGTTCAGCCGTCACGGCGCATCACCAGCGCATCGGTGTTGCTGGGTTGGTAGTACCCCTTGCGGATGTCGATGGTCTCGAACCCGTACGCCGTGTAGAGCCGTTGCGCCGGCACGTTGTCCACAGCCACCTCCAGCAGTGTCTTCCTGGCGCCCCGGCGAGCCGCCTCGGCGAGCAGCGCCTCCAGCAGCGCCCGCCCGACTCCCTGACGTTGCCGGTCCCGCCGCACGGCGAGGTTCTGCACCCAGGCGTCGGCCTGCGGCGCGACGGCCAGCCCGGCGTACCCGATCACCGCGCCGTCATCGTCGAGCGCCACGAGGTAGTAGTGCCCGCCCGCCAGCTCGTTCCAGAACATCGCCGCGGTCCACTGTTCCGCCCCGAACAGGTCGATCTCGAGCGGCATCAGCTCCTCGATGTGCCACCACCGCAGTCGCTCCAGACGGGCGCTCATTGCTGCCTCGGCACCGCGTCCGGCCGCCGCAGGTACAGCGGCGTGAGACGCTCCCCAGGCGCTGCGGCGCGCACCCGATCGGCGGACAGCGCGGCGAGGGCCGCCGCAGGTGGGTAACGCGGCTCGTCCGCGACCGGTACCCCGAGCACGTCCGCGTACATCGCCGCGCCCTGGCCGACCGCCCGCTCCACCCCGAACTCGGCCAGCCTCTCCGCGACGTCGGCCGGCCGGTGCACGTCAGGGTCGGTACGGCGGACGCCACTGCCGTCGTACACGGCCCAGTAGATCTCC
Organism: Micromonosporaceae bacterium; assembly: GCA_035650075.1. Taxonomy (GTDB): domain Bacteria; phylum Actinomycetota; class Actinomycetes; order Mycobacteriales; family Micromonosporaceae; genus DASSUC01. The sequence goes on along the minus strand of DASRII010000436.1, from coordinate 13,238 downwards.
CGGCGGCGCGCGTCGGTAGCGACGAGAGTGACCTGTGCGGACCCCCAGCCGAGCGCGTCGAGTGAGCACACGCCGTAGGTTGGTATGCCCAGCACGTCGCCCAGCGCGGCGGCGGTGACCAGTCCCACGCGCAGTCCGGTGAACGGTCCCGGGCCGACGCCGGCCACGACCGCGACGAGGTCCCGCGGCTTCGCGCCCGCCTCCCGCAGCACGTCGTCGAGCTGCGGGGCGAGCAGCTCCCCGTGCGCCCTGGCGTCGACGGTCGTCCGCTCGGCGCGAACGGCAAAGCCCGTCGCGGTGACCTCCGCGAGCGCGGCGGTCACCGCCGGGGTAGCCGAATCGAGTACCGCGACGAGCACCTAAGCACCCTAGCCGCCCCTCCCGCCGATCAAGGGCAAGTGGTCGCTGATCAGAGATCAGATCACGCCGACTTGCCCTTGATCGGCGCAAGAGAGTCTCTGAACCCAGTCGCCGCCGTGGCCGACGAGCTCGACTGAGCGCGTCTCGTCGTCGAAGCGGGAGATGCGCACCTCGAGGTACGCGTCGACGAGGTGCTCGACCATGCCCTCGCCCCACTCGACCACGGTCACCGAGTCCTCGATCGAGGCGTCCAGGTCGAGGTCGTCGACCTCGAAGGCGTCGAGCCGGTACGCGTCCACGTGGACCAGCGGTACCGGCCCCCGGTGCACGCGTGCGATCACGAACGTCGGGGACGTGACCTGTCCTGCCACGCCCAGCCCCGCGCCGATGCCCTGGGCGAGTGCGGTCTTGCCGGCGCCGAGCGGGCCGATGAGCACGACCAGGTCGCCGGGGCGCAACAGGTCGGCCAGGCGCGCGCCGAACGCCCGGGTATCGTCCACAGTGGATAGCAGGGTCATCGGAGTCGGGCCGCCAACTCGAGGTCGGCGCGTAGGGCGGCGCGCGGTTGACCGTTCGGGCCGAACCGGATCGCGGCCGACGGGTGGTAGGTCGCGATCACCCGCAGCTCGAGTCCATTCACGACGACGGAGTGTACGGTGCCCCGGGCGGCGGCGAGCGAGGTGCGGCCGAGGAACCAGGTGACCGCGGTCAGGCCCAGCGCCACCACCAGGCTCGGCCGTAGCAGGGTCAACTGGCGTTCCAGAAAGGGCCGGCAGCGCAGGATCTCGTCCGGCTTCGGAGCCCGGTTACCGGGCGGACGGCACTTGAGCACGTTCAGCACGGCTACCTCGGACCGGTCCAGCGACACCTCGTGCAGCAGCTGGTCCAGCAGCTGTCCCGCCTTGCCCACGAACGGCCGGCCGGCCGCGTCCTCGGCGGCTCCGGGAGCCTCGCCCACCAGGGCCAGCCCGGTACCCGGCTCGCCGACGACCACCCGGGTGCGGGACTCCGCCAACTCCGTGCACGCCCGGCACTGCTCGATCTCGGTGGCGAGTGCCCGCCACGGCGTACTCATGCCGAAAGCTTCTCCAAGAACTCGAGCAACTCGGCGTTGACCGCATCGGCGTGTTCGAGCATCACCACATGCCCGCTGTCCGGCACGGTGACCAGGCGCGCGTCCGGTACCCGCCGGCAGATCTCGGCGGAGTGGCTGAGCGGGGTGATCGGATCCTTGTCGCCACAGATCACCAGTACCGCGATCGCGCGCAGCGCCTCCAGCGACGGGTAGCGCGCGTGCGTGTAGAGGGTGCGCAGGTAGCGGGCGACGGTCTCGGTAGCGGTGCCGGAGTTCATCCGTTCGACGTACGAGACCAGGGTCGGGCTGGGGTGTGCGGTGCCGAAGCCGTACCGGCGGGTCAGCAGCCAGGCGACGTTCGAGGAGGCGGCGCGGGCGCGGTCCACCATCGTGCCGGTGAGCCGGGTGGCGTTGTCCAGCAGCGGAAGCATCGGCCGACCCGCGCGGGAGAGGATCTCGGGTAGGCCGAACCGGGTCGCCTCCAGCCGGCCGGCGGACGTGGCGATCAGGACCACCCCGACCACCCGCTCGCCGAACAGCTCGGGGTGCGCCTCGGCGAGCGCCATGATGGCCATGCCGCCCATCGAGTGTCCAATGAGGACGACCGGTTCGTCCGGGGCCGTCGCGTCCATCACCTGGTGCAGCGCCGCACCGAGGGACTCCAGCGTGTACTCCCCGCTCTCCAGCTTGCCGCTGCGACCGTGGCCCGGCTGGTCGTAGAAGACCATCCGGTAGTCGCCGAACTTCGTCAGCTCCCTGCGCTGGAAGTGGAACGTGCCCATGTCGAGGCAGAAACCGTGGATGAAGATGAGCGTCGGCGCGGGCGCACTGCCGCTGACGGTCTGCAGCACCGGTTCCAGTACGACGCCGTCGGCCGGGTCGACGATCTCGACGTACAGGTCGACGCCGTCGGGCGTGGTCACGACGAGGGACTCGTCATAAGGCTGCGCGCCGAACCGCTCCTCGGTGTGCGGGTCGCCGGCGCTGCGCCGACCCCGCCGGGTCAACACCCGTTCGACCGTCACGCCGGCCGCTATTCCTGCCGCGGCGACACCGACGACCGCGCCCAGCACGCCGGCCCGCCGCCGGGCCGACGAGCGGTCCGTGCGCCGCGCCACGTCAGACATGTCGCCAGCGTAACGTGACGTTCATGGCCACCCTGGATGAGCTGAGCGCGGCTGGCCGCCTCGCGGAGCCCGGCGAGGGAATCACCGTCGAGGAGCTGCAACTCGCCGCCCGCAACCACGCGATGCCGCTGGAGGCGCTGCGGTACGACGTTACGCCTGTCGGCCTGCACTACCTGCTCATTCACTATGACATTCCGGATATTGACGTCGATTCGTATCGGCTGTCCATCGACGGCTGTCTGCGGGAGCCACTGCTGTTGAGCCTTGCCGAGCTGCGCGACCGGCCGAAAGTCACCCGCCGGGTGACCTTGGAGTGCGCCGGTAACGGCCGAGCCCTCCTTTCCCCGCGGCCGGTCAGCCAGCCGTGGCTCGTCGAGGCGGTCGGCACCGCCGAATGGACAGGTACCCCGCTCGCGGGCGTGCTACACGAAGCGGGCATCTCCGACAGTGCGGTCGACGTGGTGTTCACCGGCGCCGACCACGGGGTGGAGCGCGGTGTCGAGCAGGACTACCAGCGCGGTCTGCCGCTGGCCGAGGCGCTGCGGGACGAGGTGCTGCTGGCGTACGAGATGAACGGCGCTCCCCTGCCGCCCCAGCACGGGTATCCGCTACGGCTGATCGTGCCGGGCTGGTACGGCATGGCCCACGTCAAGTGGCTGCGCGGGGTCACGGTCGTCGACCGGCCGTTCACCGGCTTCCAGAACGATGTCGCGTACCGGTTCCGCGACGAGCCCGACGATGTGGGCGAGCCGGTCACCCGCATGCGGCCCCGCGCGCTGGTGCGGCCTCCGGGCTACCCGGACTTCATGTCGCGGGTACGGGTGCAGCCCGTGGGCCCGGTGCGATTGGCCGGACGCGCCTGGTCGGGTGAGGCGCCGATCGCACGGGTCGAGGTCACCGTGGACGGGGGTACGACCTGGGCGGACGCGACACTCGACGCCGACCCCGGGGCGCCGTGGGTCTGGCGTGGCTGGACGTACGACTGGCAGGCCACGCCGGGGCGGTACGTCATCGGGGCCCGGGCCACCGACGCGAGCGGGCAGAGTCAGCCGACCGAACAGCCGTGGAACCGTGGCGGCTTCGCCAACAACCTCGTCCAGCGCGTCGAGGTCGTGGTCCTGGATCAATCCACGTAGACCCGGGGAACACGAGAGCTGCCGAAGCGGGTGACGATCTCGTAGTTGATCGTGTCCAATACCGCGGCCCAGTCGTCGGCGGTGGGCTCCCCACCGTCCCCGGGTCCGAACAGCACCGCCTCGTCACCGTCCTGCACGGGGTCGTCCCCGCAGTCCAGCACCACCTGGTCCATGCAGACCCGGCCGGCGATCCGCCGGTGCTTGCCGCCCAGCAGGATCGGTGCGGCGTTGGACGCGGCCCGTGGAATGCCGTCCGCGTACCCGAGCGGTACGACGGCCAGCGTGGTCTCCCGGTCGGTGAAGTACGTGTGCCCGTACGACACGCCCTGCCCGGCCGGTACCCGCTTCGTCAGCATCACCCGCGCTCGCGCGGTCATCGCCGGCCGCAGCCCGAAGTCCTGTCCCGGTACCGGAGTCAGCCCGTAGACGGCGATGCCGGGGCGGACCAGGTCGAAGTGGGTGTCGGGCCGGGTGAGCGTGGCCGCCGAGTTGGCAATGTGGCGGTACCGCGGTGCGAGCCCGAAGCGCTCGGCCACCGCGAGCGCGTCGTGGAACGCGGCCAGCTGGGCGCCGATCGTCTCGTGCCCGGGCGCGTCCGCGTACACGAGGTGGCTCCACACGCCCACGACTTCGATCCGGCCGTCGGCCTCAGCCTTGGCGGCCGCCTCGACGAGCCCCGGCCACTCGGCGGACGGCGCCCCACCCCGGGACAGCCCGGTATCGATCTTCAGATGTACCCGCGCCGGTCGCCCCGCTACGCGGCTCGCGGCGACCACCTCGGCGAGCAGCGCTCGGGACGATGCGGAGAGGTCGACGTCCACCGCTACGGCCTCGTGTACCGGCAGCCCGGGCGCGAGCAGCCAGGCCAGTACAGGTGCGGTGATGCCGGCCTGGCGCAGCTTCAGCGCCTCGTCGAGCGTCGCGACCCCGAGCCAGGCCGCCCCCGCCTCGAGCGCCGCGCGGGCCACGGGAACCATGCCGTGCCCGTACCCGTCACCCTTGACCACGGCCATGACCCCGGCGGACGGTGCGGCGTCGCGCAGCCGGGTGACATTCTGGCGTATCGCGCCCAGATCGACCCTGACTTCCGACTGCCACATGGACCAAAGACTAGGTCATGTATGCTGGCCGGAGTTTGGCGCATGTGGGTTTCTTGTTCGAACAAGTGCCATGCGCGTGTTTCAGATAGAAAGAAGGCAAGACGTGGCCCAAGGCACCGTCAAGTGGTTCAACGCAGAAAAAGGCTTCGGGTTCATCACAGTGGACGGCGGTGGTGCCGACGTGTTCGTTCACTTCTCCGCGATCGAGAGCGCCGGGTACCGGACGCTGGAGGAGAATCAGCGCGTCGAGTTCGAGATCGGGCAGGGCCAGAAAGGCCCCCAGGCCGAGAAGGTCCGCCCCCTGTAGAACCCGCTCTAACTTCGAGCCCCGCGTCCTGCCCTGTACGCGGGGCTCGTTGCTGTAATGATTGCGGCCGCCTCCGCGGCCGCGGGCGCCGTCCTTTTTGACCCGGCGCGCTACGCCTTTCCGAAGAGGAGCGCCCGCTCGTCGAGACCGTTCAGACGGGCGGCGAAGGCCTCCCGTACCCGCTCCTCGCCTTCGGCCAGCGCGCCGTGCTCGTCCTCGGCGATTTCGCGGGCCTGCGGGAAGTACCCGCGCTCGATGACCGAGTGGTCGCGGCCCATGTCGACGAGGGAGTAGATGGCGCGCGGCCGCCGCGGCAGATCGAGCACGTAGCGCAGGGCCAGCTTGACGGCCTCCGCCGCGGCGGCCAGCTCCGGGGTGATCTCCTTGGTCACCACCCCGGGGGTGGTGTCGCCCCGCGCGTCGGTCGCGTGCGCCGCGATGTCGCACATCTGCCGGGTCAACCACAGTTGGCGCGTGCGCTCGAACTGGTCACCCGACAACCGCCAGCCGGGAGCCCAGTCCGACCTCGTGGCGAGCTGCTCGTCGGCCGACAGGGCCGGCACCCGCAGGGCCGGGCAGATCCACGCCGCCAGGCGCTGGCCCGCGTCGTAGGCCGCGCGCTCCCCGGCCAGCAGGTCGGCCAGGGTACCGCGCGGCACGGGCAGGCTGTGCGCGAGACAGTACGCCCGGACGTCGGCGATACCGACCGGCGCCGAGAAGAACTCGAGCGCCTCGAGGATCGCATGCCGGGTGGGTGGATCAAGCAGGCTCATGACCATCCAATTCGCTGATGACGGTACGCAGGGCGGAGGGGACGTCTGCGGACGTGACCGGGCCGGCGTGGGCCGCCTCGCGACCGGCCAGCCCGTGCAGGTAAGCCGCGGCGACCGCGGCCCGTTCCGCGGTCACGCCCGCGGCGAGCAGCGAACCGAGCAACCCGGCCAGCACGTCTCCGGTACCGCCGGTCGCCAGCACGGGCGTACCTGTCGGGTTCGACCAGGCGCGGCCGCCCGGCGTACCGACGATCGTGTGGTCGCCCTTGAGCAGCACGACCGCGTTGGTCCACGAGGCCAGCCGGAGCGCGGCGGCCACCCGGTCATCCCCCGGCCCGCCGCCGGCCAGCCGGGCGAACTCGCGGTCGTGCGGGGTGAGCACGATCGGCGCGTCCCGGTGGCGCAGCAGGCCCGCCATGGAGCCGTCCACGAGCAGCGTCAGCGCGTCGGCGTCCAGCACGACCGGCACGCTGGTCGCGAGAATGGCCCGCAGGTCGGCCGCTGCGCGCTCGTCGGTACCGAGGCCCGAGCCGCAGACCCACGCCTGTACCCGGCCCGCGTTGGCGACCCGGTCCGTCACGATGACCGACGGGTGGTGCTGGGCGACCAGGGGCGCGGCGGTACCGGCGTACCGGATGAGGCCCACCGGCCCGGTCAGCGCGCCGGCGACGGACAGCACGGCGGCACCGGGGTACCGGGCCGATCCGGTCGCGAGACCCACCACGCCCCGGGTGTACTTCTCCGCGTTGGCCGGCAACCGTGGCCACCAGCGGCGCAGGTCGGACAGCTCCGGTACGCGTACCGCCGGTTCGCCACGCAGCCACCGGGTCAGCCCGATGTCGACGACCTCGACCTCACCGGCCAGGGCGGCGGCCGGTCCGGCGATCAGGGCCAGCTTGAGGCACCCGAACGTGACCGTGGCATCGGCGCGTACCGCCGTACCCGGGACGTACCCGGTGTCCACCTCGACGCCCGACGGCACGTCCACCGCGACCACGACGGGCCTCCTGCCGTCCTGCGTACGCAGGTGCCGCATCGCGTCGACGACGCGCGACGCGGGTTCCCGCAGCCCGCCGGAGGCACCGATGCCGACGATGCCGTCGACGACGAGGTCGGCCGCCGGGAGCTGGTCCACGACGGTGCCGCCCGCCCCGCGGAACGCGGCCAACCCTCCACTGTGGACGCGGTCCGGCACGAGTAGCAGCGCATCCACTGTCGCCCCGCGCCGTGCCAGCGCGGCCCCCGCGTACAGCGCGTCCCCACCGTTGTTGCCGGCGCCCACGAGCAGCAGCACGCGCCGCCCGTAGACCCCACCCGCCGCGTCGGCCAACAGAAGCGCACAGCGCCGGGCCAGCCCGGCCGCCGCGCGCTGCATGAGCGTGCCGTCGGGAAGCGTGGCCATCAGCGCGTCCTCGGCGGCCCGTACGTCCGCCACCCGCCATGCGCCCCGCATCAACCCTCCATCGCGGTCTCGTCGGGCAACCGCTCGGCAACGACCATGGCAGACGCGATGCCCCCGTCATGGGACAGCGACAGGTGCCATCGGGTAATGCCACGTTCGGCCGCCACCGCCGCGACCGTACCCGAAACCGTGAGCCACGGCCTCCCGTCCGGATCGGTGACAATTTCGCAGTCGTGCCAGTGCAGGCCAACCGGGGCGCCGAGGGCCTTGGCGACCGCCTCCTTGGCGGCGAACCTGGCCGCCAGCGACTCCGCCGACAGCGGGTTGCCCGAGGTCGTGTGCCGTTCCGCGTCGGTGAACAGGCGCTCGGCCAGCAGTGGAGTGCGCTCGACGGCTTGGATGAACCGATCCACCAAAACGACGTCGATGCCGACCGACACGATCACGGCGCCCATCGTACGGGCGGCGGCGGGCTACCTCGTGATGCGGTGCTGGCCGCCGTTGCCGGTGTCGCCTCGCTTCCACCGGAGGATGACCCAGCCGGCCGTGGCCAGGACGATCGCCACCATCAGCACGAGGAGCCACGGGAATCCGCGGGACTCGGCCGCCTTCGTGGCCACTCGGATCTGGACGTCGGCCACGGGCGTGTCGTCCGCCGCCGGGGTGAACATGGACGGCTCGGGTGTCGGGCCGGGCGGGGCCGTGCCGGTCGCCGCCACTGGGGCGGTGCCGGCGCTCTTCCATGGCGGGCCGAGTCTGGCCGAGTTGTTGCCCGAGCGTGGATCGGGGTTGCTGCCGGTAGCGGTCACCGTGATCGTCAGGTCACGCCAGGAGTTGCCCTTCAGGCCGAAGTCGTACACCAGACTGCCGCCCACCTCGATCGCGAGCAGCTTGCAGACGAGACCGTTGGCCGTACGGTCGCAGGACGTCTCCGTGTCCCCGGTCGGCGCGCCGCCCAGGCCCGAGATGGAGAGCGTGCCTCCGGGTGACGAGACGGGCCCGTCGTTGCCGACCGTCACCTGGAACCGCGGGTTCGGACCGACCCGCCCGGCGAGCGCGAAGCGAGAGATCTTCAGATCCGACTCCGTCTGGGCGCTGCCCCAGGCGGGCCCCGGTACCGCGCCGACGACCGCAGCGAGGGCCAGCAGTACCCCCGTCACGCGTCTCACCTGACGCATGCTTGCCGATCGAGGTACGCGGGTGGCATCGGTCGATCGGGTGGGTGCTACCTCATGCCCTCCGGAAACTCTCCCCGGCGAGCCGGGCGCCGAGGGCCACGAAGACGAGACCGGTGAGCCGATCGAGCCACCGCTTCACAGCCGGCCTGGCCAGCACGTGCGCGGCCCGGTGCACGGCCAGCACGATCACCGTGAACCAGAGCAGTCCTTCGACGACGTGCACGGCGGCCAGCGCGGTCGACGCGATCAGCGGGGCTACCCCGTCCGGGAGGAACTGCGGGAGTACCGACAGGTAGAACACGCCGACCTTCGGGTTGAGCAGGTTCGTGGTCAGCCCGGTACGGAACGCGGCACCCGGCGTGGCCGCGGCCGGCGCTATGTCCACAGTGGACGCCTCGGACGCCTCGAGGCCGCGACGCCGCCACAGCAGCCGGACCCCGAGCCAGCACAGGTACGCCGCACCCGCCAGGCGGAGCACGTCGAACGCGACCCGGGAGGCGCCGAGCACCGCGGTGATGCCCAGCGCGCTGGCGACCGCCCAGCACACGCAGCCGAGCCCGATGCCGAGACCCGCGGCCAGGGCCGGACGGCGGCCGGCCACCGCCGCCGTACGGAGCACCAGCAACGTGTCGAGTCCCGGCGTCACCGTCAGCACGGCCGCGAACACCGCGAACGCGAGTAGTGACTCGCTCACTCGACGGTCACGGACTTCGCGAGGTTGCGCGGCTGGTCCACGTCATGCCCTCGGGCGGCGGCGATCTCGCAGGCCAGCACCTGCAGCGGCACGGTGGTCACCAGCGGCGCCAGCAGGGTCGGGGTGGGCGGCACCCGGACGAGATGGTCGGCGTACGGCACGACCGCCTCGTCGCCCTCCTCCGCGATGACGATCGTCCGCGCGCCCCGAGCCCGTACCTCCTGGATGTTCGACACGATCTTGTCGTGCAGGACGCCTCGGCCGCGCGGCGACGGTACGACGCATACGACCGGGCAGTCGTCGTCGATCAGCGCGATCGGTCCGTGCTTGAGCTCCCCGGCGGCGAACCCCTCGGCGTGCATGTACGCCAGCTCCTTGAGCTTGAGCGCGCCCTCCAGGGCCACCGGGTACCCGACGTGCCGCCCGATGAACAGCACACTCTTCGCGCCGGCCAGGTCACGGGCCAGCGCCCGGACGGGCTCCATTGTGGACAGTACTTCCTCCACTTTGGACGGCATCTCGCTGAGCTGGGCGACGATGGCGGCCACCTCGTCGGCGTACTTGATGCCGCGTACCTGAGCCAGGTGCAGGCCCACCAGGTAGCACGCCACGAGCTGGGTGAGGAACGCCTTGGTGGACGCGACCGCGATCTCCGGTCCGGCGTGCGTGTAGAGCACCGCGTCCGACTCCCGGGGGATCGTCGAGCCGTTGGTGTTGCAGATCGCCAGTACCCGAGCCTTCTGCTCCTTCGCGTGCCGCAGCGCCATCAGCGTGTCCATCGTCTCGCCGGACTGCGAGATCGCCACGACCAGCGTGGACCGGTCGAGCACCGGGTCGCGGTACCGGAACTCGCTGGCCAGCTCGACTTCACAGGGGATCCTGGTCCAGTGCTCGATGGCGTACTTGGCGACGAGACCCGAGTGGTACGCGGTCCCACAGGCGATCACGAAGATCTTGTCGACGTCGCGCAGATCCTGGTCGGTCAGCCGGACCTCGTCGAGCTGGATCTCGCCGGCCCCGGTCAGCCGGCCGCGCAGCGTATCGGCGACCGCCCGCGGCTGCTCGGCGATCTCCTTGAGCATGAAGTAGTCGTACCCGCCCTTCTCGGCGGCCGACGCGTCCCAGTCGATGTGGTAGTCGCGAGCCTCGGCCGGCTGCCCGGCGAAGTCGGTGACCTCGATGGAGTCGGCGGTGATCAGGACGACCTGGTCCTGACCCAGCTCGACGGCGTCCCGGGTGTGCTCGATGAACGCCGACACGTCACTGGCCAGGTAGTTCTCGCCGTTCCCGCGGCCGACCACCAGCGGCGAGTTGCGGCGCGCACCCACGACCGCGCCGGGCGTGTCCGCGTCGACGGCCAGCAGCGTGAAGGCGCCCTCCAGGCGCCGGCAGGTCCGCCGCATGGCCTCCGCGAGCCGTTGCGGCCCGTCCCGATCCGAGATGGTACGAAGCTCCGCCGCCAACAGATGGGCAACGGTCTCGGTATCGGTGTCGCTGCGGAACTCCACCCCGTCGGACTCCAACTCGGCCCGCAGCTTGGCGAAGTTCTCGATGATGCCGTTGTGGATAACCGCTACCCGCCCGTCGGTGGACAGATGGGGGTGGGCGTTGCGGTCAGTGGGACCGCCGTGGGTGGCCCACCGGGTGTGCCCGATCCCGGTCGTGCCGCCGTTCAGCTCCGCCTCGCGGTCGGCGAGCGCCTTGTCGAGGTTGGCGAGCTTGCCGGCCCGCTTCTCCACGAGCAGCTCACCGTCGAGGATCGCCACACCGGCCGAGTCGTACCCGCGGTACTCCAGCCGCCGCAGCCCGTCCATGACAATGCTCAGCGCCGACCGTCCACCGACGTATCCCACGATTCCACACATGGTCCGCAGCGTATCGGACTTTCGCTCATCTCGCCTGCGCAGAACCCATACTTTTGCGCAGCAGCCGTGATTGATTCCTGACTCAACCGGGGTAGCGCCCGCACCGTAGTGTGGACGCGACCGATCCCCCACCAGTGAAGGAATTCCCAATGACGGATGGCCCAAACCAGTACAGCCTCGGCGACATGGGCATGAGCCCGGAGGAGGCGACGTCCGGAGAACAGATCCACGACGTCGTGGGCGCCATCGATCTGGACGGCGACGGCCGGGTGGACGCCATCGCGTACGACCGTGACGGTGACGGGGTGGCGGACAAGTACGTGTACGACTCCGACGGCGACGGCGTCGCCGACCAGATCACGCTGGACCGCGACTTCGACGGCCGTACCGACTTCGCCGGCGTGGACGCCGACGGCGACGGCTACCTGGACACGGTCGCCGTCGACACAGATGGCGACGGAACCCTGGAGACCACCCGCGAGTCCGCCGGCTGACCCGCTGCGGCTACAGCTCGTCGTCGAGTTCGTCCACGTCCTCGTCCGTTATGACCCTGCCAAGACTCACCGTAGGCAGGGTCGCAGGAAACCCTGGACCTGCGACGTAGTGGGCGTCTCTGCCGATGTTTGGTTCCCGTCCCGGCCGGAGGAGTCCACCCCAGTCGGGACTTGCCAACTCACGAAGGACCCTTGCCGCGTACTGCTGCGAGACACCGAATAGGTCGACGTAGTCGCTGTTCCGGATCTGCCCGTACTGCCGGACGAAGTCGGCTACGTACGGCACAACCTCGTCGCGGGACATGCGCAAGTAGGGCAGGTCTCGGCCGAAGTGCCAGCGCACCGTATCGCTGAACCGGTAGTCACGGGTACGCCGCTGTTGGGTGCGGACGGTAGGAATGATCATTGGCCCGTCACCGAAACGGGTGTCCCGTGCTCTGTCGAGGGCCGAAGCCGCCTCGTCGACCTCCTTCTGTAGCACGTCGATCAGCTCCCGAGCGGACACCGTCGGGCGGCGTCGCAGGACATCTACGATCAACGCGATGTCGACATCCTCGGCGTGCTGCGGTGGATCGAGCGCTGTCATGAGGCGCATGACGGGGACATTCGGTTCACCGCCGATGAGCGCACAACGCACATGGGGTCCCGGGCGTTCCACAATCTCAGGGGGGCGATGGCCCACGCGAATCATCTCGCGATACATGCGGTCCACGCCGATCCCCTCACGCTCTGCTATCCGCAGCAGGCGCAAAAGATCGGCCAAGTGAGGGTTCCGGGTTCTCGGTGGTGTGGTCAACAGCCGATCGGAGTCGACACCTTCAGCGAAGCCACCAGGAGACTGCACGACAAGACAATCGCCGACGAACTCAACGGCAACGGGCTCGGGCAGGAGCCAATCCCGGTGCGCAACCGCATTAGCGAGTGCTTCCCGTACCGCCTTCTCCGGTACGGCACGCAACTGCCCTACAGGCAGTCCACCGGGACGGACGTGAACCGTACGGTTGGTCAAGGCGATCGCGCGCTCGACCTCCGCCAGCGCCTCGATCAGGGAGACGTCGGTCCGGTCGAGCCGGAGTACCGAATCCGCGCCGGGCGCATCCCTTCGGCGGTAGTCGATCGTGGGGCAATCCGCTTCCGCGGTAAACAACAGCGTGGCACCGTTGGTCAGCACGCCATCCTTGATCGCAGCCGTCCGGCGCAAGAACTCCTCGTCGGAGGCGGCGGCTAATTCGGCAGCGCGCTGTTCTCCACTCGTTCTCAGGTACTGACGTGCAACACCTAGCGCGGCCGGTCGGACACGGTCGACCGGAACGCCCGACGCCTGGGCCGACCAGTCAAATCCCACACGATTGAGGTGTGCAGCCGCCCACTGACTTGCATCGATCTCGACACAGCGACCGCCGACTCGGTGCTTGGCCTTGCCGCGGATCCGGATCGGCTCCCATGCTTGCGGAGCCAAGATCACGAGCAGCCTGTGATCACCGATCGGAACCTCCTCGACCGCGCACGTCAAGCGCCTGTCGCTGAGGTCATGGATGCGACCGCGGAGCCACATCGGATCGAGGTTCGTTCCAGTCAGTTCGCCATCGGAATCCCGGACCCCGACGATCACTCCACCACCCCCGCTGTTCGACATGCACGCAGCCGCTTCTGCGACCATCAGGGCCGCGCCCTCGTCTCGTGCCGGACCGGGAGCACCACCTCGGGTTCGCATGCTCGGGTCCTCT
>DASRII010000435.1:0-44653 GCA_035650075.1 Micromonosporaceae bacterium | reverse complement strand
CGGTGCATGTCGCCGAGCAGGCCTACGAGTGCGGCGATGCGCTCCGGTGACTCGACGTCCGCCGGTCGGACCCGTGCGGCCCGGCGTTGGGCCAACCATATGTTGTCGGCCAGCGTGGCGTACGGCAGGAGGTTCCGCTCGGCACCGCCCTGCAGCACGACCCCGATGTCCGTGCCGCGCAGCCGGGCCAGCTCGGCATCGGTGAGCCGGCCGATGTCCATCGACCCACCTGGACCCGCCCGGCACTGGGTCGCATCAGCCCGGAGAGCAACGCGATCAGCGTGGACTTACCCGAACCGGACGGGCCAACGAGAGCGACCGTCTCGCCGGGCGGTGGCCACGGCGACCATGGCGAGCAACCGGTGCCCGGTCGGCCGGCGGGCCAGTTGCAGCGCCGCCAAGCCAGCGACGAGCCGGCCGCGATGCAGCCACCTCGTGCCGCCGGCCGCCACTACCGGCAGCACCAGCCGGGCGGCGACCAGGCCGCAGGCCAGGGAGACCAGCATCGGGGTGAACGCGGCGAGGCCACCGGCGGTAGCCCGGCCGCTGCCGAGCTGGTACGCCGCCCCGCCGGCCAGCACCACCACAATCAGGTCGACCAGGTCAGCTCGCCGGGCGTACGGCTTCCGTCCCCGCGGCGCACCGCGCAGCGCGCCGGCCACCGCGGCGGCGAGCGCGACGAGCACCGTGGTACCGGCGAGCGCGTACGTCGCGGGCGTCATCGCTACCGGTGCGATGCCTGCGGGTCCCGCGCTGGCCCGTGCGACGAACCAGCCGGCGGCGAAGCCGATCGGTGCGGCCGCGACGAGCGGTACGGCGCTCGGGCTGACGATCAGGATGAACCTGTGGCGCGCGGGTGCGCCCCGCAACGCCGCCACAGCGAACTCTCCCCGGCGCTCGGCCGACGCCTGACCCACGGCGAGCAGCAGCACGAAAACGCAGATGAGAATCAGCTGACCGGTACCGATAACCACGCCGTTCACCAGCGCTCGCCGGTTCGCCTCGACCCGCTCTACGAGGCCCGGCAGGCCGGTGCTGACGGCGTACCCGCTCGGTGTCGCCCGTTGGATGGCCAGCACCGCCTCGGTGAGGCCCGGTCCGACGGCGAGCGCGGAAGGGTCCAGCGCCACGAGGTCTACGGTCACGCCCAGGACCGCCGGCCGGGCGTCGAACAATGTCCGTGCGGTCACGATGGTCGGATCGGTGTCGAGGTCGAGCCGCCCGGCCCAGTACGGCTCGCCGACATCGACCATCCGGTACGCGCCGACCACACGCAGCCGTAGCGGAGGATCGGCGGTCGATATCTCGTCACCGACGCGCCAACGGCTCGCCTCGCTGACGGTCGCTTCTCCGGCGTCGCGCGCGCAACGCCCGGTCACCACGACGTGTTCGCAGATGCCCTCACGGGCGATCAGCGTCGTCTGTACCGAGTCGACACTCAGCGTGGCGGAGAGATCCAACGCGAGGATGTCGGTGAGGCCGCTGCCCCGAGCGGCGCCGCGCAGGCTTTCGCGGGTCGTGTCGATCGCGCGGGGATCTGCCGGCGCTCGATCGTTCCGCACCGAGACGGTCCGGTCGGCGCCGGTCGCGGCGCGAACCTCATCGAGACGGGCCGCTCGACCCGCCGCATCTGCGTACAGCGGCGCAGCGGTGCTCGCCGCGACCGCGAGCGCGGCGAGCAGGAAGAGCATCGAGCTCTGGCCGCGTCGGGCGCGGAGCGCTCCGACGACCAGCCGCCACATTCATGCTCCGGGGGTACGCACCAACGCGTGTCACCCTAGGCACCGGCGGCCGGTCGCGCTAGCTGTCCGGCATCTCGCGGTTGGAGTAGTACGGGCGGGTGAAGGGAAAATCGGCCACCACCCACTGGCGCAACGCCAGGTACAGCTTGGTGTAATAGCCGTCGTCGTACGCGTCCGGGGTGACCCACCAGCTCACGTCCACCTCGTACGCGAGCAGGTCGGGTGTGAGCGGGGTGCGCCGTCCCATCGGGTAGAGGTAGCAGCAGCCCAGGTACCGGTCGGCCGAGTCATAGACGGCGTACGCGTACGAGTACCCCTCGCGAAACTCCAGCTCGTGCCAGACGAGGTCGACGTAGTTGAACTCCTCGGTGACCGGCTCCGTCGGCCATCCGCCACCACGGGTCCGTTCGATGAGCTCGATGCTGGCGTTGATGCCGCGCACGTCGTCTTGTAAGTCCGCACGGCTGATCGCTCGGGCGCGGATGTCGGCGTACGTGAGCTCGGTGGGTGCGCGGAAGTCGGGCGGAATCTCGAGGCTCTTCACCAGGCCGCTGTAGTCCACTGTGTCCTCATTGGGTGCGCGAAGTTTCGGCGGCCTCCACCCTAGACGCCGAGTTCGCCCGCCGCCCTACGTGCGCGTACCGCCGCGATCACGAACAGCGCGAGGAACAACGCCACCGTGATTCCCGCGGCGGGATAGAACAGGTCGGCGGCCACGGGTTCGACCGGTTCGGTCCAGCCGCGCGGATCGACGATGACGTCGAACTGGTGGCCGATCGCGACACCTTCGCTGTCCCGGGAGTAGGTGTCGAAATCAACCTGCTGTCCCGTACCCGGGACGAGAGCCCGAGCCGACCAGTGCGACACGTCTTGGTTCTTGTCGATGAGCCCCACGATGACGGCCGTCGCACGATCGCACCAGAACCGCACATACCCGAAGCCGATCGCCAGCATGCCGGTGCTGGTCGCCACCAGGTAGCAGCCGAAGCTCACGCCGCGGAGCTGTCCATCGAAGTCGTCGACGAACATCGCCAGCATCGTCCCGCCCACGATCACGGCGAGTGCGAGCAGGTCCGTGACGGTCGCGTCGCCGGGAAGCGAGTTCGCCGTCCAGTCGGCGGTATCGACGAACGCGAGAACGACTATGGCCGTCAGCGATGTGCCGACCGCCACCGCCACACCGGCCGCGGTACGGCCGAGATGCCGGGCTGCCATGTGTCCATAGTGCATCCGCGAGCCAACGCCTGATCAGGCCGACATCCGCCCGGCGGCCTGAGTGAGCAGCCAGGGCAGGTGTTGCCGATGGCCCTTGCCCTTGCCGAGCAGCGTGAGTACGACGGTTGTCTCGCCGAAGCGCAGCGTGGCGCGGTCGCCGTTGGCGAAGGCACCGTCGCCGATGCCGGGCAGCGGGGTGCCCCGCGAGTTCGAGCGCCAGGCCCAGGCGCCCATCCTGCCCCCGGCGAGTTGGAGGAGGAGCACCTGCTTGTTCCGCTCGACCGTGTGGAAGGTGACCATGCGGAACGGGCCCGGGACGGGCACCTCGTCCTGCATGCGTACGGCCATGCCGAGGGCGTGACCGACCTCTTCCGCGGTCAACAAGGTGGCCGGCGAAACGTCCGGCGCTCGGAGCACGCCGGTCACGGCCCGCATCGTGGACCCCAGCGTGGTCGCCACCAGGTCCTCCGACTCGTGGTCCACTGTGGACTCGGTGAAGTCGCCGCGTTTGCTTCGCTCGTCCACCTTCAGCGTGAGTACCCGCCGGGTCCACCGGCGTACCCGCAGTGTCACAGTGTCGCCGTCGTTGCAGAAGGCGAGCTCGCTCGGCAGCGCCCACGCGGTGGTCCGGTCGCCCGCGCCGTCGTCGACGGCGAGGTAGTGCAGCACCGGTTCCGGCCTGGCGTCGTCGTCCTTGCGCGCCGTTCGCCAGACCTGCACCCAGAGGACCTCGCCGGTGATCGTGCGTTCGGTGGCGAGGTCGATCACGGCGCGCAGCAACTTGTACCCGCCGTACGCGAGCAGCGCGATGCCGGCGATCCGGGCCAGCGGTTCGAAGGTGTCGAACCACCGGGCCGGCGCCGCGTCGCTCAGTATCTGCCGGGGTTTCGTGCCGTAGAGCACCAGCACCAGTCCGAGCCCGATGCTCAGCAACGCGCGCGTGATCAGGTCGAATGCCTTGCGGCCGTACTTCGGCCAGAACCGCGGATAGCGCACGCGGACCCGATGCCACGTGCCGCCGTAGCTCGACCAGACGAGCCGACGGCTGCCCATGCCGAGGTCGAGCACGGAGCTCGCGACCCGAGTCACGCCGAGCGCGGCACCGTAGGCCAGGTACCGGTCCCACACAGTGGCCGCGGCCGGCGGCAGATCGGCGAACTCCTCGTGCCCCCGCAGCCAGTCCCGCACACCGAGCCAGCGCGCCGCCACCACACGCCCGTCAAGTGTGTCCCGCTCGCCGGGGTAGCGGCCCGCGATGGCGGACAGCGCGATGAACGTGAAGAAGAAGGCGAAGATGACGAGACCGGCCTCGTCCTCTTCGACCACCCGCTGGTTGTAATGGATCGCCGCCGCGGCGACCACGGTGGCGACCACGCCGGCCGCGGCGACCAGCAGCCCGACCGCGGTCTTCCCGAACCGGCGCTGCGACAGCCCTTTCGTCCGGGCTTCTGCGACGATCTCGACCCGCACCTGTTTGGTCCAGCGCTTGGCCTGTTTGTCGTCGCGGAAGGTGAGGGCCGTGACCGGTACCACGCCGCCGACAGCGAGCGCGCCGACGCGGTCGAGGACCCTTCTTTCGTACGCCGTCAGCCCGGACTGGTCGGCCTCGGGTCGCAGGTGGACGGTGGTCTGCATCGGGTCGGCGGCCGGCTGCCGCAGCTCGACGTGCCGGCGGGCGGCCAGATCGAGCAGCGTCGCCTCGACGGCGTCCTCGGTCACCGCCCAGCGGTTGGCCAGCAGGCTTGCCACGGCGGGGGACTCGGTACCGAGCTCCTGGGTTGCCGGTCCGGGCCGAGGGCTGGCCGGCCGGGTGACGAGGAACAGGGCGGCGTAGCACGCGGCCCACAGCCCCACGGCGCCGACGACCAGCGCGATTTCGAGTACGCGAGGGTCCATTGTGGACACCTATCCTAGAAACGGACCTGCACCGGACCGCGCTCGCCACCAGCCGCCTCGAAGTAGGCCGGCGGCTCGAACTTGCCCAGTCCCGCCACGAGGCTGCTCGGGAACGACTGGATCGAGTTGGTCAGCGTCTGCACCGCGCTGTTGTAGAACTGTCGGGAGTACGAGATCTTGTCCTCGGTGTTGGCCAGCTCGGCCTGCAACGCCGCGAAGTTCTGGTTCGCCTTCAGATCCGGGTACGCCTCGGCGAGCGCGAACAGCCGGCCCAGCGCCTGGGTCAGCACGTTCTCCGCGGCGGCGCGGTCGGCCGTACCGCCGGGTGTGCCGGCGGCCGCCATCGCGGTGTTGCGCGCCGAGACCACCGCCTCCAGCGTGCTGCGCTCGTGCGCGGCGTACCCCTTGACCGTCTCGACGAGGTTCGGGATCAGGTCGTACCGCCGCACGAGCTGGACATCGACCTGTGCCCATGAGGCACGTACCTGGTTGCGTTGCCGGACCAGCCGGTTGTACGTGCTGATCGTCCAGCCGATCAGCAACAGCACGACGAGCGCGATGGCGCCGAGCGCGATGAACAGGCCGAGGTTTCCCATCGGCCCGATGGTGAGCTACGCCGTCAAGGGCCTTCGCGGACTGTCGTTGATCCGACAGCTAGTTGCGTTCGCGACGATGGTCGAGCTGATGAGTGCCGCCGACTGGAGCAGTTCGGTAGCTTGACCCTCGGTCAGGTGGACCGTTGACGGGGTGGCCGGCGGCGTTCACATGCTTGAATGTGTCGTCACCGATTTCACGGGAGGTAGCGTGACAAGCCAGGTATCTCGACGTACGACCCTCGGTCTCGGTCTCTCCGCCGGAGCGGCCGCCCTGGGACTGAGTACATCGCCGGCCTCCGCTGCGGAGACCTCACACGGTCCGCACCGAATCCGCAAGACGTATGCCAAAGGAAAGGCCGACGCAGGTGGCCGCTGGCACTCGCACGTGGCTCTGCTCGACGAAGCCGGGCAGCTCCAACCGGTCATCGAGGACGACATCGACTTCGTCACCAACGGCTACAGCGTGCAGAAGCTGTACGTCGCGATGGCCGTTCTCGACAAGGTGGACCGTGGCCTGCTGACACTCGACCAGAGGTTGGACCTACCGGCCAGCATCATCCTCGGCGGCAGCGGCATCTACCACCTGCACGGCGTGTGGGGCGACGAGATCACCATCGCCAACTTCCTGACCGCGATGCTGCTGGTGTCGGACAACACCGCGGTACGCATGTGCGGGCGGGTCGTACCGGCCTTGGAACTCAACGACATCCTTGCCGCCAAAGGCTTCGCGCACACCAGGGTGATACCGGTGGCCAACCCGAACCGGTTCTTCCTCGGCGTGACCACCGCGCGGGAAACCCACGACCTGCTCTGGCGCCTGGCTACCAAGACGTTGCTGTCACCGTCCTCTTGCGACTTTCTGCTGCGCGTGACGCGGTGGATCAACGGCTACCACGACGGGATCCGCCGCAACATGTCATCGAACGAGCGGAGCCGGGTGGCCACCAAGTACGGCGCCGACTTCGACACCCTCGGTGCGGCGCGTCACGAGGCCGGCATCATGTTCGCCACGGACGGTTCACCGATGCTGACGTACGCGTTCTTCGCCGACTCGCTGGGCGGACTGGACAACTACGGTGCGACCCATCCCGCGGTCGAGGTGCACGCGAAACTCGGTCGGGTCATGCTCGACACCGTCGACGCGGCTCCCGTACCGGCCACGGTGCGTTCGGTGCGCCAGGTCCTCGAACCGTTCGTACCGGTCAACGGCGGCTGACCGGTACGGCGCCACGCCACCCCGTACCGGGCAACGGCGTCGATCGTTTGGCAAGATCGGTTCGTTGTCGAACGATTGACGGGAGTGGACATGTCCGCGGAGAAGGTCGACCCGCAACTGCTCACGGTCCTGACGACCGAACACTTCGTCCTGCAGACCGCGCGGGGCGGCACGATCGGGGAGGCGAACGGGCGCGCGGCGGTGTACCTCGGTGCGCGTCGGGCGTACTCCCACGGGGTGGCGTAACCTCGTTGCCTGCGGAAGGGACTGACTCATGTTTCGGCGATCAGCGGTGCTCGGCGTCCTCGTCGTGTGCCTTGCATTACTGGGCGGGTGCGCCAAGGTCGACATGGAGCTCACCATCCACGCCGACGACACGATCACGGGGTCGATGGTGGTCGCCTACGACAAGCGAATGGCGGCGTTGACCAACCAGAGCGAGGAGAACCTCGTCCGGTCGCTGACCGACAGCGGTCGGGTCCACGTGCCGGCGGGCGCCCGTACCGAACCGTACTCGGACGACGTCTACGTCGGCGTCCGGGTGGTCTACGACCGGGTCACGATCGAGAACAGCAACCGCGCGGCCAGCGATCCGAACGATCTGCGCATCGCACACACCGGCGGTAGGTACATCGTCAGCGGCGCCATGGACCTGACCGACCTGGACCTCACCAATCCCGCTCTGCAGGAGGTCGCCGACACGTTCCAGATGCGCATCGCGATTACGATGCCCGGCCGGGTGCTAACCCACAACGGTGAGCTGGACGACCGTACGGTGACCTGGCGCCCAAAGGCGGGGGAGCGGACCGAACTGCGGGCCGAGTCGGAGGAGTCGTCCGGGTTCCTCGGCTTGTCCCGCCAGTGGCCGACGGTCGCCACGATCGGCGCCGCGGGCTGCCTGCTCGTCGTATCGATCGTGGCCGGATTGATTCTCTGGCGGCTTCGTCGCCGGCGGCAGAGCCCGTCGGTCCCACCGGCTGCACCGCCGGTTGCCGTACCTCCGCAGCCCTCGATGTGGCCGCCCGACCAGCCCGGTACGTGACGGTCGTTACTCGACGAGACCGGCCCGGAACGCGGTGATCGCGAGCTGGACGCGGTTGGTCGCGCCGAGCTTGTCGAACAGGTGCGAGACGTGCGTCTTGACCGTGGCCTCGCTCATGTAGAGGTGAGCGGCGATGTCGGCGTTGGCCTCGCCGCGGCCGATCTCGACCAGGACTTCCCGCTCGCGTTCGGTCAGCGTCTGCAACTGGTCGAGCGCGGCGCGGCGGCGCCGGCTGCGGTCCTCGACGGTAAAGCGGTCGATGAGCTGACGGGTCACGCTGGGCGAGAGGATCGAGTCGCCGCCGGCCGCCAGGCGTACGGCGCGCAGCAGTTCCGCCGGCGGCGTGTCCTTGAGCAGGAAGCCGATCGCCCCCGCCTCCAACGCCCGGAAGACCGCATCGTCCGCGTCGAAGGTAGTCAGTACGACGATCGCCGGCGGGCTCGGGCGTGCCTGGATCGCGGCCGTGGCGGCCAAGCCGTCCATTCGGGGCATGCGGATGTCCATCAGCACCACGTCGGGCCGACTCCGTCGGACCGCGTCGACCGCGGCCTGCCCGTCCTCGGCATCGCCGACCACGATCAGGTCGTCGGCCGTCTCCAGGAGCATGCGAAGGCCAGCCCGGACAAGGGCTTCGTCGTCGACGAGGAGAACCTTGATCACTGTGTCTCCTCGGCGGGCAGCGGGATGGTGGCCCGCAGTTGCCAGCCGCCACCGGCTGTCCGTCCACTGTGGATCACACCGCCGGCCAGGCGTACCCGCTCGGTCAGGCCTACGAGCCCGGACCCCGATCCCGGGAGGTCCATGGGTGGGCCGGCGGTTGGTCCATTGTGCACAGTGACGGTGACGGTCCCCTCGTCGGCGCGGTGGACCGAAACCGTCGTCGCAGCGTCCGGCGCGTGTTTGCGTACGTTGGTCAAGCCCTCCTGGACGACACGGTAAACGGTACGGGCGGTCGCGAGCGGCAATGGCCCGGCGTTGGCTTGCAGCTCCACCGATTGGCCCGCCCGGACCGATGCCGCTACCAGCGAGGTCAGGTCGGCGAACGGTTCGCCCTCCACGAACGCCGCTTCGTCGGGCGGGCGCGGGGCAGCACCGGCCTGCAGCAGGCCCAGCACGGAACGAAGCTCCTGCATCGCCTCCCGCGCGGTCCCGCGGATCAGCGCCGCCTGCTGTTGGACGTTGACCTGGTCCGGCCTTGTCCCGGCGGTCATCTCGAGGGCTCCCGCGTGCAACGCGATGAGCGAAACCTTGTGGGCCAGCACGTCGTGCATCTCGCGGGCGATCCGCGTACGTTCGGCCGAGCGGGCCCATTCTTCGTGGAGCAACTGTTCGGCCTCGGCTCGGTGCGCCCGCTCGCGCCAGGACGCCATCAGATCCCGGCGAGTGGCCGTGTACGCACCGAGGATCAGGGCGAACGCCACGGCGACCGCGGCCGCGGCGGCGTCGTTGAATGGCAGCCGGCCTTCTTCGATGAAGGGCAACGCGGCGAAGCCGATCCAGCCCGCGATGGCGAAGAGCCAGAGCCACTGTCGCCGGGCGTACGAGGCGCCCGAGTAGACACCGACCAGCAGTGGGCCGGGGTTGCCCGACAACGGGTAGGCGACCGCGCCGGCCAGCACAGCCACCTGCGGCCACCGCCGTCGCCACCACTGCGCCGCGCTGCCGATGACACCCGCCGCGGCGATCACCTGCGGCGGCAACGGCGACCATGCGCCCCGGACCGCGAGCACGGTGAGTCCGAGGCACGCGAGTACGAGTGCGGCGTCCACCCCCTGCGCTCGACCGCCTCGCAACCTCAGGTCCATGACCAGCAGCCTATGCACCGCGCGGCGGGCGACCCATGCTTCTTTGGTCGCCGTGTGGACCCGTCCATCTCCGACTTTCGTCGTAGCCAGCGGGCGACCGCGCGGCGATGTGGGCGCCCGGTACGCGGCGACACGCTGCCGGCATGCGAACACACACAACGATTCTCGCCGTACTGGTCGGCTGTCTTGCCGTGCCGTTCACCGGTGTGGCGTCGCGCGCCGAGGCCGCACCCGCGGGCTGCGTCGCCCCGACCGCCGAAGCACTGTCCGGATTCTTCGACGGCCACGTACCCGGCCTCCTCGACCGGTTTCACGTACCGGGTGCGGTGGTTTCGGTCGTGTCCGGCGACGCGACGGTATTCGCGCGGGGATACGGCCTCGCCGATCGGGAACACGGTGTCGCCTTCGACCCGGACCGCTCGCTGGTCCGCATCGCGTCCATCACCAAGCTGTTCACCTGGACCGCGGTGATGCAGCAGGTGCAGGCCGGCAGGCTCGACCTGAACGCCGACGTCAACCGGTACCTCACGTCGTTCCAGGTGCCGGCGACGTACGCCCAGCCGGTGACCCTGATGAGCCTGATGAACCACACGTCCGGCTTCGAAGACCGAATCATCGGTACCGGAGCACGCACGCCCGGCGAAGTCACCCCGCTCGATCGGTTCCTGGCGACCAACATGCCGGCCCGGATCCGGCCGGCGGGTCAGATCTCGGCCTACTCCAACTATGGCGCCGCGCTAGCCGGTTATATCGTGGCGAAGGTCAGCGGTCTGTCCTATGAGGACTATGTCCGGCAGAACATTCTCGAGCCGCTGGCCATGACCCGGAGCACCGCGACCGAACCGGTGCCCGCCGCACTCGCCGACGGTCTCGCTCGCAGCTACAACTCCGACGACGAACCGCTACGGCTGGTCCCGTTCGAGTTCGACCAGCTCCTCCCGGACGGCGGGATCAGCGCCACCGCAGCCGACATGGCTCACTTCATGCGCGCCCAGCTCAACGGCGGCCGCTTCGGCGAGGCCAACATCCTCAGTCCTGCCGTCATGACCGAGATGCACCAGCGATCCTTCGCGGCCGACCCACGGCTGAGCGGCTACGCCCACGGCTTCATGGACCGCATGATGAACGGTCACCGCGTCCTCATGCACGATGGCGGCTGGGAGGGCTTTCAGAGCGTTCTGCTGCTGGTACCGGGATGCAAGCTCGGGTTGTTTCTGTCCCTCAACGCCACCGGCGGTGCCGACGTGCTCAGGGAGCTCATGCCGGGCTTCCTGGACCGGTTCCTACCCGTGATGGAGACACCGGATCCCACCCCGACCCCGGTCGCGACCGCGCCCGGTGCCGGTTCCGCACCGCGGGCCGGTTTCTACCAGCCGACGCGACACAATCAGTCCACAGTGGAGAAGATAGTCACGCTCCTCGGGCCGCACCGGCTCGCGGTGGACCCTGACGGTACCGTGCGCTTCAAGGGCAAGACGTGGACCACGAACGGCGACGGCCTCTACCGGTCGGCCGACGGCGGCGATCACCTGGTCTTCCTCCGCGGCGCGGACGGCAGGCAGTACGTCGCCACCGACGGCCCGGCGTACCAGCTCATGAGCGCATCCGACACCATCACCGTCAACATCGTGATCGTGCTCGGTTTCGCTCTCATAGCGATCAGCGCGCTGGTGGTACTCGTGACCGGGTTGGTGCGGCGCGCGTTGCGCCGCCCCCGATCCACCACCGCCCGCTGGCGCCTCGCCCGCCTGCTAGCTGCCGGGGCGGCCGTCATCGGCCTCGTCTTCCTGGCCGGGCTCTTCCTCGTCCTCACGGGTGACACCGGCGACTATCTCTACGGGGCACCGGTCGGCTTTCGAGCCCTGCTGGGCCTGTTCGTCGTCGCCTTGCTCACCGCCGCCGGGGCGTTGGTCCTCACGGCGTACGGCTGGCGTGGCTCCGGCGCCGGTCTCGCGGCCCGCATCCACCAGCTCGTCCTCTTCACCGGGCTGGCCGCGCTCACCTGGTTCGGCTGGCAGTGGAATCTCATCGGTTGGCAGTTCTAGCGGCTCGCGGGGTGCGCCGGCTCGGCCGGCGCACCCCGTTGGTGTCAACTGCCGTAGTGAAGCCCGTGCCCGAAGGGATACAACGCTCCGGACCCGTCGGCCCGGGGGATCGTCACGGGTAGCCGGCCGACCGGGTTGATGTCCGCGAACAGCACCGCGACCATCGACTCGATCGTGTGGACGGTGTAGCCGTACGTCGCGAGATACGTCGACACCTCGGGCAGGCGGGAGATGTCGTACGGGTTGCGCATGCCGGAGACGATGACCGGCGTGCCGGTGGCCACCAGCGCCCTGACGAACGCCTGCTGCGCCGCCGCGGATGTGGTGGGCAGCCCGGTGGCGGGGCTGATGCTGGCCGCGTTGTTCGTCGACACGACCACGAGGTCCTTGCCCGCGGCCACCGCGGCCACCTCGTCGATTCGGGCTTGCGTGGGTGTCAGGCCCGTCTCGATGACCGTGACGGTTTGGCCGCGCCGGGTGATCGCCTCGCCGATCAGCCTGGTGGTGGTCACACCCCAACCGGTCACGAGTACGTTGCGCGGCTGGCGGCTCAGTGGCAGCAGGCCGGCATCGTTGCGTACCAGGGTGGTGGTGCGTGCGGTGATGGCCTGGGCGTCGGCCAGGTGGTCGGGTGCGCCCACGATGCCCACTGCCTGTTCGACATCGACGAATGGGTTGTCGAACAGACCACGCTTCATCTTCAACCGCAGGATGCGATAGACCGACTCGTCCAGGCGGCGAGTGGAGATCACACCGCTGCGCACGGCGTCGAGCACCGCGGCGTACGCGACGTCCATCTGCGGCGCGAGCACGAGCATGTCGGCCCCGGCCTTCAGGGCCTCCACCGGTGCGACGTTGGGAGGGTACGTCGCCGTCGCCCCGCCCATGTCGAGCGCGTCGGTGACGATGAGTCCGTCGTAGCCGAGTTCCTCACGCAGCAGTCCGGTGAGGATCGGCTTGGACATGGTCGCCGGTGCGCCGCTGGGATCGATCGACCGGAGTACCACATGGGCGGTCATGATGGTGTCGACGCCGCGTTCGATGGCCGCCCGGAACGGTGGCAGGTCGATGGCCTCGAGCTGCTCACGGGTGTGGGTGACCTCGGGTAGGCCGAAGTGGCTGTCCACCGCGGTGTCGCCGTGTCCGGGGAAGTGCTTGGCCACGGTGGCCACACCGCCGGCGTGGTACCCGTCCACCTGTGCGGCTACCAGCGCCGCGGCCAGCGCGGGGTCCTCGCCGACCGACCGGATGCCGATGACGGGGTTGGCCGGGTTGACGTTGACATCCGCGACGGGTGCGTAGTCCTGGTTGATGCCTACGGCGTCCAGCTCGGTACCGATCACCTCTGCCGATCGGCGGGCGTCCGCCGGAGAACGCCCCGCGCCCAGGGCCATGTTCCCGGGCATCGCGGTAGCCGGGGCGGCGAGCCGGAACACCAGCGAACCGCCCTCCTGGTCGGTGCTGATGAGCAGCGGTATCGACATGCGCTGGCCGGTGGCCGCGGTTTGCAGACCGTTGGACAACGTGGCGATCTGCCGCGGGTTGCGTACGTTGTCCGCGCCGCGACCGGTGTCGAAGTAGATGACCCCACCCGGCTTGTACTTGTCGATGACCTGAGCGGGCGTGTCCACACCGTACAGTGCCTGGTTCCGGGCCGCTGACTGCGGTGACACGGTGTTGGCGTCCTGCCCGTACACCTCGACCACGAACAGCTGCCCGACCTTCTCCTCCACCGTCATGTGGCGGAGCATCCTGATGATCTTGCCGCGGATCGTCGCGTCCTCCGAGTGTCCGGGCTCGTCGGCGAACGACGGCGATGTCGCAGACGACAGCAGAACACCCGCTACGGCAACGCAGGCAATGGCGAGCCCGCGTCGCCAGCTGAAGCGATCACGCATACGAACCTCCCCGAGTCAAACAACCCGACGGGTGTACCACACATATGCGCTCGTGAATAGATGAGCTGGCCTAACAGGTCTGGCCGGCGCACGCCTGCAGTCGGTGCAGTTGCTCGGCGAGCGCCGCCCGCACCTGCGCGTACGCCAGGTCGTTGTGGCGCGAGAGCATCTGGAACGGGTCGATCGACAGGTCGTAGAGTTCACGCTCGCCGGTCGAGTGTTCCACGTACACGAAGCGGGCCGTGCGGATCGCGGCGTACCAGCGTGACCCGTCGGTGCGTGGGCCGCTCTCCACCAGTAGGGCCGAGCGGCCCGGCGTCGTTCCCAACAGCGAGCGGCCGTCGACGACGATCCCGGGAACGGCCTGGGCCGCCGCCACCACCGTGGCCGCCAGGTCGATGTTGCCCGCCAGCACCGTGCTGGTCGAGTTGGCGGGTACGCCCGGGCCGCGCATGATCAGCGGTACTCGGATCGACTCCTCGTACGGGTGGATCTTCCCGCTCGGGATCCGGTGTTCGCCCTGCAGCCAGCCGTTGTCCGAGGTGAACACGAACAGCGTACGGTCGAGTTCGCCCAAGGCCGTCAGCGTGTCCACAATGGACTTGACCGCTTCGTCGACCGCGAGCAACGACTCGAGGCGGGACCGGTACGTCCTCGTGATCTGGGCGATCGCGGCGGTGTCCAGCAATGGCAGCGCGCGGATGTGCGCTGGCTTGTCGCTGACGTTGGCCTCGTTGAAGGACAGCGGCATGGGCAGCGGGGCGTCGGCGAAGGCACCGCGGTGCCGGGGCGCCGGCCGGGGGTTGCGGTTGCCATGCGTGGCCGCCCAACCGATCTCCTGGTGTGGTGCGAGCGGCGCCACCGACAGGAAGAAGGGTTTGTCACCGGGCGCCTTGCGGTTGATGTAGTCGACCGCCTTCCGGGCGTACACATCGGTCTGGTAGAGCGCCGGATCCTCGACGTCGTCCTGGCCGTACGTGACCAGGGTGCCGTTCTCGTTGAGGGTGTACCCCCACATGCGGTACGTGCTCGGGTCCACCGAGCCGTACCACTCACCCCAGCCGGGCGGGATCTCCAGCGGGTTCTGCGTGCCGTATCCGTTGAGGTACTTGCCGATGTGTGCGGTCTCGTAGCGAGCGCGGCGCAGCCACACCGGCAGCGTCTCGTCACCGCGCAGTCGGTAGTAGCCGCCGTCCGGCAGGGCGTTGTTCATGACGCCGTGGTTGTGCGGGTACTGGCCGGTGAGGTAGGTCGCCCGGGACGGGCAGCACAGCGGGTAGGACACGAAGTTGTTGGCGAACGTCGTACCGGCGTTGGCCAGCAGCGCCTTGACGTTGGGCATTACCGTCAGCGACGAGACGTTCTGGTCGTCGGTCATGAAGACCACGATGTTGGGCCGGGCATCCGGTTGCGGCGCGGCCTCGGCCACCGCCGCCGACGAGCTGGCCAGTGCGACCAGTACCGTCGCCGCGACGCCGAGACTCCTCCTGGTTATGGATCCGTTGCGCGTCATCCGACCATGAGCCCACCCAGTTGTTCGAACTCGGTCAATGTTTGGCCAACAACCCGTAAGGGCGGCGGTGATGGCAGAGTGGGGCGGTGAGCGATCTCTTGTTGCGTCACGCGCGGGTGCTGGACGTGGTCGCCGGCGCCTACCGTGACGATCATGATGTGCTGGTCCGGGACGGCCGGATCACGGCGGTCGGGCGGGGGCTGGCGGCGGACGACGTACCGGCGGTCGACCTGACCGGCCGCACCTTGTTGCCCGGGCTGATCGACTGCCACGTACACCTGCTCGCGGTCACCGCGGACCTGGCCTCGTTGCACACCGCCTCGCCGATGTACGTTGCCGCGCAGGCGGCTGTGCTCATGCGGGAGATGCTCGCCCGTGGCTTCACCTCGGTACGCGACAACGCCGGCGCCGACTACGGGCTGGCGCAGGCGCAGGCCGACGGTCTGCTGCCGGGACCCCGGGTGTTCTTCTGCGGGCGGGCCCTGTCCCAGACCGGGGGCCACGGTGACTCGCGCCGCCGCGGCCAGTACGCCATCGACGCCCATCCGGGCTGTCCGGTGATGACCCGGGTGGTCGACGGCGTCGACGCGATCCGCCGGGCCGCCCGCGAGGAACTGCGCAACGGTGCCCATCACATCAAGATCATGGTGTCCGGCGGTGTGGCGTCACCCACCGACGAGGTCGACGCGACGCAGTACTCCCTCGACGAGATCCGGGCGGTGGTCGAGGAGGCCGAGGCCGCGGGCAAGTACGTCTCCGCACACGCCTATCCCGGTACCGCGATCGCTCGGGCGGTGCGCTGCGGCGTACGGTCCATCGAGCACGGCAACCTGCTCGACGAGGAGAGCCTGGGGTTGCTCGTCGAGCACGGTACGTTCCTGACGCCCACGTTGACGACGTACTGGGCGCTGAAGACCGAAGGTCCACAGTGGGGACTGCCGCCAGAGAGCCATGCGAAGGTCGACGCGGTCCTCGATGCCGGCCTCGACGCGCTCCGCCTGGCCTACGAGGCCGGCGTCAAGCTCTGCTACGGCACCGACTGCCTCGGCGGCATGCAACGGCACCAGCTGCGCGAGTTAGTGATCCGTGCCCAGGTCCAGCCGGCCATAGAGGTGATCCGCGCGGCGACCGTCAACGCGGCCGAGTTGCTCGGCCGTACCGGTCAACTGGGAGTGATCGCCGAAGGCGCTCACGCCGACCTGGTCGTGGTCGACGGCGACCCGCTCGTCGACATATCGGTACTCGTCCC
This sequence comes from Micromonosporaceae bacterium, assembly GCA_035650075.1. Classification (GTDB taxonomy): domain Bacteria; phylum Actinomycetota; class Actinomycetes; order Mycobacteriales; family Micromonosporaceae; genus DASSUC01. The sequence continues at coordinate 28,436 of DASRII010000435.1, read as the reverse complement.
CGCCGACGGCAAGCAGGCGGCGGTCGTCCAGGCCGGCCGGGTGGTGGCCGGAGCACTCGCCGAGCGTGGCTAGACAACCGGTTGCTCGTCGGCGTGCGCGATGTGGGTCAGTTGACGCCAGAGCAGGACGACGAAGGCGGCCGAGCCGACGAAGGCGAACCAGAACGGCGCCGTGACACCGTACCGGACTGCTAGCGCACCGCCGATGGCCGAACCGACCACCAGACCGGCGAAGACGCTGATCGTGTTCAGACTGCCGACCCGGCCCTGCATGTGAGTCGGTACGGCGCGCTGCCGGACAGTGACCGACGTGGTACCCCAGATGAAGGCGTGGGCGCCGAACACGAACATGATGGGTCCCGCGACCCACACCGATCTGGTGACCGCGAGGCCGAGATGGGTCAGGGTCTCGATGATGAGCCCGACCCGCATGATGTTGCCCAGGCTCATCCGCCGGGTGATCCATCCATAGAGGACGGTGCCGAGCAGACCGCCGGCCGCGGCGACGGTGGTGAGCAGACCGAACCCCACAGCGCCGAGACCCAGCCGTTGGCTGGCGTAGAGAACGAGGACCGACCAGGCCGCGCCGAACGTGACATTGAAGATCAGGATGGTCAAGGCCAGCGTGCGTACCGCGGCGTGGTGAATCGTCCACCGGAAGCCCTCGACGACGTCGTGTACCACGCCGCGGGCCGTCTCGGCCGACTCGCGCCCGTGTGCCGGCAGCACCACCCGCGCTACGAGGAGCACGCCCGCGGTCACCAGGACGGCCTCGGCGACGAACGGCCACACGATCCCCGCGGCGAAGAGAGCGGCGCCGATCGGCGGGCCGGCCAACTGGTTGATGGCGATGAACCCGGCCTGTATGCGGGAGTTGGCCAATGCGAGGTCGTCCCGGTGCACCAGCATCGGTGTCAGCGTGCCCGCCGTGTTGTCGGCGAAGACCTCGGCGGTCGTGAGAAGCCCGAGCGCCACGAGCGCTACGGCCACGGTGACCGTACCGCTGACCATCGTGCTCACGAGCGCCGCCAGTACGACGGCCCGGACGGCGTTCGCGGCGATGATGATCCGCCGCCGGTCGACGCGGTCGGACAGCACGCCGGCGGCGAGGCCGAACACCAGCGGCGGCGCCCACCGCAGCAGGGCGGCCAGCGACACCAGGAACGCGTCCTGGGTCAGCGACGCCACGAGCAACGGCCCGGCCGCGAGGGCGATGCCGTCGCCGAGGTTCGTCGTCCATGACGAGGCCAGCAGCCAGCGGTAGCTCGTACCCAGACGGGCCGGTACGACGGCTTCGGCGACCCTGCTCACAAGGACTGGACCCTAGGCCCCGGCCGCGCCGACCGCACCCGGTTATCCCAGGTCGCGACCAAGGTCGACTGGCGCGGGGAGAACTTCCGCCGTACGGTGGCTAAGAGCCGCTGCCCGACGGAGGCCGTTGCGACGTGAGGTCCACTGTGGAGTCCATGCGGGCCGCCGTCGCGCTCGCGTACCTGGCCGCGCCCCGGCTGCTCGTCGCGCGCGTCCTGCTGACCGTAGTCTCCGGCGCCGTCCCCATCGCCGTCGCCTGGCTGCTGAAGGTCGTGCTCGACCGCCTGACGCAGGGCGGCCCGGTGCTCGGGCCGGTTCTGGCGTTGGCCGGCGTCGGGATGGCGGCCGTGCTGATGCCGCAAATCACCCGCTTCGCCGACACGCAGATGCAGCGGTCGGTGAGCCTGGTCGCCCGCGAGCGGCTCTACACGGCGGTCGGCCGGCAGGAGGGCCTGCGCCGGCTGGAGAACTCGCAGTTCCACGACCGGCTGCAGCTCGCCGCGGAGGCCGGGCCGTCCGGACCGTCGGAGGTCATCGGCAGCACGCTCGGCGTGGCACAGGGAACGCTCGCTCTCGTCGGGTTCCTCGCCGCGCTCACCGTACTCAATCCGTGGATGTTGGTCGTCGTTCTGGTGGCCGCGGTGCCGACGCTGCGCGCGGAGATGTTGTTGCGCCGGCATCGCGCCAAATTGATCGCGAAGCTGGGGCAGTCGTGGCGACGGGAGCTGTTCTACAAGCAGCTGCTGACGAGCCCGACCGCCGCGAAGGAGGTCCGCCTCTACGGCCTGACCGGACTGTTCGGCGCGCGCATGGTCACCGAGCTACGGCAGATCCACGGCGCCTACCGCCGGATGGACCTGCGCGAGCTGGCCGTGCAGGGTCTGCTCGGGCTGCTCGGCGCGCTGGTGGCCGGGGCCGGGCTGGTGTGGGCGATCGATGCCGCGCGCGCGGGCCGGCTCACGGTCGGCGACGTCTCCGTGTTCGTGGCCGCCGTCGCGGGCGTACAGACCGGCCTGAGCCTCGCGACGCACAACTTTGGCCGGGCACACGAGGCGATGCTGCTGTTCGGCCACTACCAGTACATTGTGGACGCTGATCCGGACCTACCGCCGCCACCCGCACCGCAGCGCGGTGTGCCGTCGCTGCGGCAGGGGATCGAGTTGCGCGATGTGTGGTTCCGCTACGCCGACGACGCGCCGTGGGCGCTGCGCGGCGTGAACTTCACGATCCCGGCCGGCCGGGCCACCGCGCTGGTCGGTCGCAACGGCGCGGGCAAGAGCACGGTCGTCAAGCTGCTGTGCCGGTTCTACGATCCGACGCGCGGCGCGGTGCTGTGGGACGGCATCGACCTGCGGGAGCTGCCCGTCGAGGAGCTGCGGCGCCGCATCGGCGCCGTCTTCCAGGACTTCATGGAGTACGAGTTGACCGCCGCGGACAACATCGGCGTCGGTGACCTGGGTGCGCTGGACGACCGCGTGCGCATCATCGCGGCCGCGCGCCGGGCGGGTGTCCACGAAACACTGTCCTCGCTGCCGCGTGGCTACGACACGATGCTCACCCGTGTCTTCACTGACCTGGCCGACCGCGACGACCCCGGTACCGGCGTCGTGCTCTCCGGCGGCCAGTGGCAGCGGGTCGCGCTGGCGCGGGCGTTGCTGCGCAACGACTCCGACCTGCTCATCCTGGACGAGCCGAGCGCCGGCCTCGACGCCGAGGCGGAGCACGAGGTGCATACGAGGCTGCGCGAGCACCGCCGCGGCCGGACGAGCCTGCTGATCTCACACCGACTCAGCACGGTACGGGAGGCCGACTCGATCGTCGTGCTCGCCGACGGTGTGGTGGTCGAGCAGGGTACGCACGCCGCGCTGCTCGACGCGGATGGCACGTACGCGCGGCTGTTCGCGCTCCAGGCGGCCGGCTACCGCGACGAAATCGACGCCGCCTACGGCGACGATCCCGACGAGGCGCGCCGGGCCGCGTAAAGTCACGATGGCCGTACGAAGGAGGCAGCCACATGGCGGAGCGAAACGCGGGCGCGGCCGGCACGATGGACGTGGGCGGTGACCTGACGGTCAACCGCCTCGGCTTCGGTGCCATGCGCGTCACCGGCGATGGCATCTGGGGTCCGCCCGCCGATCGCGACGAGGCAATGGCGGTACTGCGCCGCGTGGTCGAGCTCGGCGTCAACTTCATCGACACCGCCGACTCGTACGGGCCGAACGTCAGCGAGGAGCTCATCGCCGAGGCGCTCCACCCGTACCCGGACGACCTGGTCATCGCGACAAAGGGTGGCCTGGAACGCACCGGCCCCGGAGAGTGGCCCACCAACGGCCGGCCCGAGCACCTGATCGAGGCGTGCGAGGGCAGCCTGCGCCGCCTTCGGCTCGACCAGATTCCGCTCTACCAGTTCCACCGACCCGACCCGGCGGTACCGCTGGAGGACTCGATCGGCGCACTCGTCCAGCTGAAGGAACAAGGCAAGATCCGGCATATCGGCTTGTCCAATGTCAGCGAGAAGCAGCTACGGCTCGCCCAGCGGCTGACGCCGGTGGTGTCGATCCAGAACCGCCATAACGTCAACGACCGCCGTTCGGAGTCATTGGTCGATCTCTGTGAGCAAGAGCAGATCGTCTTCCTGCCGTGGGCGCCGATCCAGGACTTCGACACCAACCCGACGGTGCTGGAGCTGGCGGCCCGCCACGACGCCACACCGCACCAGATCGTCCTGGCCTGGCTCCTGGCCCGGTCGCCGGCGATGCTGCCGATTCCCGGGACCGGATCAGTGGCCCACCTGCAAGCCAACGTCGAGGCCGCCGGGATCGAGCTGACCCGGGCTGACGTGGCCTCTCTCACCAACGCTGGTTGATCTGCCCTATCTGCCGGAATGTGCGGATAGCGGGCGACACCTGAGGGGCCGGTTTCGGGGCATCCGAACCGGGTAGCCACCGTCCGTGGTGATGAAAGCGCTTACAGGTGTCAAGCCTGTCACCATCTACGAGGTCGCTCGCCGAGCCGGGGTGTCCATCGCCACCGTTTCCCGGGCTCTGCGCGGCTCGGAGCTGGTCGCCGCCGAGACCCTGGCCCGGGTCCGGGCGGCAGCCGACGAGCTGGACTTCCGGCCCAGCCGGCTCGGTCGGTCACTCGCCGAGGGCCGGCACGCCGCCAACGGCATCGTCTTCCCCGATCTCGTCGGCCCGTACTACGCCGAGGTCGTCCTCGCCTACGAGGAGGTCGCCTCGGATCTCGGCCGCAGCGTGCTGATCCTGGCCACGCACCGCCGGCGCGACGCGGTCGACCGGGTGCTCGAGCTCGCCCAACGGGTCGACGGCATGGCCATCATGGGCAACACAGTCGACGACGATACGGTCGAGCGGATCGCGGCCGCCGGGATACCGGTCGTGCTGCTGGCCCGCCCGCCGGTCGGTGACCTCGATACGATCCGGACCCGCAACGAAGAGACCGCGGTCGAACTCGCTCAGCACATCGTCCACCATGGACACCGGCGGGTGGTGTTCCTCGGCGACCCGGATGCCTCGCCCGACGTGGCCGGCCGGTACCTCGGCCTCAGTCGCGGGTTGCGGTTGGCTCGCCGAGCCAGGCCGGCCGTCGTACCCATCGAATTGGATGTCGAAGCGGGTGAGGCCGCGACCCGTCGCCTGCTCGCGCGCCAGCCGCGGCCGGATGCTCTGGTCTGTGCCAACGACGAGGTCGCGCTCGGCGCGCACCTCGCCGCAGAGGAGGCCGGCCTGCGGGTGCCGACGGACCTCGCCATCACCGGTTGGGACGACATCCTGGGCGCCCGCTTCGCCGGGCTGACCACCGTCCGGCAGCCGATGCGCGACCTGGGCGCCACCGCGGCGCGTTGGTTGCACGAACGCCTCGAGGACCCGGCGCGTCCGGTGCGCCAGCAGGTCCTGCCTACGCAGCTCGTCGTGCGGCGCAGCTGCGGCATCCATCACCCGGAGGTAGAAAGATGAGAAGGCAACGGCGCCTTTGGCTGGCGGCGGCCGCCGCGGTGCTCGCCCTGGCCGGCTGCGGCCGGGATGCGGGCGGCGGCCAGGACGGCGCCAGGTCCGTCGGCGACGGCAAGGCCACCGGTGAGATAACCGTGTGGGCCATGGGTACCGAGGGCGAGAAGCTCGCCGAGTTCGCCAAGGCATTCACCACCGAGAACCCCGACGCGAAGGTGACCGTGACCGCGGTGCCGTGGGACGCCGCGCACCAGAAGATAGCCAGCGCGATCGCCGGCAAGCAGACGCCGGACATCTCGATGATCGGTACGACGTGGATGGGTGAATTCGCCAAGACCGGCGCGTTCGACCCGACTCCGTTGAACTTCGTCGACAAGTCCGCGTTCTTCTCCGGGGCGTGGGACACCACGGTCGTCGACGGCACCTCCTACGGCGTGCCGTGGTACGTGGAGACCCGACTCATCTACTACCGCAAGGATCTGGCCCAGCGGGCCGGCATCACCGCGGCTCCGCAGACATGGGACGAGCTGAAGACGTTCGCCAAGGCGCTGAAGGAGAAGGCCGGTGCGCAGTCCGGCCTGTACCTGCAACCGGGCGGCACCGGAAGCTGGCAGTCGTTCCTGCCGTTCGCCTGGTCCAACGGCGCGGAGCTGACCGCCGGCAAGGACTTCAGCATCGACACCCCGGAGATGACCGAAGCGCTGACCTACTACCAGTCGTTCTTTGCCGAGAACCTGTCCGTGAAGAACGACCTCGGCCTGCAGGGCGCGCTCGAGCAGAGCTTCATCAGCGGTAAGGTCGGCGCTTTCGTCTCCGGACCGTGGCATGTGGGCCTGCTGACCGAGCAGGGCGGGCCCGGCTTCGCCGACAAGTTCGCCGTGGCGCCGATGCCGCGCAAGAAGACGGCCACCTCGTTCATCGGCGGCAGCGATCTCGCGGTGTTCAAGGACGCGAAGAACCGCGACGCCGCGTGGAAGTTCATCGCCTGGCTGAGCAAGCCGGAGGTACAGGTCAAGTGGTACCAGGCGGTCAAGGATCTGCCAGCGGTGCAGAAGGGGTGGGACGACTCGACGCTGAAGGACGACCCGTTCCTGGCCACGTTTGGCCTGCAGCTGAAGGATGCCAAGTCACCGCCGCCGATGGCCACGTGGGAGCAGGTCGCGTCGGTGATCGACGGTCAGGTGGAACGTGTGGCCAAGGCGGGTGAGAACCCGGCTACCGCGGTCAAGACGATGCAGCAGCAAGCCAGCAGTGTCGGTACCGGCGGCTGAGTGATGACCGCGGCCCCGGCGACGACGGCGCCGAGCCGTCCGGCGGCGACCGACCGTCCACATCGGACGGACGGAGTCACCGGGCGCCGCCGGCGCCGGGCGTTGACCGGATGGCTGTTCGCCGCCCCGTTCACCGTGCTGTTCGCGGTGTTCATGGCGGTACCGGTGGTCGCCTCGCTGGCGATGAGCTTCACCGACCTGCGCTCCACCGACCTGCGTAACCCGTGGAGCGTCGACGTCGTCGGCCTGGACAACTACGTCCGGCTGTTCTCCGACGCGCTGTTCCGCCGGGCCGCGGTCAACACACTGGTCTTCGTCGTGGTCGGCGTACCGCTGACCATCGTGGCCGGGCTGGCCGCGGCCACCGCGCTCAACTCGGCTCTCGTCCGGTTCCGGGCCGCCTTCCGGGTCGGGTTCTACCTGCCCGTGGTGACCAGCATCGTGGCCATCGCGGTGGTCTGGCGCTTCCTGCTCGACCCCGAGGCCGGCTTGGTGAACAACCTGTTGCGCGTCGTCGGTATCGACGGGCCCAACTGGCTCGGCGACTCGTCGCTCGCCCTGCCGTCGATCACCGTCATGGCGGCCTGGCGCAACTTCGGGTTCCTGATGGTTATCTTCCTGGCCGGTCTGCAGGCCGTTCCGGCCGACCTCTACGAGGCGGCCCGCATCGACGGGGCCGGCCGGTGGGCGCAGTTCCGGCACGTGACCCTGCCGATGCTGCGACCGACGTTGCTGTTCGGCGCGGTCGTCACCGGCATCGGCTACCTGCAGCTCTTCGAGGAGCCTTTCGTGATGACCCGGGGCGGTCCGCTGTCGTCCACCCTGTCGGTCTCCTACCACATCTACAACCAGTTCGGGTTCGGCAACTACGGCTACGCCGCGGCCGCGAGCTACGTGCTCTTCGTCGGCATCGTGGCGCTGTCCGCGTTGCAGTTCCGGCTGCTGAGGTCGAGCGAATGAGCACTATGGACACTCCGGTACGCGGTCGGGACCGGGCCGCCCGCATCGCGCTGTACGCCGTCCTGGTGGCCGGCCTGCTGGTCGTGGTCGGGCCGTTCGTCTGGATGCTGCTCTCTTCGGTCAAGCCGGAGGCGGAGATCCGGCAGGTCCCGCCGACCTGGCTGCCCGAGACCGTCACGCTGGAGCACTACCGGGAACTGTTCTCCCGACTCAACTTCCCGCGATACTTCGGCAACTCGCTCGTGGTGGCCGTGCTCACCACCGCCGGCAACCTGGTCTTCTGCTCCGCGCTGGGGTACGCCCTGGCGAAGCTGCGCTTCCCCGGCCGGCGGGTGCTCTTCGCTTTGGTGCTCGGCACGCTGATGGTGCCCGGCATGGTGACCTTCGTGCCGCAGTTCGTGCTGGTCAGCAACATGGGTCTGGTCAACTCGTACGCCGGCCTGGTGCTGCCGTTCCTGGCCGGCCCGTTCGGGGTGTTTCTCATGCGGCAGTACCTGCTGTCCATCCCGGACGACATCATCGAGGCGGCCCGGATCGACGGCGCCGGCGAGTGGCGCGTCTTCTGGTCGGTGGTCCTGCCTTTGTGCCGGCCGGCCCTGGCCACGCTGGGCATCCTGACCTTTCTCGCCTCCTGGAACAACTTCCTCTGGCCACTCGTGGTCGCCACCACCGAGGACAGGTACACCCTTCCGGTCGCCTTGGCGCTCTACAGCGTCGGGCAGAACCGGATCGACTTCGGGCTGATGCTGGCCGGAGCGGTCGTCGTGGTACTGCCCGTGGTGGTGGTCTTCCTCGTGCTGCAACGGCACTTCCTACGCGGCATCGCAACCACCGGACTCAAATGACATCTAGACCACCGGACTCGAGTGAGGGGACCATCCATGCGCCGTCTGCTCCTGCCCGTGACGCTGGCCCTGGCTCTGGTGTCACCGGCCCCGGCCGCCGCCGCTCCCTTGGGCGGCGACGACCGGCGGACCCTGCGCGAGTACGCCGTCGACACGTGGCGCTCGATGGTCGCGATGGTCGACCCGGCCACCGCCCTGCCGGCCGACAACATCCGCGGCGACCTCACCCCGGGCAGCCGCTCGGCATACACCTCGCCGACGAACATCGGCGGCTACCTGTGGTCCACAGTGGTCGCCCGCGACCTCGGGCTGATCTCCCGGCGGGAGGCCACCGACCGGATGGCGGCCACCCTCGACACCCTGGCCCGGTTGCCGCACCACACCTTCTCCGGCATGTACTACAACTGGTACGACCCGCACACCGGCGCGGTGGTGACCGTCTGGCCGGAGGACGGTAGCCCGGTCACCCCGTTTCTGTCCAGTGTGGACAACGGCTGGCTGGCCGCTGCGCTGCTGGTGGTGCGGGGTGCCGCACCGGAGCTGCGGGCGCGGGTCGATCGGGTGCTCGGGCCCATGGACTTCGGCTTCTACTACAACCCGTCGGCGCGCGGGGCAGGCCTGCCGGGGCTCATCCGGGGTGGGTTCTGGGACACCCAGCCGCCGGGCTGCTCGGTGGTGGACAACTACCGCGACCGGGGGCCGGACGTCTGGTACACCTGCAACCACTACGACATCACCGTGACCGAGCCACGGATCGCCAGCTACCTCGGCATCGCGTTCGGGCAGATCCCGCCCGAGCACTACTTCGCCACCTGGCGGACCTTCCCGGACACGTGTGACTGGTCGTGGGCCGAGCAGCAACCGGTCGGCTTCCACACGTCGTACCTCGGCGTGCCGGTGTTCGAGGGTGCCTACCGGTACCAGGGCATCCAGTTCGTCCCGAGCTGGGGCGGCGACATGTTCGAGGCGCTGATGCCGAACCTGTTCGTGCCCGAGGAACGGTGGGGGCCGCGCTCCTGGGGTCGCAACCACCCGGCTACCGTCGCCGGCCAGATCGCCCACGGCCTGTCCGACGCCGGATACGGCTACTGGGGCTTCTCGCCGGCATCCAACCCCTTCGGCGGGTACAAGGCCTGGGGAGTCGACGCGATGGGCATGGGTACCACCGACTATCCGTCCGATGTGGAGGGTGCCAACTACGACGTCGGCTTCGGCGACTGCCGGGCCTCCGGTCCGGCGCCGACCTACGGCGACGGCGTGGTCACTCCGCACGCGGTGTTCCTGGCGTTGCGGTACGCCCCCCGGGCCGCGCTGGACAACCTCGCCCGGCTGCGGGCCGACCTCGACTCCTACGGACCCGGCGGGTTCTACGACGCCGTCGCGGTACGCAGCGGCACGGTGGCCCGCCGGTACCTGGCGCTGGACCAGGGCATGATCATGGCGGCGTTGGGCAACGCGCTGGCCGGCGACGACATCCGCCGAGCCTTCGTCACCCCGCAGATCGAGCGGGCGTTGCGCCCGCTGCTGGCCATGGAGGAGTTCAATGTGCCGGCGAGGCAGGGCTGATGCCGGATATCGACGTCGTACAGGAGGCCCGGCAACGCTGGGTCGAGCTGATGGGCACCGGCGGAGCCCAGGACCGCGCGCCCGGCCAGGTGGTCGCCGCCGACCTGCCCGCACCGACCGGGCTCGTCGCGGTCGGCGGCCGCGGGCATGTCACCGTCGGTTGGCGGCCGGTGCCGGGAGCCATCGGGTACGCCGTGCACCGCGCGCCAGCCCCGGACGGTCCGTTCGAGGTCGTCGACCACGGCGGCGGTGACGTGCTCGCGGTACCGCACGGACCGTACGCCGATACGACCGGTGAGCCGGGCCGCGAATACTGGTACGCCGTCGCTCCACTGCAGACAGTCACCGCACTGGGCCCGCTGTCTGCCGCCGTCGCCGCCGCCTCGAATGCGGAAACGGGGGCGGGCGTCCTCATCGACGTGGACGCCCGCGGCGACGCCGGCCCGTTGCATCGCCCATGGCAGGCGGTGGTCGGCTCGGAGCACCTCAGCCACCTGCTCTGCCCGGATCGCACCGGTGGCCGACCGATCGGTGCCGAACTGCGCACGGCGCTTCGCCGGGTGCATGACGAGCTGGGTGTGCGGTCGGTACGGGCGCACGCCATCCTCGGCGACGATCTGGCGGTCTACTCCGAAGTGGACGGTCGGCCGCGGCACGACTTCAGTGGCGTGGACCGGGTGTACGACGCGGTGCTCGAGGCTGGCCTGCGACCGGTGGTGGAGCTCGGCTTCATGCCCCGGGATCTGGCCCGGGATCCGACGCGTACGGTGTTCGCGTACCGCGCGGTCATCTCGCCGCCCAAGGACTGGGCGCGCTGGGCCGACCTGATTCGCGACCTCACCGCGCACCTGTGCGACCGGTACGGCGCTGTCGAGGTCCGCGACCGCTGGCCGTTCGAGGTGTGGAACGAGGCGAACCTGTCGGTCTTCTGGTCGGGCACGCCGCAGGAGTACTGGCGGCTGTACGACGTGACCGCGGCCGCGGTCAAGGAGGTGGACCCGGCTATCCAGGTCGGTGGCCCGGCCTCGGCCGCGGTCGGTTGGGTCGACGACCAACTGGCCAACGGCCGGACCGTGGATTTCGTTTCCACGCACATCTACGGCAGCCCGCCGTTGGACCTGCGTCCCCTCACCGCGGCCCGTGGCCGGCCGGACCTCCCTCTCCTGTGGACGGAGTGGGGAGTCACCGCCACCCACGGCAGCCGTATCAACGACACCGTGTTCGCCGCGGCGTTCCTGCTGCGCGGGATGCGCTCGGCATCCCGCCGGATCGACGCGCTCGCCCCGTGGGTGGCCTCCGACCACTTCGAGGAGCTGGGCCGGCCACAGAAGCTGCTGCACGGCGGCTTCGGCCTGCTGACCGTGGGCAACCTCGGTAAGCCGAAGTTCTGGGCGCTCGCCTTGGCGCAGCGGCTGGGCGAGACCGAACTGCCGGTACGCCTCGACGGCGACGGGGCGGGCAGCCTGGTCGAGGCGTGGGCGGCCCGAGGTGCGGGCGGCCAGGTGGGGATGCTGGTCTGGAACTCCACATTGGACCACGCGCGCGCCGATGGCGACTCGACGTTGGACCGCCGGATCGTGCTACGAGTCGGCGGTCTGGCCGACCGGCCGTACCGGTTGCGCCACTGGCGGATCGACGCGGCGCACTCCAACGTGGTGGCCCGTTGGCAGGGCATCGGCCAGGGCGCCGACTGGCCGGACGAACGGCAGTGGGCCGAGTTGGCCGGTGTCGACCGAGTCGACGAGTATTCGCCACCGCGAACCATCGAGCCGACCGATGGCGCAATTCGGCTCGACTTCGATCTCCCGATGCCAGCTGTCTCCTATCTCGAGCTGAGGTCACCATGAGGTGCTGTACACCCGATGAACAAGATTGCATCGCTGCTGTGATCGCGCACAACGCACGCCACTGTGCGGACCACCGCCGCTCGCGCGACAGTCGCTGGGGCGAGCCGGCGTCCGACCAGTACGAGGTGTTTCGGATCGGCCTCCCGCACCGCCCGTACTGCCCCCTCCAAGGTGGCCTCGGCGGGTCGTTCCGATAGGTCGCCCTCAGCCGGTGAGGAGGGCGTCGAGGGTGACGAAGGTGTATCCCCGTTGCCGTAGGCCGGCGATGATGCCCGGGAGCGCGTCGGCGTCCAATGTGGAGCGGTCGGTCGGATGGGATCCGACGTGCATCAGGACGATCTCGCCGGGACGGGCCGCTCCAAGCACCCGCTGGGTCACCGAAGCGGTACTTCCCCCGCCGCTCGTGCCCTGCCAGCCGAGGCTGTCGACGGTCCACCGCACCGCGACGTAGCCCTGCGCGTTGACGACCGCGATCGTGTGAGCGGTCCGGTCACCGTACGGGAAGCGGAACAGTGGTCGAGTGGTGGCACCGGTGACATCCCCGACGGCCGCCTCGGTGTCGGTCAGCTGGGCGCGGATCTGAGCATCGGTCAGCGTCGGGAAGTGTGGGTGGGAGAACGAGTGGTTGGCCAGCCGGTACCCACCGCGGGCGATCGAACGGACCGCATCGGGGAACTGCAGGGTGAAGTCACCGGTGAGGAAGAACGTGGCGGGTACATGTTCGCGGGCCAGCGTGGCGAGGATGGCCGGTACGCCGTCGGCGTTCGCGCCCGCGTCGAAGGTCAGCGCGACGACCGGGCGGTCGGTCGGTATGCGTTCGATGTCCTTGCCGGACAGACCGGGCGGGAAGGGTCGCGGTGACGATGTCCGGCTGGGCGTCGGTCGCGGCGCCGGTGTGGCGGTGGACCGGGACGGTACGGGTGTCGGCGTCGCCGCCGGCTGGGTAGCCGAAGCCGTGGGTACGGGCGTCGTCGACTGCGCGACCGGCTGTCCACCGCGCCCACACGAGAGTGGCGCCAGGGACAGAATCGCAAACGCGATCAGCACAGCGGTGCGACGGCGGTGCACGGTTACCACCTCTCTCGGTCGTCTCCAGCATGCACCCCGGATGGCCTGATGCCCCGGGCGGCGACCAGGCCAGCGTGCCATCCGGGGGCCCGGCCGCGCGAGGGTGGGGTGATCGCATCGACGTCGTGCCCGCTACGAACGAGAAGCCAGGCCACGAGCGTGTTGGAGTTCCACATGTCGCCGGTATGCAGTTCGTCGAGGCCCCAGGTGGCGGTGGGGAAGGCCGGGACGAGGTCGAGCAGGAGCCGGGCCCGGTCGGGGTCGGTGCCGAGCCGCTGCGGGCTCGCCACGGCCTCGGCGATGTCGGGGATGACGCCATTGCGCCAGCGGCGTACCTCGTAGCGGAACAGTCGCCAGCGGCCCAGCCAGGCCAGGCCGACCGGGCCTTCGGCGACGACGCCGCGGTCGGGTTCCCGGGTGAGCCAGACCGGGGCCATCTCGATGACGAACCGGTCAGATCCGTGTCCCACCTGCAGGGCGGTGTGGTAGAGGTCGCAGGCGGGACGGCTCTCACGGCGGGCCGCCACAGCCTCGAAGACGCGCCCGCTGGCGCGTACACACCGGTTCGGCTTGCCCGCACCCAGCGGCAGCCAATACAGGTCGACATAGGAGCTTGCCACTCGGCCATCGTCGGACGGGCGAGGACATCAGCGGTAGGGCCGAAGGTCAGCCGAAACAGGTCTCAGGGCCGCGCACTTGCGCGGCCCTGAGGCGTCGGGCGGGGTTCAGGTGGTGGCGAGCTTGTTGGAGACGCTGGGTTCGGGTGCGGCGAAGGTGACGGTCTTCGGGGTGAAGAAGGCGTGGGCGAAGCCGGCGGCGGCCAGCAGGAACAGCAGGGCGGCGGCGAGGTAGGCGACGGTGGCGGCCTGGCCGGCCTTGACCCCGAACTCGCTGAAGCCGTACGTGGTCAGCAGCAGGCCGCGCAGGGTCTCACCCTTGAACACGGTCTCCCGTTGGGCGGTGATCTCGTCCAGCTGCTGCTGCAGCGCGGCCAGGTTCGGGTCGTTGGTCTTCTTGGCCTCGGCAACCTGGGCGCGCAGTTTGCTCTGCGGGACGCCGAGGTCGGCGTAGGTGGCGCCGTTGGCGGTGGACTTCAGGTGCAGGCCGATGAAGTTGTTGGCGTAGCACTCGGCCTGCTTGCCGGTGGTCAGCTTCTGCCCGGCGTACTGGACCAGGCACGGCTGCTGCTTCTCCACGTCGGTGAGCGTGTCGGCGGTCTTGAAGGTGATGTTCTGCTGGCCCAGCTGGGTGGCGACGTAGTTCTTGGCGAAGTTGGCGTTGCTCGTCATGACCAGACCGACCGCGAACAGCAGGGCGGCCAGCGCGAGTCCACCAACGCTGAACATGATGTCCAGAGTCCTGCGCTTCATGGTGCATCCCTTCCTCCGTTGAGCGCCTGCCGGTGGGCCGCGCTGGTATCGAGCACCATGCTTCGGCACGCGACGGCCGCGGCGGCAGGGACTCAGGCCACCGTTCGAAGGGACTTTGGTCCCGATGGTTCGGGACCTTGGCGTCGGGCGGCGGACGGCCCATCCGGGTGAAGGTAGGCGCAACGATTTCCCCCGGAGGCCGTGATGAGCAGGCAGGCGACGCTGCAGAGGCGCACACACCAGATCGCGCGCGTGCGGACGCAGCGACGGCGGCAACGTCTATTGTGGACGCTCGCGTCGGCGACCGCGGTGGTCCTGCTCGTCATCTTCGCCGTCTACGCGATCAGCCGCGTACAGCAGGACGGGGAAGGCTACGCCGTCCCGGCCGGGGTGAGCGCGGACGGCGCCGGTCTGGCGCTCGGTACCGGTGCGGTGACCGTCGAGCTGTACTCCGACTTCCTGTGCCCGGCGTGCCGGGCGTTCGACCGCGACGCGGCCGACGACCTGCAACGGTTGCTGGCCGAGGGGAAGATCCGGTTGATCTACCGGCCGGTCGCGATCCTGGATCGGTTGTCGAGCAACGAGTACTCGTCGCGGGCGGCGGCCGGTGCGGGGTGTGCTGCCGACGCCGGCAAGCTGCTGGACTACAGCCGGGTGTTGTTCGCCAACCAGCCGGCCGAAGGTGCAGCCGGGCACAGCGACGAGGAGCTGGTGCGGCTGGCCGGTACCGCCGGGATCACCGATCCCAGCTTCGGGCAATGCCTGCGGTCCGGCCGCTACCTGGACTGGGTCGGGCGGGTCACCGCGATGATGGAGCCGAACGGGATCACCGGTACTCCTACTGTCATCGTGGCCGGCAAGCGGCTGACACAGCCCAACGGTCAGCGGCTGGTCGACGCCGTCGACGCGGCCGGTACGAGGTGACCGCGGTGGGTCGGCGCGGCAAGGCATGGGCCTTGGCGTTACTCGGGGTGTTGGTCGCAATCGGTCTGTTGGCCGTACCGAGCCCGGCAGCCGCCGAAGCACCGGTGACGTTGACGTTGTACTGGGGCGACGGCTGCCCCAAGTGCGAAGCCGAACGGCAGTTCCTCACCGACCTGCGCGAGCGGCATCCCGAGTTGCTGGTGGAGCAGTTCGAGGTGTGGAAGGACACCGGCAACCGCCAGCGGTTCGCGGATGCCGCGCGGCGGTTCGGAGTCGATGCCTCGGCGGTACCGATGACGATCGTGGGGGAGCGGGCGTGGATCGGGTTCACCGACCCCATCCGGGACGACATCCGGCGTACCGTCACCGCGGCGCTGCGCGGTGACCCGGTACCGGGTGGCCTCTACGGCCGGTCCGGTGAAGGCACCTGTGCCAGCGACGAGTTCTGCCCGGTGCAACCGCAGGCGACGGTCGACGTACCGCTGTTCGGCACCGTCGAGCTGGGCGACCGGTCGCTGCTGGTGTCCACATTGGTCATCGGGTTCGTCGACGGCATCAACCCGTGCTCGCTGTGGGTCATCTCGATCCTGCTGGCCATCGTCATCCGCACCGGTTCCCGCCGCCGCGTGCTGGCGGTCGGCTCGATGTTCCTGTTGGTCACGGCCGCGATGTACGCCTTGTACATGGCCGGCATCTACTCGGTGCTGACGTTCATCGGCTACCTCGGCGCGATCCAGATCGTCGTCGGTGTGGTGGCCGGGGTGTTCGGGCTACTGGCCGTCGCGGACTACTTCCGATCCCGGCGAGGTGTGACGCTCGGCATCCCGGACCGCGGCAAACCCGGACTGTACCGGCGCATGCGCGACATCGCCGGAGCGCACTCCCTGCCGGCGGCACTGGCCGCCACCACCCTCCTCGCCGTCGGCGTCTCGCTGCTGGAGACCCCGTGCACGGCCGGCTTCCCGGTACTGTGGACCGGTCTGCTCGCCAGCCACGGCGTCGGCTTCGCCGGCTCGGCGTTGCTGTTCGTGGTCTACATGCTGCCTTTCCTGCTCGACGAGATCGTGGTGTTCGGCGTCGCTGTCGCGACCATGCGCGCGGCGAAGCTCCAGGAGAAGCACGGACGGCTGCTCAAGCTCGTCGCCGGTACCGTCATGCTCGCCCTGGCCGGCACGATGGTCTTCTTCGCCGACGTGATGGAGGACGTCGTAGGCGCCACCGCGGTGTTCGCTGTAGCCATCGCCGTCGCGGTGGCGATCCACGCGACGAACACCCGCCTCGCCACGGGACCCAGGGCGGCCAGGCCATTGGGCCCTACTCACTTGCACCGGTCGGAGTAAGGCTGTAAGTGGGATCAGTGGATCGGACCGGAGGTCTGCCATGTCGATCGACCGGTTGCGTGCGTCGTACGAGTTCTGCCGGGTGGTGCACCAGACCTACGGCCGGACGTACTACCTGGCGACCCGGTTGCTGCCGCCGTGGAAGCGCCGGCACGTGCACGCGCTGTACGGCTTCACCCGGTACACGGACGAGATAGTCGACCGGTTCGACGGTTCGAGCGATGCACACCGGGTGGCGTTGCTCCGATCGTGGGGTGCCCGGTTCAGCGCGGCGTTGGACGGCGCGGAGATCGACCATCCGGTCTTCCCGGCCATCCTGCATACCATCGCGGTCTTCCACCTCGACCCGGCGGACTTCGACGCGTTCCTCCGGTCGATGGAGATGGACCTGAGCGTTGTCGAGTACGCCACCTACGAGGACCTCCTGGACTACATGGAGGGTTCCGCGGCGGCGATCGGCACGATGATGCTCCCGATCCTGGGCGCGCGGGACCTCGCCGGGGCGCGGGAGCCGGCGCGACAGCTCGGGTTCGCCTTCCAGCTCACCAACTTCATCCGGGACGTGCCCGAGGATCTCGACCGCGGGCGGATCTACTTGCCTGCCAAGGATCTGGCGGACTTCGGCGTGACGGCGGACGACCTGCGGGACCGGTCGGCCACCCGTGCGATGCGCGATCTGGTCGCGTTCGAGGTGGACCGGGCGCGGGCGCACTACACCAGCGCCGCAGTGGGCATCCCGATGCTGGACGCGTCGTCGCAGGCGTGCATCCGCACCGCCTTCCATGCGTACCGGGCGATCCTCGACGAGGTGGTCCACCGCGGCTATGACGTGTTCGCCGGGCGTGCCACGGTCCCCGCCGTTCGCAAGGCGGCCATCGCGGCGCGAAGCCTGCTGACCCTACCGGGCCGCCCGGTGAGGTGACGTCGACGCCGTGGTGGACTACGACGCGGTGATCGTGGGAGGCGGGCTCAGCGGCCTCTCGCTCGCCGCGCACCTGGCCACCTCCGGTTGGCGGGACCGCTCGGTGCTCGTCGTGGACGACCCGGACGCCCGCCCGGCGGCACAGAGTTGGGGGTTCTGGGCCTCCGGTAACGGCCCGCTCGACGCGGCCGTGTCGCGCCGGTACAGCCAGGTGCGCATCCGGGCCGGTGGCGTGTCCCGGCTGCTCCCGCTGGGCCGGTACGAGTATCGCGTGGTCCGCCGGACCGACCTGAGCGGGATCGTCGAAGTGCTATTGAGCCGTTGTCCGGGCTACCGCGTCGTCGAGGGGACCGTGGAGGGCGTTCGTGGTACCGGAGACGGCGCCGCGGTGACGGTCGACGGCCAGATTGTCCACTGTGGATGGGCCTTCGACAGCGTCACTGGCCCGCCCGCCGCGACACCGGTCGACGCACGGCTGGCGTTCACCGGTTGGTATGTGCGGTGTAACCGGCCGGTGTTCGATCCGGCGACGCCTGTACTGTTCGACTTCCGCACTCCGCAGGCGGGCGGCTGCCGGTTCGGATACGTGCGGCCCGACGATCCGTACGCTGCGCTGGTCGAGCTGACCGCGTTCGTCCCGCGCCGGGAACCGGCGCCGACCCCTGCCGACCGAGCCGCCGCCCTCGACCGGTACCTGTGCGACATCCTCCGCGCCGACGACTACGCCGTCCTGCGCACCGAGTCGGCGGTCCTACCGCTGCGCACCGGTCCGGTCCGCCGCGTCGGCGGTCGGGTCGTCGCCATCGGGGCGGCCGGTGGTCTCGTCAAGGCTACGACCGGGTACGCGTACACCAGGATCCAGCGCGACAGCGCCGCGATCGCGCGGTCTCTCGCGCGGCACGGGCACCCCTGGGACATCCCTCGGCCGGCCCGCCGGTACCGGATGCTCGACGCCGTGCTCCTCGACGTGCTCGACCGCGAACCGGCCCAACTCGAACGGGCCTTCGCCCGGCTGTTCGCCGCCAACCCCGCCGAGCGCGTGCTGCGCTTTCTCGACGAGGACAGCCGGCCGCGCGACGACCTGAGGCTGATCGCGTCCTTGCCCCCACTGCCGTACCTGCGCGCGGTCGCCCGCCGATACCTGACCTAGCGCGTTGGCCAACCTGGTAATTCTGTGGCGTGGGACAGCCGACCGGCACTACCGTCATGCCGTCATCCAGGAGGCGCCGCCGGCGCCTATGCACGCTCTGTCGAGGACAGGCCGTTGTACAGCAGCTGAGACGTTCATCGCGCCGAGTAGGCACGCCGCGCCCTGACGGGTCCGTGGCCGCGTAGCGCCGCCGCGCTGCCGGTCTGCTCCAGTCTGCCCTCGGCAGGTCATCGACGTCCGGCTGCCCGCTTCGCGGCACCCGTGGCTCGATCCGGTGCTGCGCCCATCCGCGCCGCGCCGAGCTCGCAACGAAGGTCTCGCAGCCGATTGGGCTCTCCTGGTGCACGAAGACACCTTTCTCGTGCGCGCCACGACGCAGTGGCTCGTACGCCCGACAGACTTTCCGACTATCCGGCGCCGCTGCCGGACCTGCCCTTCGACGGAGTACCGAACCCAAGGACGATTCCGTGTCAACGCGAACCGCAAGCTGCTCGACGTCTGGTTGTTGGCGCTGTGCGTTCAGTGCGGCCAGACGGTCAAGCTGACGGTGCTGGAGCGTGTCTCCGTTCGCTCCATCGAGCCCACGATGCTCGACGGCTTCCATGACAACGTTCCCGCGCTCGCCGCGAAGCTGCTGGCCTATCCTCAGCTGGCGCACCGCAACGACGTCGTACTCGACTGGACCGATGCGTGGACGCTGGAGACGAGCCCCGTCGAGCTACCGAAAGCCGACATCCTCGACGTCAGCGTCCACTTCGCACAACGCATCCCGATCAGGCTGACGACGCTCATCGCGACAGGCTTGGAGCTGTCCCGCGCCGAGGTCACCAACCGCATCGCCGCCGGACGGATCTCCTCGGAACGCAAGCTGACCGGGCGCTGCGCGCAGGACTTCAGCTTCGTGTTCCGGTGGCAGTGAGCGACATTGGCGCACGAACTAGGTACCGCGTACCAGGGCGCGCACCAA
This sequence comes from Micromonosporaceae bacterium, assembly GCA_035650075.1. Taxonomy (GTDB): domain Bacteria; phylum Actinomycetota; class Actinomycetes; order Mycobacteriales; family Micromonosporaceae; genus DASSUC01. Next base: position 8,924 of record DASRII010000435.1, on the reverse strand, counting down.
CGTCACGAACTGGACGACAACTCCTTCTCCCGCCTCCAGCCTTACGCCGGCACGGACTGGTCGATCAGGGTCGAAGGTCCCGTTCGTTCAGGCACGATCGAAGCGGACGAAGGCCCGGAGGGTTCCCTGGCCGTAGTCCCGAACTTCCGCGTAGCCGAGACTCTCGTAGAACGCTCGCTGTCCCGGCTCGTCATCGGTGAGCAGAACCTTCTGCCGGACCGTCCGGTACCGTTCCAGCACCGCCTGGGCCAGCGCCCGCCCCACTCCTTTGCGCCGCTCGTCGGGGTGAACGAGCACATCCTGCAGATAGCAGATCGTCGCGTCGTCGGACACCGCACGCGCGAGACCGACGAGACGACTCCCGCGCCGGGCCGCGACGACGTAGGACGAGCCGGCGATCGCGGCCTGCAGCGTCGCAGGTGCCTTCGTGTACGCCGACCAGCCGACCGCCTCGTACAACGTGACGATTTCGTCCAGTTGTATAGCGGTGAGCGGTTCGATCGTCAGCTCCTCACGGTTCACCGAGCAGACTCTAGGTCACGCTCGAGGTACGGACGACCCCGGTGAGCGGGACCAACGCCCCTGTGCCGTCCCCACGGCCGGGCGAAGGCTCGGATGTGGGCCATGCGTACCGGGAGGTCGTCATGCGTACGAACCGTTGGCTGGGCGGCGGGCTGATCGTGCTCGGTGGCGTCATCGCGGCCGGCGCGGTACTCGGACCGCTCGTCACGGGCGTCATCCGGTACCGGACGTCCGATACGACGCTGAACCAGGTCATGGGGGGCGATGCCGCCGCGTTGGTGGTCGTGGCACCGTTGTGCGTTCTCGTCGGGGTGCTGGCGCAGCGTGGGCATCCGGCAGCTCCGGTGCTGGCGACCGCCCCGGCCGTCTACGCCACCTACACCTACACCCAGCTGATCGTGGGTCAGGAGTACCTGCGCCTGCCCGGAAACAGCGAGCGCTACTTCCCCTTGTTCCTGGCCGGGTTCGTGCTCGCCGGCGCCATCGCCGTGGTGTCGTGGCGGGCCGTGGACCCGGACGGTCTGCCACCGTCGCCCCGATGGCTGGACCGGTTGACCACCTGGGTGCTCGTGGCGGTCGTCGTGTTCCTGGTACTGGGCCAGCACCTGCCATCCTTTGTGGACGCTCTGCGGGACACCCCGGCCCGGACCGAGTACGTGTCGAGCCCCACGCCGTTCTGGCTGGTCAAGCTGATGGACCTCGGCATCGTCGTGCCGGCCGCGATCGCCACCGCAGTGGGTCTGTTCCGCGGTTGGACCTGGGCCCGCAAACCGATGTACGCGATCGTCGGCGCGTACGCGCTGATCGGCGCCTCGGTCGCCGGCATGGGTATCACGATGCTCGTCAACGACGATCCCGACGCGTCGCTGCCGGTAGCGGTGGGGTTCACCGTGTTCGCCCTGCTCTTCGCCGGACTCGGGGTGACGCTGTTCCGCCCGCTGTTCCGGCGCCCGGCCTCCATCGACGTGTTCGGCACGTCGGAGCCTGCTCCGAACGGGCACCGATCGGATGAGATACAGCGCCTGTCCATTGCCGGGTGGGCGCGCGAGAAGAGGTGAGAATGTCATGTCGGCACAATCGACGCGGGCCGCCGGGGGCTACCCGGCGCGCCTCGACGGGCGGCTAGAGCCCGTTCTCAGTCGCTGGCTGTGGCTGGTGAAGTGGCTCCTCGCGATACCGCACGCGCTCGTGTTGTGCGCGTTGTGGATCGCCGTCGTGCCGCTGACCGTCGTAGCGGGCTTCGCGATCCTGTTCACCGGCCGCTACCCGCGGGCCATCTTCGACTTCAACGTCGGGGTGATGCGGTGGACCTGGCGGGTCACCTATTACGCGTACAGCGCGCTGGGCACCGACCGGTACCCGCCGTTCGCGCTGCGACCGGACCCGACCTACCCCGCCGACTTCACCGTGGACTATCCACAGCGGCTGTCCCGTGGGCTGGTACTGGTCAAGTGGTGGCTGCTGGCCATCCCGCACTACATAGTCGTGGGGTTCTTCGCCGGCGGCTGGACCGTCGGGTCCGAGTACGGCGACAGTGTGCGGTACGCCGCCGGCGGTGGCCTGATCGGCATCCTGGTGCTGATAGCCGCGGTGGTTCTGCTGTTCACCGGCCGGTACCCGCAATCCGTTTACGACTTCGTCATGGGCATGAACCGGTGGTGCTACCGGGTGCTGGCCTACGTGGCGTTGCTGCGTGACGAGTACCCGCCGTTCCGCCTCGACAACGGCGGCCCGGATCCCGTCCACCGGCAACCCGCACCGCCGCTGCCGGACCGGGACGGCGTCGGACAGTCCACAAGGGACGGACAGTTAGCCGACCACGTCGTCGGTGGGTAGGCGTGGGGTGTGCGGCGGTCCCGCGTGCTCGGGATCCGCCGTCCCCAGCCGGAAGACCACGTACGGATGGCCCAGGTTCGCCAGCATCCGGCGTACCACCTGGCGGGTTGTCGTGACCTCGACCACGGCGGTGAATGGCAGCAGCGCGAGCCCCAGCTGGACCGCGGTGAGCCACGCCGCGGAGAGTGCCTCGCCGCCGCGTAACCACATGTCGGGCTCGTCGGTGTCGCCGAACAACGCGGCGTAGACGGCCGTGCGGGCGTGGCCCTCGCCGACATGCAGCGTGCCCGGAGCGCCGAAGTCGCGCTCGGGCACGTCGGTGCGCGGTGGCCGGCTGGGGATGACCGTGTCGGGCAGCCCGGTGCCGGCCGGGCGGTCGCCGCCCACCCAGTACGCCAGCTCCGCGCGCAGCACCGGATCGGCGGCTGCGATGCTGTCCGCGCGTGCGGCCGCCGAGGCCAGTTCGCTGACCTGGTCGGCGGTCAGCACATGCACGCCGACACCCTCGGCGCGGGCGGCGGTAGCCACCTCACCGAGCACCACCGCATCCACCGGATCCTCGGTGACCGGCCGGCGGTCGGTGTGACGCATCTCGGCGGCCTGGAACGTGCGCATCGCCTCGGGTGTGACACCGACATGAGCACCGAGGGTGATTCGCGCCAGATGGTCGGGCGGCTCCGGGTAGCGCTCGACCACGGCCTCCCACCCCTCCGCGGCCAGCGCGACCCGGGCGTGGTGCAGCGCCGCACCGCAGCTCACCGTGAGCATGCGCCCGTCGGGGTCGGCGGCGGTGAGCTGGCGGCTGCGGTCGGCGTACAGGTCGATGGCGTCCGGCGACAGCGTCCACCGCCATGGCTGCGTGTTGAGCGCCGAAGGCGCCCGACCAGCCATCCGAGCAGCTTCGGCGAGCACCTCAGCGGGTGCGCGTTGGGTCATACGCCTATCCTGCCCCCTGCAACACCGGCTCGCGTACCGGTTCGACGGGTACCGCTTCGGTCGTCTCGGGATCGAAGAAGTACGCGCCGGTCAGATCGACCGTGAGCTCGATGTCGTCGCCGGTCCGAACCGGTGCCGTCGCGTCCAACCGAGCTGTCCACAGGTTGCCGGCCTCGCCGTTGCCGAGTGTGTCCACAGTGGCCGATTCGGTGCCGAACGTGGGTACGAACAGCACGTTCCGCTCGGGGCCGAGCGACTCGACGGTCAACGCGTGACAGGTCAGCCGCGGGCCGGGCCGGTCGCCGGCCAGATCGAAATGGTCCGGGCGCAGGCCGAAGACGATCTCCCGGTCGACGTACCCGCGCAGCGCCGGCCGGCGCACCACGACCTCGTCCGGCAGTGGCCAGCGCTGGTCGGCGACCGCGAGCATCGGGCCGCAGACGTCGTCGACGATGCGCCCCCGGGCCAGATTCATCGCGGGCGAACCGATGAAGCCGGCGACGAAGATGTTGCGGGGGTTGCCGTACACCTCGTCGGGAGTGCCGACCTGCTGCAGCCGGCCCCGGTCCAGGACCGCGATGCGCTGCCCGAGCGTCATCGCCTCGACCTGGTCGTGGGTCACGTAGAGCGTGGTGATGCCGTATCGCTGGTGCAGCCGGGTAGCTCACCGCGCATGGCCACGCGAAGCTTGGCATCCAGGTTGGACAGTGGCTCGTCCATGAGGAACACCCGGGGTTGGCGCACGATTGCCCGCCCCATGGCCACGCGTTGCCGCTGCCCGCCGGACAGCGCGACCGGCTTGCGGCCGAGCAGCTGCTCGAGGCCGAGGACGTGCGCGGTGTTCGCCACCCGCTCGCGGGCCTCGGGCTTGGGCATGTGGCTGATGCGCAGGCTGAACCCGAGGTCTCGGACACGGTCATGTGCGGGTAGAGCGCATAGTTCTGAAACACCATCGCGATGTCGCGGTCCTTCGGCGGCAGGTTGGTCACGTCCTGACCACCGATGGAGATTGTGCCGGAGGTGACATCCTCCAGTCCGGCCACGAGCCTCAGCACGGTCGACTTGCCGCAGCCGGACGGACCCACGAGTACCACGAACTCGCCGTCCGCGACCTGAAGACTCACGTCGTCGACGGCCACCGTGCCTCCGGGGAACACCTTGCTCACCCGGTCCAACACCACATCGGCCATGGTGGCCTCCCTTCTCTGACTTCAGATTGGGCCGCTGTGGTGGTTTCACCCAGAGGCGATGGTCCGCCTCAGTGAAGGACCTTCGTCCGAGCGAGGCGGACTCCGTTAGGAGCCCACTGTGCCGGCGGCGTAGATCAGGATCAGGACCGCCGCCACGGCAACGGTCGCGGCGGTCAGCAGCGCAGGACCTCGGCCGGGTTCGGGCAGGGTACCAGCGCGGATGGCGCGGCCGGCCGCCAGGTAGCGCAGGTAGCCGACGATGGCGGCGACGCTGCCGAGAACGAGCAGCCCGACGCCGACCACGGTCAGGATCACCCGGTGGCCGGCGAGCTGGGCCAACGCCACTCCTCCGGCGAGCAGGGCCAGAGCCGTACGCAGCCAGGCCAGCAGAGTGCGTTCGTTGGCCAGCAGGAAACGGACATCGACGTCGAGCCGATCCTCGCTCGATCGGGTCATGACCCTCCCTCGGCTCCGGAAACAGTAGATCAGGCCCGACGGCGATCGCTGGCGGATACCGTGCGGATGGTGGACTCTTCGGCGGGAATGGTACGGCTGTCCGGTGGCACGTTCCGCAAGGGTTCTGACCGGCATTATCCGGAGGAGGCTCCGGCTCCGCACTCCGTGACGTGGTCGGTCACTGGCGGGCCATGGCGATCCGGTAGCGCTCCTCCGGACTGATGAGGTGGTCGGCGTCGCGAGCGTCGTCGCCGAGGTCGATCTGCACCCATTGCACGCGCCCCGTGAACTTCGCGTCCTTGGGCCCGTACTCCGGACTGACGGGCGTAGCGCTGTCGGTCCCGACATCGGTGGTCTCGTCGGCCGAGAAGGCCATGGGTTGGGTCGCCTCGACCCGTCCCCGTCCCACCTGCGTCCCGTCGACGAACAGGGTGACGTCACCGCCCTTGCCGAGCCCGCCCCCGTCGTAGCTGAACTCCATCCGCACCTGATGCTCGCCGGCCGGGAGTGGGCGGTCGCCGTCGACGATGAAGTGCTTCAGCCCGAAGAGGTTGTAGCAGTACGCCGGGACGCCGTCTTTGACGTAGAGCGACCACCCGCCGAACGCACCGCCCTGCGAGACGAGGACGCCGTGGGCGCCGGACTCGGGCACGGTGATCTGCGCGGTGACGGCGTGGGATTTGTTCTTGACCACGACGACCGAGTTCTCGCTCAGGCGGCCCATGCCGCCGAAGAGAAGCTGGCGCACACCGCGGATCAATTGGGGGCGTCCGGCCATGTCCGGGTCGAACCGTTCGAACCTGCGGTCGTCCAGCGGGAGAACGTTGTATTTCGCCGCTTCGAGGAGGAAGAGCCGTTGCAGGTCGAGGAGTTTCGCCGGCAGTTCGGCGGCGATGTCGCGAGCCTGCGTCCAGTCGTCCGGAGCGTAGAGCTCCCAGACGTCGTCGTCGTAGGCCGGCATCTTCGTAGCGATCCATGGGGTCGAATGCCGCGTGACCGCGGTCCAGCCCTTGTGGTAGATCCCGCGGTTGACGAACATCTCGAAATACTGCGTCTCGCGCTGGTCGGGGGCATCCGGGTCGCCGAAGGTGTACGCCATCGACACACCCTCCATCGGCGACTGCTGGACCCCATGGACAAAGGTTGGTTCGGGCAGGCCAGCGACGTCCAACACCGTCGGCGCCACATCGATCACATGATGGAACTGGTGCCGTGTCTCGTTTCTGGCGGCGATCCCGGCCGGCCAGTGCACGATCGTGCCGTTGCGGGTACCGCCCCAATGCGAAGCGACCTGCTTGGTCCACTGGTAGGGCGTGTCCATCGCGTGCGCCCATCCGACCGCGTAGTGGTTGTACGCCTTCGGGGTGCCGAAGTCGCCGATGCGCGAGGCCATGAACTCGGCGGTCTCCAGACCGGCGGCTCCATTGAGGACGATCATCTCGTTGAAGCAGCCGTTCGGCGTGCCCTCGGCTGACGCGCCGTTGTCGCCGATGATGCAGAAGATCAGCGTGTCGTCGAGGAGGCCGAGATCGAGGAGAGCGTCGACGACCCGACCGGCGTGATAGTCGGTGTGCTCCAAGAACCCCGCGTAGACCTCCATCTGTCGGGCCAGCACCGGCTTCAGCTCGTCGGGCATCTCGTCCCAGGCCGGGATCTCGGCGGGACGCGCCGTCAGCTCGGCGTCGGCTGGAATGACACCGAGTTCCTTCTGGCGGGCGAACGTACGTTCCCGCAACGCGTCCCAGCCATCGTCGAACTCCCCCCGGTACCGGTCCGACCACTCCACCGGTACGTGATGTGGGGCGTGCGTGGCACCCGGCGCCCAGTAGGCGAAAAACGGCTTCGGGCCCATCAGCGCCTTCTGCTGCCGGATCCATTCGATTGTGCGATCCGTCATGTCCTCCGTGAAGTGATAGCCCTCCTCCGGTGTGCGGTCAGGCTCCAGCGGCGTGGTGTTGTGGAAGATCGCGGGTGCGTACTGGTTGGTCTCACCGCCGATGAAGCCATAGAAGTATTCGAAACCTCCGCCTCCGCTCGGCCAGGCGTCGAAAGGTCCCATCGGGCTGGTCTGCCATACCGGTACCTCGTGGCATTTGCCGAACTGGGCGGTCGAGTAGCCGTTGAGCTTGAGAATCTCGGCCAGCGGTGCCTTGGTGTTCGGGCGGATCGAGCTGTAACCGGGTGCGGATGTGGCGATCTCGGTGACACCGCCCATGCCGACCGAGTGGTGGTTGCGGCCGGTCAGCAGCGCTTGGCGGGTCGGCGAGCATAGCGCCGTGGTGTGAAACCTGGTGTACCGCAGCCCGCCCGCCGCCAGGCGTTCGAACGTCGGCGTGTTGACCGGTCCGCCGAACGCGCTGGACGCGCCGAATCCGGTGTCGTCCAGCAGCATGATCACGACATTGGGCGCGCCGGACGGCGGAAGCAGTGGCTCGATGGGCGGGAAGCTCGTATCCGGATCCTTGGCGTCGTACGTTGCCGGGTATGGCCGCTGGATGTGCGGTATCGGCAATGCAGCACGGCTGACGTCGTCGCCCATGGTTCAACCCCCGTCTCCGGACCCGACGTCTCTACCATAGGGCCGATGCCGCTCTAGGCCGGGGCCTTGTCAGAAAACGGCAAGCGGAGCCATCGTCCGGCGTAGAGGGTGAATCCGGGTAGTACGGCCGCCGCGGCGCAGGCCAGCAGCTCTACTGTGGACAGCGGCTCGGTACCGAGCAGCGTGCGCAACGGTGCGAACAGCACCCCAGCGACCTGGAGGGCGGCGGACAGCGCCAAGGCCGCGCCGAGTCCCCAGTTGCCACCGTCGCCGCGCCGGCGCGGTGCGCGGACGGCGAGGGCCACACCCAGCTGGGCCAGGCCGAGCACCATGAAGACCATCGACTGCCACGGCCGGCCGGCATGGTACGCGACCAGCCCGGTACCCAGTACCACGGCGGTGATGAGCGCACCAGTGGTCAGGACGGCACGGACCAGGCCGCCACCGAGTACCGACTCCTGCGGGGAGCGCGGCGGCCGGTCCATCGCACCGGGTTCGGCCGGCTCGGCGCCGAGTGCCACTCCGGGTACCCCGTGGGTGAGCAGGTTGACCCAGAGGATCTGCGCGGGCAGCAGCGGGATGGCCAGGCCGAGGAACGGCCCGACCGAGCCGACGCGGTGCCGGGCGCGCCACCGCGTTGGGACCGGTTTCCCGCAACCGGGCCGCCGCCTCGGTAGCGGTCAGCCCAGTCGCGGTTGGGGCATCTGTGATGACGGGCATCAGCGGTACTCCCATCGCGCTTGCCCTGCACCCTCACCGTCGCTCCGCGCCGCCCGCGACCGATAGGGGCGATGCGCCGCGCGAGTCGGGACCTTCGGCTCGTCGACGGGTCCATCGCCCCTGTTCGCCGCGGGCACCGGGCGATGCGATGGATTCGAAGCGGAAGGAGGTGAAACTGATGTCCACGACCATGGTCCGGTGGCGCCCGAGCATGCTGGCGCCGTTCGACCTCAGCGGGCTGTTCCCGTTCCTCGCCCCGGAGATCCGGATCGAGCAGGTGCTCGAGGACGGTCAGTACGTGGTGCGCGCGGAGATCCCCGGTATCGACCCGGACAAGGAGCTCGAGGTCACGGTCGCCGACGGCCTGCTGAAGATCCACGCGGAACGGACGGAGGAGAGGCGCGAGCACGCGCATTCGGAATTCCACTACGGCCGGTTCGACCGGACCGTCACGCTGCCGTCGGGCGCGATGGAAGACACCGCGGTAGCAAAGTACGCCAACGGGATTCTGGAGGTGTCGGTGAAGCTGGGTGAGCCCAAGGAGCTCGGCCGGCGGCTGCCGATCGAGGTGACCAAGGAGAAGAGCGGCAAGATCACGAAGTGATCGGGGACCGCTCTCGGGATGGGCCGGCGCGCGCCCGGCCCATCCCGTCCAGGTGCCACAGGGCAATGACGACCGCTGCGGAGGTAGGCAGATGATGACGACGACGTACGACCTGATCTCC
>DASRII010000434.1:0-8883 GCA_035650075.1 Micromonosporaceae bacterium | reverse complement strand
AAACCCCGTGTGCGGGTCGAACACTGCCACGGAGGTCGCGTGGTGCCCGGGGATCCCGGTGATGTCGAGCACCCGCCCGCCGAGGTCGTACGTGACGACCTGATCCGGCCAGTCGGTGAAACCGAAGAAGGACCGCACGGAGTCGAGTTCGGTACCGACGACTGTCGTATGTGGACGGTCGGCGAATTGGTCGTCGCCCGCGACATGGTCGCCGTGGGCGTGGGTGTGGGCGACGACGAGCTCGTACCCGTCGCGTGGCCGGTCGGCCAACCACGCCGAGACGATCCCGTCGACCGTTTCCCGCAACGGGAACGCGGCCGGATCCTTCGTCGCACCGGTGTCGAGCAGCACCGCGCGGTCGTCGCCGAACAACAGGTACATGAACGGCGCCTCGAAGCTGACGGCCTTGCTCTGCCGCAACAGGTAGGTGCGCTCGTCGTACGCGTGCGCCTGAATCGGCGGCTCGCCACCGGCACCGTGGATCCACCGCACATCCAGATTCCCCATGCCGGCCACCCTAGCCCCCTCTTCCGTGCACCCTATGCGGAAGCAGCCAGTACCGCGGTGACGAGGATCTCGTCGTCGGCCGGTGCGACGGTACGCAGATCCAGCAGGCACCTGTCGCTCTCGACCCGGCCGACGACCGGTGGATGGCCGTGCCGCAGGGCCGGGGCGATCGCGGCCGGCAGGCTGACCGCGGCACTGGGCAGCGAGACGCCCGGCGCGGCGCCGCCGCCGACCGCGGCCGAGGAGTCCACGGCCTGCGCATCGACACCGCGAGCGGCGAGTAGTGAAGCGAGTCGTTGCGCCCGGGCCGTCAGCGCGTCCACGGGGATCTCGAGCGCGGCGCGGACGGGCGGCGGCGGGCCGGTGAGCGTGGCCTCGAGCGCGGCCAGGGTCAGCTTGTCGACGCGTACCGCGCGGGCCGCCGGAAACCGGCGCAACCGCTCGACGAGCTGCGCCCGGCCCAGCAGCAGGCCGGCCTGCGGACCGCCCAGCAGCTTGTCCCCGCTGGCCGTCACGAGGCTCGCACCATCTCGCAGTACCGTCGCCGCATCGGGCTCGGAAGGCAGCAGCGGATGCGGCGCGAGCAGCCCGGAACCGATGTCGACGACCACCGGCGGGCCGAGCGCGGCGAGGTCGGCGACGTCGACCGCGGAGGTGAAGCCGGACACCACGAAGTTCGACGGGTGCACCTTGAGGATGAACGCGGTACGCGGGCCGAGCGCGGCGGCGTAGTCGCCGATCGCGGTGCGGTTGGTGGTACCGACCTCGCGCAGCCGGGCGCCGGTGGACGTGAGCAGATCGGGGATGCGGAAGCCGTCGCCGATCTCGACCAGCTCGCCGCGGCTCACCACGATCTCGCGGTCCCGCGCCAGGGCCAGACCGCAGAGCAGCAACGCGGCGGCGTTGTTGTTGACGACGTGGACGGCTTCCGCGTCCGGTACCGCGGCCGCCAGTGCGGCGAGCGCACCCCGGCCGCGGCGCGCCCGCTTCCCGCTCGTCAGCTCGAACTCCACGTCGGTGGCGCCGGCCGCGATCGCGAGCGCCTCGCGAGCCGCGTCCGACAGCGGCGCCCGCCCGAGGTTCGTGTGCACGATCACGCCGGTGGCGTTCACGACGTGGCGCAGGCTGGTCGCGTACCCCGGCAAGGTGGCGATCGCGAGATCCGCGACCTCGGCGGGCGCGATCTCGCCCCGCCGCGCGCGGTCCTGGGCCCTGCTGATCGTGTCCTTGACGATCTGCCGGCCGAGCCGGTCGGCGGCGGCGGCCAGCTCCGGTACCGCGAGCAGCGCGTCGGTCGCCGGAATACGGCGGCGTGCATCCTGGCCGCCGTCCGGTGACAATGCTGGGGTGGCCATCGCAGCCAGCCCTCCCGACCACTCGCTGATCCGGGTACGCCTCACGCAGTATGCCCACGGCGGCGGGTGTGCATGCAAGATCCCGCCCGGTGAGCTGGAGGCGATCCTCGGCGGTCTGAAGCTCGACGCCGAGGTACCGGACGCGTACGGCCGGCTGCTCGTCGGCCTCGACACCGGCGACGATGCGGCCGTGGTGGCGGCGCCCGACAACGGGCCGGCGTACGTCCTCACCACCGACTTCTTCACGCCCGTGGTCGACGACGCGTACGACTGGGGCCGGATCGCGGCCGCGAACGCGCTGTCCGACATCTACGCGATGGGCGGCCGCCCGGTGCTCGCGGTGAACCTGCTCTGCTGGCCGCGGGACGTGCTGCCGATGGAGCTGGCCACCGAGGTCCTTCGCGGCGGGCTGGCCGTCGCCAACGCGGCCGGCTGCCACCTCGTCGGCGGGCACAGCGTGGACGATCCGGAACCCAAGTACGGACTCGCGGTCACCGGCGTCGTCGACCCGGACCGGATGCTGCGCAACGACGCGGGCCGCGCGGGGCAACCGCTGTCGCTGACCAAGAAGCTCGGCATCGGCGTCCTCAACTCGCGGCACAAGGCGACCGGCGAGGTTTTCCCGCACGCGGTAGCCGAAATGACCGCGACGAACCGGGATGCCGCGTACGCCGCTGTCCACAGTGGATGCCAGTGTGCCACCGACGTCACCGGCTTCGGTCTGCTCGGCCACGCGCTCAAGCTGGCGCGGGCCAGCGGTGTCACCGCGGTCATCGACTCCGCCGCCGTGCCGTACCTCGACGGCGCCCGGGAGGCACTCACGGACGGCTACGTCAGCGGCGGTACCCGGCGAAACCTCGACTGGGTGCGCCCGCACACGTCGTTCGACGGCGTGGACGAGGACGAGGCCCTGTTGCTCGCGGACGCCCAGACGTCCGGCGGCCTGCTCGTCGCGGGCGAGCTTCCCGGGGCCCCGGTGATCGGCGAACTTGTCCCACGGGGTGAGCATTTGTTGGTTGTCCGCTAGGGTCTGCGGCGGAGGTGTTTGTCGGCTGGTGCTGGCCGCGGCCTTCAAAGCCGTAGGACGCGTGACGAACGCGTCGGCGGGTTCGATTCCCGTCCGCCTCCGCCAGACCTCTCTGCGAGGACCCCTCATGCATGTGATCGCGACCGCCGGTCACGTCGACCACGGCAAGTCGGCGTTGCTGAAGGCGTTGACCGGGATGGAACCCGACCGCTGGGAAGAGGAACAGCGGCGCGGGCTGACGATCGACCTCGGGTTCGTGTGGACCGAAGGGACGAAGGGCCCGATCGCTTTCGTGGACGTGCCCGGGCACGAGCGGTTCGTGGGCAACATGCTCGCCGGCGTCGGCCCGGTGCCCGCCGTGCTGTTCGTGGTAGCCGCCGACGAGGGGTGGATGCCGCAGTCGGCCGAGCACCTGACGGCCCTGGACGCGCTCGGGGTACGACACGGCCTGCTGGCGGTGACCAAGACCGACCTGATGGAGCCGGAACTGGCCGCCGAGGAGGCGTACGACCACATCCGGAAGACCAGCCTCCGCGACATTCCCTGGGTGGGAGTCAGCGCGCGTACCGGGGACGGCGTGCCGCAACTGCGTACCGCGCTCGACGAACTCGTCGGCCGGTTGCCGGCCAGCGATCCGTCTGCGCCGGTACGGCTGTGGGTCGACCGCGGGTTCACGATCCGCGGCGCGGGTCTCGTGGTCACCGGAACCCTTGCCGCGGGCACGATCCGGCCGGGCGACACGCTCGAACTGGCGCGTACCTCGGAGGACTACGTGGTGCGTGACGTGCAGTCGATGAACCGGCACGTCGACGAGGCGGTCGGAGTGGCCCGGGTGGCGCTGAACCTGCGGGGTGCGCACCGCGGCGAGATCGGTCGCGGCGACGCGCTGATGAATCCGGGGACGTACCGGTGCACCTCGGCGATCGACATCCGGACGCGGCTCTGCGCGCCCGACGACCTGCCCCGCGAGCTGTTGGTCCACATTGGAGCGGCCACTGTGGACTGTGTGCTTCGGCCGCTGGGCGCGGATACGGCCCGGCTACGGCTCGGTACGCCGCTACCGCTGCGGGTCGGCGATCGCGTCGTGCTGCGACACGATCGCGGGGTGGCCGGTGGTGCGGTCGTCCTCGACGTGGACCCGCCCGCGCTCACCCGCCGCGGGGCCGGGCGGCGGCGGGCGGGCGATCTGCAGGACTACGCCGACGCTCCGGACGGTTCGGGCGAGCTGCGAAGGCGCGGGATCGTGCGGGCCAGCACGCTGAAGGCGATCGGTATCGAACCACCGGTACCGGCACTGACCGCGGACTGGCTCGTCGACCCCGACCTCGACCGCGCGCTGCGGGAACGGCTCGGCGCGCTCGTCGCGGCCCGGGTAGCCGACCCGTCCGCACCCCCGCTGCGCGTCGACGACGCGAAGAAGGCGCTCGACCTGCCGGACACCAAGCTGGTGACCGCGCTTCTCCCGGCGGAGCTGGCGGTACGCAACGGGATGATCGTGCCAGCCGAGGCGCCGGACACGCTCGCGCCGGCCGTACGCGATTCACTGGCCGCGCTCGAGCGGCGTTACTCGAAGAGCGAGTTCACCGTGCCGACCGAGGACGAGCTGGCCGCGCTCGGCCTGGGCAAGGCCGAGATCTCCGCCGCGGGACGCGCCGGCCGGTTGGTGCGGCTACTCCCCGACGTCGTACTGCCGTCCGCGACCGTCGACTACGCGGTGACCGTACTCGCCGGACTAACCCAACCGTTCACGGTCAGCGAGGCACGCGAGGCGCTGGGCACCACGCGCAAGGTCATCGTGCCGCTGCTGGAGTACCTCGCGACGCAGGGCCGCACCCGCCGCGCGCCGGACGGGCGGCACTCCGTCACTGGACGCTGAAGATCACCGCCGCTCGCAGGGCCAGGACTCCAATGAGGACGATGAAAGCGGCTACCACGAGCATGCCCGAACGAGTGGCGACCGCCGCACCCGTCGAATCCGTGGTGACCCGCGGCCGGGCCATGCCCGCCAGCCCCGGCAGCAGGCCGATGAACGCGACGGCCCACAGCAGGAACCATGGGAAGCCGAACGCCTGGCCCAGCGTGCCGGCCGGGATCAGCGTCGCCACGAAGATCCCGATCAGCGCGAGCTCGAGCAGCGGGAAGAACCGCTCCGAGCGGCCGAGCGCGACCGCGCTGGCCTGACCGTCCCGCCGGCGGTGGACCAGCCATGCCAGCAGCGCGGCTGACCCGGACAACCCGGAAGCGAGGAACAGCCCGCCGAGCGCCCAGGTGTCGCTCCACACCGGCTGGTTCGATACCGACAGCAGGACACCGGTGTAGCCGGCGATGAACAGCGCGAGCAGGCCGCCCACGATCGCCCAGAGCTTGCCGAGGAATCCCTCCATGAGCCGCACACTGCGCCCGCGGCCACGCGCCCACGCCTCGAGGAACGAGACGGTCGCGAAGCCGCCGTACACCACCAGTGCCCAGGCGCCGACCGACATCGGCGACCAGTACTTGAACGACACCCCTACGTCGCCGGGAGTCGTGTTCACGAGCATGTGCCAGAAGCGCAGGGGCTTGCCCAGGTCGAGGGTCAGCAGCACCGGGCACGGCAGCAGCATGAAGAAAGCGACGTAGTACCCGATCCGGACCGCCGGAGCGTCGAGCTTGTTGCCGTTCAACCGCATCAGCGACGCGAGGAAGTACGACCCGCCGGACAGCCCGGCGAAGAAGAAGTAGAACAGGATGTACCACGTCCAGTCGGGATCGCGGACGAAGTGTTCGGCGTCAGCTAGCGTCATCGGTCACCCCCTCCGACGTCGCCGCCACCGGCTCCGCACGGCGTCGGCGCAGGGCGATCAGCCCACCGAGCACCGCGAGCGCGCCGGTGACCAGCGTGGTGAGGTAGCCCTTCGCGTTGTTACGGCTGGGCAGGACGGCGTTCTCCGCGTTGGGCAACTTGTACCTCTCCGGCTCGTCCATCAGCAGGAAGAACGCGTTGAGCCCGCCGTAGACCGAGTCGTCGGCGCCGTACAGCCGCGCCTCGTCGACCCCCTGCGAGTGCAGGGTCTCCAACCGCTTCTGAGCCCGTTCCCGCAACTCGATGACCGGCCCGAACTGGATCGACTGCGTCGGGCAGGCCTTGGCACAGGCCGGTTCCATCCCACCCTGCAGCCGGTCGTAGCAGAGCGTGCACTTCTGCGCGACCTTGGACTTCTCGTCCATCTCGATGACGCCGTACGGGCATGCCGCGATGCAGTCGCGACAGCCGTTACACACGTCGGGCTGGATGAACACGGTGTCGAACTCGGTACGGATGATCGCCCCGGTCGGGCAGACCTCCAGGCAGCTCGCGTTCTTGCAGTGCTTGCAGACGTCCGACATCATCAGCCAGGCCTTGCCCTGGCCGGCGCCGGCCGCGGTGTCCGGCACGTTGTCGTGGAACTGCACGTGCCGCCAGTTCTGGGCATCGAGGCTGCCCGTGTTGTCGTAGCCGTCACCGAAGACGGGCTCGTTTCCCGGCAGCTGGTTCCACTCTTTGCAGGCGACCTCGCAGGCCTTGCAGCCGATACAGACGCTCGTATCGGTGAAGAACCCGTACGCCTTTCCGGGTGTTATGTCCACCATCAGAACCCCATCAGGTTGGGTGTGATCTTGGACAGGCCATGTTCGGCCGCATAGAGATCCAGCGGCAGGGCCGCCAGCTCGTCCACTTCCGGCACGGCTCTGGGGTCGCGCCCGAGGTCGATGTCGACCAGGTACTGCCGGCAGGTCGCGCAGGCGTCGACCCGCAGGTGGGGAAATGTTGCCTCGCCTGCCGGGCCAGACACGATCGGCCCGTCGTGGCGTTCGCCGTACACCGTCCGCTTGCTGCCCGTGCTCTCCCCGCAGGAGGGGCATGCGCTGCCCGAGTGTTGCCAGGTCTGCCCGCAGCGCGCGCACAGCAACTGCCGGCCCCCGGCCACCAGGGGATCCCCTCCCGCGCTGCGGACGCTGAGCTGCGGCGGCCCGCCGCAACGGGGACAGCGCCGGCCGCCGCGGGGAGAGGGATCGGCGGCGCAGGCCGCCGCGGCGTCGGCCGCGAGCGCCTCGAGCGGCGCCCGGAGGGTGGCTCGGGCGAGGTACCGCTCGACCGGTGGCAGCTCTCCCCCGGCGAGCCAGGCCGTCAGGCAATCCTCGACCCGCCCGGTGTCGACGATGTCGCGCGCGGCCGCGGCGAGCGGCTCGGGACCGGTCTCCTCGGTGGCCTTCAGCACCCCCGGCAGGACCCGCTCGACCGCCCAGCCGGCCAGGTGGTCCGGCTCGGGCTGGTCGTCGCGGGTCGCCTGCCAGCCGTCGTCCCAGACGTCGAGCAGCCGGAGGTACACGGTGAGCACCTCGGACGCGAACGGGTAGCGCCCGATCAGCACCTCCGCCCGCTGCCGGTGGTTCTCCCACGGGGCAGACATCGCCATCACATCTTTTCGATGTTGACGAGGAATGCCTTGAACTCGGGAGTACGGGCACTGGCGTCGCCGACGAACGGGGTGAGTGCGTTGGCGAGCCAGTGCTGGCCGGAGTTGATGCCGACGAAGCCCCAGTGGATGGGGATGCCGATCTGGTAGACCTTCTTCCCGGCGATCGTCAGCGGCCCGAGGCGTTTCGTCACCACCGCCCGGACCTCCAGCTTGCCGCGTTTCGACGACACCCGTACGTGGTCGCCGTTGGCGATGCCCTTCTCCTGCGCCAGTTCCGCGGGGATCTCGACGAAGGCCTCGGGCTGCAGCTGAACCAGATGCTCCACCTGCTGGGTGATGTAGTGCTCGTGCTCGGTGAGCCGGTACGACGTCGCGACGTACGGGAACTCCGCCGCGGTACCGAACCGGTTGCCCCGCCCGGACCGCTCGTCGTAGACGAACGCCACCGGCGTGGTCGACACCGTGGGGTGCAACGGGTTCTGTACCGGGGACTCGACCGGCTCGTAGTGCTCGGGGAACGGCCCGTCCGCGACCCCGTTGCTGAACAACCGACCGGTCCCCTCGCCGGTCATGATGAACGGCAGCGGCGAGGCGGGGTTGGCCGGATCGGCGGTGGGCGGGTAGTCCGGTACGTCGCCGACCCACTTCTTCTGCGCCGCGTCCCACTTGATGCCGGCTCGCTTCGGATCCCACGGGTTGCCCTGCGGGTCGGCCGACGCGCGGTTGTACAGCACCCGCCGGTTGACCGGCCAGCTCCACGCCCAGTTGGGGTAGAAGCCCATCCCGGTCGGGTCGTTCTTCGCCGGATCCTGGACGCCGTCCCGGCGCTTGGTCAGGTTGCCCGCCTCCGGGTAGTGCCCGCAGTAGATCCAGTCACCCGAGGTCGTGGTGCCGTCGTCCTTCAGCGCGCCGAACGTGGCCAGGCGCTTGCCGGTGACGAGGTCCTTGCCGTTGATCTCCTGCGCGATCTCGTCCAGGTCCGGCTTGCGCGGGTCCTTGTACGCCGTGACGAGCTGCAGTACCGGCTCCGGGAACGTGCCGCCCTGCTGCTGGTACAGCTCGCGCACCCGCTGGAAGACCTCGGCGAGGATCCAGTGGTCGTGCCGGGCCTCACCCTCCGGTGGCAGTACCTGCTCCTTCCACTGCGCCCAGCGGCCGCTGTTGGTGAACGAGCCGTCTTTCTCGATCCAGTGGGTAGCGGGCAGCATGAACACCTCGGTCTGCACCGACTTGGCGTCGATGCCAGGGGCCCGCCAGAACTCCGAGCTCGTCGTGGCGAACGCGTCCATGACGCACAGCCACTTCAGTTTCGACAGCGCCTGCAGGACCTGGTTGGAGTCCGGCCCGATGCTCGTGGCCGTCATCCCGGACAGCATGATGCCTTCCATCTTGCCCCGTAGCGCGGCGTCGAAGATGGACAGCCAGGAGGCGTCCGACGCCGGCTTGGGTACGTGGTTGAAGGCGAACTCGTTGTCCTTCGTCGCCGCGTCGCCGAACCAGGTCTTCAGCAGGCTCACCATGAACTTGCGGTAGTTCGTGCCGAAGAAGTTCAGCG
>DASRII010000433.1:0-5222 GCA_035650075.1 Micromonosporaceae bacterium | reverse complement strand
GTGAAGAAGCTGGTGCTCGATCAGTCCAACGTGCCTGGCACCGGCTACATCGAAGGCGGCTTCCTGCTGATCGCCAAGGACGCGGGGATCCCGACGGAGTCGCTGAAGGACAACGTGCCGATCCAGGACGCGAACTCGGTCGCGCTGAAGGCGGTACAGGCGGCCGGTAAGGATGGCGGCGTGGTGCTGAACTTCACGCCACCGGAGGCGTTGAAGATTCTCCAAGCCGCCCAACAGCAGGGTCTGCAGGACAGCGTGAAATGGGCGTGCTCGACCCCGTGTAACACCGACTACCTGGCCGAAGCGCTCGGCCCCCAATGGAACGGGAAGCTCGGCGTCAACGCGGAGCTGAACCTCACCACCGCCGCCGGCCCGGACAGCGAGCTGTACCGAGCCGTACAGAAACGCTATGCACCGAACATTCCTCTCGGTAGCTTCAGCCAGATGGGCTTCGTCGAGGCCAGCATCGCCGTCAAGGCGTTGATGAGCGTGTCCGGCGAGTTCACGGCCAAGAGCGTCAACGAGGCGATCAAGAACATCAAAGACTTCAAGACCGACATTCTCTGCAAACCGTGGTACTACGGCAATGCCCCGTTGCACATCCCCAACAACACGGACCGGACCGTCGTCCCGCAAGACGGCAAGATGATCGAGAAGGAGGGGTGCTTCCCCATCTCCGAAGTGGACCCGGCGATCGCACAGGTCCGCCAAATCGAGGCAGCTGGGTAGAGGAGGTAAGTACCGGGGTGCCCGAGTGGCAGAATTTCCAGCCGTTCATCGTCTCCGGCCTGGCCCTGGGCGGGGTTTACAGCCTGTCCGGGGTCGGGATGGTCGTGCTGTACCGCACGACCGGCGTACTGAATCTCGCGTTCGGCGCGGTGGGGGCCATGGGCGCGTTCATCGCCTGGTCGCTGGTCAACACGTACGGTTGGCCGGAGGCGCTCGCCTATCTCGTCTGCGTTGGCTTCGGCGCCGTCATCTCGTTGGTCTACGGCATCCTCGCCGGGCCACCTCTGGCCGGTCGTGACCCGTTGGTCAAAGCGGCGGCGACGATCGGACTCGCGTTGATACTGCTCGGCGCGATGTCGTGGATCTGGAGCGACAAGGCGCGCTCGCTGGTGCTGCCGACGACCACCTGGCGGTACTCCGTCGGCGAGGTGTTCATCAACTGGACACAGATCATCGCGCTCGCGCTCGGCGTGCTCGTCACCCTGGCCACTGCCGCGTTCCTGCGGCGGACAGGCCTGGGTACGGCGATGCGCGCACTGGCCAACGACCGGGAGATTACGGCGGCGTTGGGTGTGCCGGTGCGTCGCGTCGAGGCCATCACGTGGCTGGTCTCCGGCGCGCTGGCGGGCGCGGCGGGTCTGCTCCTGTCCAACCTCGTCGGGCTGGATGCGGCCACACTTACCTTCCTGGTCATTTCGTCGCTGGCGGCGGCGCTGATCGCACGGTTGCGCTCGCTGGTCGTGACGCTATTGGCCGGGATCGTGATCGGTCTGGTCAACGCCATGGTTACACCGATCTTCTCCATCTCTTCCTACCGTGATATGACACCGTTCGTGCTCGCCGCCGTGGCATTGCTGTTCCTCTCGCGCCACCAACAGATCTCGTTCGCGCGGAGGAACAGGTGAGGCGCCCGGGGATTCCCCGGGTGCGGCATCCCGCCACGGCGGCAGCGCTGCTGCTCGTCGTCCTCCTCGCAGTGCCATCGGCGCTGAGCACCTACTGGATCATCGTGCTCACCGCGGTGACGATCTACTCGGTAGTCGCGCTCGGGCTCGGGCTCCTCATGGGCCGCGTCGGGCTGGTCTCGCTCGGACAGATCGCGATACTCGCGCTGGGCGCGTGGGTAGCCGCCAAACTCGCCTTCGCCACGTCGATGCCATTCCCACTCGTACTGTTGATCGCCGGCACGATCACGATGGTGCTCGGCACGCTAGTCGGCCTGCCGGCGCTGCGCCTCAGTGGGCTGTACCTGGCGCTGATTACGTTGATGCTCGCCGGCGCGATCACCGTCGTACTGGCGACCACGAACTTCCCCAACGGCGGTCCGGGATTCCTCGGCCACACCGAGTCGTCCTTCGGCAATCCGGCGGTGCGCCGCCCGGACATCGCCACCACCGATCTGGCGTACTTCCGGTACACGGTGATCGTGGCCGCGTTGATGTTCGCGCTCGTGTTCTGGCACGTGCGTTCGCGTCCCGGTCGCGCTTGGGCCGCTATCCGCCAGAGCGAGCCAGCCGCACTCGCCGCCGGGGTGAACATCACGACCTACAAGCTGTGGGCATGGGCGCTGGCGTCGTTCGTGACCGGCGTGGCCGGGGGCCTGCTGGCCGGGAGCGTCGGCAAGCTCTACACCTACCAGTTCCCCACGCGCGACTCGCTCATCCTGCTCGCGGTCGTGTTGATGGGTGGAATCTACAACCTCTGGGGCGCGGTCGTGGCCGGGGCGCTGATGAAGCTGCTGCCGGCGTTGCTCGACAACTGGGGACTGCCACCAGATCTGCTGATCATCCTCTTCGGTGTCGGCGTACTGCAGGTGCTGCTGACGGCGCCGGGTGGCCTGGCCGCGCAGGTGCCCAAGGACCTTGCGCGGCTGGGGCGGACGCTGGTAGCGCTTTCGGGACGCCGGGCTCCGGAGGGCGATACGCGATGATGGAGATTGTCGGTCTCACCGTGCGTTTCGGTGGTGTCACGCCACTGGATGACATGACGGTAACCTTCGGCTCTGGCACGTGCGGGTTGATCGGGCCGAATGGCGCCGGTAAAACGACGTTCTTCAACGTGCTGAGCGGCTTCGTGCGACCGCTGAGCGGCACCGTACGCGCGCTCGGCGAGAACCTACTCGCCATGCCGCACTACAAGCGTGCGCGTTGGGGTTTGCGGCGTACGTTCCAAACCGAGCAGGCGATCGAAGAGCTGTCGGTCGCTGACAACGTCGCGTTGGCTCACGAGCACTCTCGTCAAGGCGGTCGGGCGTCCAGGCGCGCCGACGTGCAGAGCGCGCTGGCATTTGTCGGCTTGGAGGTCGCGCCGCACGTCAAGGTGGAAACCTTGGGCGCACGTGACCGGCGTCTGGTGGAGATCGCGCGTGCGGTCGTGGGCCGTCCACGCGTGGTGTTGCTCGACGAGCCGGCGGCCGGCCTACCCGACGAGGAGACCGAGCACCTCGGCCGCGTCATCCGCCGCATCCCAGAACACACCGGTGCGCTTGCGGTGCTGGTCGACCACGACATGAGCCTGGTTTCCGCCTGCTGCGATACGACCGCGGTGCTCGATTTCGGCAAACTGATCGCAGCCGGGCCAACAGCCGAGGTGTTGCGCGATGAGAACGTCGTGCGCGCCTACCTTGGTACGGAGCCGGTGTCGTGAGCGAGCTTGCGAGTGTTCTGTCCCTCGACAGCCTCACCGTCCACCGCGGCGGCCGCCCGGTCGTTCATGGTGTCTCGCTGGACATTCCGCCGGGCCAGGTGACGGCTCTGCTCGGGCCCAACGGTGCCGGCAAGTCGACCCTGGTGCTCGCCGTGGGCGGAGTGTTGCGCCCAGCGGGCGGCACGGTGACGCTGGACGGGCATAACCTCACCGGCCGCCGGCCGGAGCGCATCCGGCAGGCCGGCGTCGCGGTGGTGCCCGAGGGCCGCCGAGTGCTTTCGGACCTCACAGTGGAGGACAACCTTCGCGTAGCGACATTCTCGCTCGCGCCCGCCGCCGCGCAGGCTGGACGCGCCTATACGCGCACGCTGTTCCCCGAGCTCGAGAGGCGGCTGGACGTGCCGGCGCGCGCGCTGTCCGGTGGTGAACAGCAGATGCTCGCACTGGCTCAGGGCTTGGTCTCGCAGCCGCGGTTCATCCTGATCGACGAGCTATCGCTCGGCCTGGCGCCGCTGATCGTGCAGCGCCTCATCCCGACCATCCGTACGGTCGCGGAGTCCGGCGTGGGGGTGCTGCTGATCGAGCAGTTCGCCACGGTAGCGCTTGGCCTCGCCTCGCACGTGTGCGTCATAGACCGCGGTCGCGTCCGCTTCTCCGGCACGGCGAGCGAG
Source organism: Micromonosporaceae bacterium (assembly GCA_035650075.1). GTDB lineage: Bacteria > Actinomycetota > Actinomycetes > Mycobacteriales > Micromonosporaceae > DASSUC01. The sequence goes on along the minus strand of DASRII010000433.1, from coordinate 1,176 downwards.
CTGAGATCGGCACCGGATCTGCTGCACTCCGCGTACCTGCCGAGATGACCTCGTGCACACGGCGGCCGCTTCCGTCTGGCGGAAACTGAGATCACCGGGAAGGGCCAACCCTGGGATGCTGTCCTCATCGAAGACGACGCCGGCAACGCCGTCGAGACTCGGGATCTTGGGGACCGGACCTGGCAGTGTCAGTTGCGATGTAGAGAGGGACTAGTGATGGCTAACGAGCAGGCCAACACGTTTCCGGATCCGCTTTCCGTCCCCACCCCCGAGGGATGTGAAGGCTGGGAGGAGATGTACCCGTACTACGTGCTGTTCAGCGAGGACCGCGCGGAGTACGAACGCAGCAAGTTCTGGTTCCAGAACCGCTACCACTTGATGGATCCCATGAAGCCGTTCGACATGGTGACCCCGGAGTTCTGCTACATCGCGATCGCCAACCGCAACAACCGGATCTTCCAGCTGCCGCCGGCCACCGGCGTGGACTTCCGCGTCGTCAACGGCTATGGGTACCTGGCCGGGAATCCCGTCCTCGATGGGGAGCGGATCGCGGCGCGGGCCGTGACGTTCGGACAGCGGGCCGGTCACTACTTCGAGAACTGGGCCGAGATCGAGAAGGACTGGCAGGTCCGGACCAACGCCGAGATTGCCAAGCTCGAAGCGCTCGAGATGCCGGATCTGCCCGAGCTCGAAGACATGTCAGTGGTGACGAACCACCAGGCGCACGGCGCGGGCTTCGAGATGCATCAGTTCTTCAACCGCCTGATGGAGTCCAAGCACCTGGCCTGGCATTTCCACATGGAGATGATCCTCATCGGGTTCGGCGCGTATTTCACGTTCTTCGAGTTCTGCCAGCAAGCATTTCCCGAGATCGACAAGCAGTCCATCGCCAATATGATCATGGGCTTGGGGGGCACCCCCTTCGACCGGGCGAATGACGAGCTCAAGCGGCTCGCGCGGGTGGCGGTCGAGCTCAACCTGGACGCTGTGTTCAGCGGCGACGGCTCCGCGGAGGAGATCTTCGAGCGGCTCGCCGACTCCGACGCCGGCCGGCAATGGCTCGAGGAGTACGACAAGAGCAAGTACCCGTGGTTCATGGTCAACACGGGCGACGGGATGTACTCGCACCACCGGGCCTGGATCGACGACCCTCGGATGATCGTCACCGGCGTCCAG
>DASRII010000432.1:0-10180 GCA_035650075.1 Micromonosporaceae bacterium | reverse complement strand
CTTGCCTCGCTTCGCTGCGCGCCCTGTGCGCCGCCTTCCCTCGTCGCTGCGCTCCTCAGTCCAGGCGCCGCGGCGCTGCGCTACGCTCATTGGTCCCGCCCCCGATCACCACGCAGGTATGCGGCCAACGTCAGCCCGGCGGGCTCGGGTGCGCGTACCGGAGTCGGTGCCGGCGCCGGTGCCGCGCTGGCCGGTCGCGACACGGCCACGGCGGGAGTCGCCGGCGTGGGTACCGTCCGCACCTCGATCCGGCCGATCGAGATGCGCACCGTGGTGTCCCGAGTCGACCGTCCGGTGGGTGGTGGCGGCACGGGCGCGGCCGGTACCGGGACGACGGAGCTGCGCCGGGCCGGAACCGCACGCCGGATCGGCCCGGCTGCCGGTTCCACTGTGGAGCCTTCGGTGACCATGGGCTCGTCCGGCGCTGCCTGTCCACTGTGGAACGTTTCGGCGGCGACCACCCGCTCGACCCGCACCACCCGCTGCGGACGAACTGGCTCCGGTACGACCGGCCGGACAGTCTCGGCAGGCGACGGCACGGGCCGGTCACCAGGAGGCTGCCGAGGTTCGGAGCGCGGCGTCGGCGGCGCCGGTGCCGTAAGCCTTTCCTCCGCGCCGGCCGGACTCCCGGCGGATTCGTCGGCAACGAAGGCCGGCTCGTCGACGACGAACTCGTCCGGCATCTCCGTCACCTGCTCGTAGCGCGACGGCATCCTCGGCTCGACGGAGGACGCCTGGCCGAGCGCGCGTGCGGCGAGCCGACCCAGAAAGTCAGCCATCGCCCACCAACTTCAGGTATGCGGCCCGGCGTTCGACGGATAGGTCGAGGATCTCGGCTTCGGACCAGCCGTACATCCGCGCAAGCGTGTCGACCTCGCGCAGCAGCCGGTCCGCCCGGACGCGCAGCTTCGCCCAGACGAACGCGTCCACCTCGAGCTGAGTCTCCCACTGACAACTACACTGTGGACAGTCCAGTGTGAACACGACCTCGCCCAGCGGGTCGGCGGCGGCCATGGCGGCGGCCACGGCATCGCGTACCGGTTCGGGCAGGTCGCTTGCTGGCACCGGCCCGGTGCCGTTGCGCGCGTCGAGCACGCAGCGGGACAGCAGCACGCCGGCTCCGCCGTCGGTGTCCGCCCCGGCCGCGGCGACCGCGGCGAGGTCGATGCTGTCCGGCAGGCGCCAGGTGACCGTGTACCCGTGCGTCTCGACCGGTGCCGGCGACGCGGCCCGCGCCTGCTCCGCGAGCAGGGTCGCGCACGACGCCGTCAGTTCCACCGCCGTGGCGCACTCCGGACATTGCGCCAGCCCGTCGAGCCGGTCCGAGAAAGTGGCGGCGTACAGCCTCAGCAGCCGTGCGTCCCGCTGCCCGATCGGTAACGCGGCCAGCTCCTCGGAGGAGGTGCCCGGGTCGGCGGCGGCGAGCAGCACCGTAGGACGGAACAGCGGCGGCGCGGCGCCGGCCCGCTCCCAGACCGCTAGGGTCTCGGCCGCCTCGAGAGCCCGCATGGGAGCCGGCCTAGACGCTGGGTTCGGTGAAGGTCGGCTCGCTCGGCTCCGGTACCTCGTAGTCGCGCTCGAAGCCCTCGATCTCCAGCTTGAGGGTCTGGATCGCCACCGCGTTGGCGTTGGCGTCCAGGTCGGGCAGCGCCTGGTACTCCGACACCCAGCATCGGTAGAGCTTGTACGCCAGTGCCAGCTGGCCGGCCTCGTTGTAGACCTCGATGATGACGTCCTTGCGGAAGTCCTTCAGCGACGTCTCGGCCCCCCGGCCCGCGCCGAAGTTCCACACCTTGTTCGCCCACTTCTCGAACTCGGTGTCGTGGGTGACCCCGCGTTCCAGGGTGACCGGCTCGAACTTGCTGCGCCCCGGTGACTTGCGTGACGTCGACGGGTCGCCGCCCTCGCGGTGCTCCACCACCTCGGTGCTCCGCTTGAGCGCGCCGAGCTTGCTCACGCCGGCCACGTAACGGCCGTCCCACTTCACCCGGAACTTGAAGTTCTTGTACGGGTCGAACCGTTGCGGATTCACGCTGAACGTCGCCATGTCTGTGGCTCCTGTTAGGACTCTGGTGATCAGGTCGCGATCTGGCCGGCCATCTGCTGCAGCTTGATGACGACGAACTCGGCGGGCTTGAGCGGGGCGAACCCGACGACGATGTTGACGATCCCCTTGTTCACATCGCTCTGGGTCGTCGTCTCCTTGTCACACTTGACGAAGTACGCGTCACGTGGCGCCGCCCCGGCGAAAGCACCCTGGCGGAACAGGTCGTGCATGAACGCACCGAGGTTCAGACGGATCTGCGCCCAGAGCGGCTCGTCGTTGGGTTCGAACACGACCCACTGCGTTCCGCGGAACAGGCTCTCCTCGATGAACAGCGCGGTACGCCGTACCGGAAGGTATTTCCACTCGGAGGCCAGCCGGTCCGAACCTTGCAGTGTGCGCGCCCCCCAGACCACCCGTCCGGCCGCGGGCATGGTCCGCAGGCAGTTCACGCCGAGCGGGTTCAGCTCGCCGTTCTCCGCGTCGGTCAGCGACACGGACAGCGCCGGTACGCCGACGAGCGTGGCCTCGAGCCCGGCCGGCGCCTTCCACACGCCGCGTTGCGCGTCGGTGCGCGAGATGATGCCGGCGACCGTGCCGCACGGCACGAAGTCCTCGAGCTGGTTGTCGCGCAACGGGTTGGGCATGCGCAGCCGTGGGAAGTAGAGCGCGGCGTTCTTGCTCGAGGTACCGATGCTGGCCACCCCGCCCACCGCGTCGGACTTGTCGTTCCACGACGACAGCGGGTCGACGAGCAGGACCGCGCGACGGCGCTCGCAGTACGCGGCGGCCGAACCGACCAGCGTGTCCTCGATGTCGCCGCCGGGGATGTGCGGTGGGATGCAGAGCAGGTTGAACAGGTCCGCCTTCTCGAGGGCGAACAGCCCTTCCTTGTTCCCCTCGGTGTTCAGCGTGAAGCTGTCCTCGTCCAGCTCGACGCCGTCGGAGGCGACGGGCGCGGTGTCGTCAGCCGCGGTGTTGGTGCCGTTGTCTCCCCACAGTGGATCGGTGGTGCTCGGCGCGTCGTGTTCGTCGGGCCGGTCGGAGGGCAGGCTCGAAGCGGTTACCAGGTTCGACTCGTTGTTCAGCACCTTGTCCGCCTGCCGCGGACTGCCGGCGGTGATGGACAGGTTCCGGAACGACTCGATCTCGCCGGTCGCGTCATCGCGGATGTACAGGTTGAACGAGTCGGACGAGCCCGTCGCGGTGTCGTAGTCGACGCGGGCACGCAACTTCGTGCCCCAGGCACCGGGCGAGCGCGCGTCCAGCTGCCAGGTGCCGGCGGCGGCGGGAAGCTCGATGAAGGCGGTCGTCGGGATGCCATCATCCTCTTTGTACAGACGCACGATCACGGCCTGGGCGCCGCCGTTGCGGTAGAAGTCGCGGACGGCGTACGTCATCGGACTGTCCACCCACAAGCCGCCGAACTGCCGTTCGAAGTCGGCGAAGCTGTTGATGACGATCGGATCGTTCACCGGCCCGCGCAGCGTCCGGCCGATGAAGGCCGCGATCGACGTGGCGACACCGGTGATCGTACGTACGCCGCTGGGAATCTCCTCGATGTAGACACCGGGATAGGTCAGCGGGACTGGCATCGCACACCTCCGAACTGGGCACGTGCGGGTGATCGCCGCACACGCTATGCCCGCCGAGGCGGTCCGGCATGACGCAATCCCGACAAGGCCGATGCACGACTGGCGACAGCGCAGCGATCTATCTGGATGTAATGGATCTCCACAACACGCGGTTCGCTGACGCACTTGCGACAGCCAATCGCCGCGCCGTATCTCGCACACTGTCCACATGGCCCTACCGGACGCCGCTGCTGTCAGCGATCCCCGCCCGCGCATCCTCTCCAGCGACGAGAAGCAGGCCACGCGACTGCTCGAGTTCCTGGAGCTGGCGAACAAGCGCATCGACGAACTGTCCAGTACCACCCCGCCCACGGGCGAGGAGTGGGTGCTGGTGGTCAACGAGCACGTGGTCGCCCTCGTGCGGCTGCTCGGCCTGCTGCTGGCCGACCTGCGGGCGACGCGGCTCGTCCTACGCTTCGACATGCCCGCCGGTGACCCGAGCCGAGCGGCCAGCTACGAGCCCACGACCGACACCATCCACTTGCAACAGTCCACATCAGACGCCGAGCTGCACAAGGTGGCCGGGCATCTCGTACACGAGTACACCCATGTGCTGCAGGACCGCCTGGCCGAGGAATCGATGGCCACCGCACTGCGCATGATCGAGCACGGCGCCACCGACGAGCTCCGCCAGGAAATCGAGGCGCACCGCAACGAGGCGTACTTCATCCGGATGCTCGCGGTGGCCCGCCTGCTCGACGCCGCCGAACGCCTCGACATGGCCAACCTGACCCTGACCGCGCTGGTCGACGACTACGAGGAGCTGCGGTCCGGCGATCCCGCCCGGACGAAGGCGGCGCAGCGCGCCATCGAGACGAAGGTCAGGGACATCAAGCAGGAGCAGATCCGGGACAACACGCCGGCCCGCCACTTCCCGGTGGAGATCTCCGCGAGCAACCACGCGCTGCTGCACCTACCCGGCCGGAGTACGCCCGTCGACCTCGGGTCGATCGGCACGGTGAGCACCACGATCGACCTGCGCGCCGAGGTGGAGCGGTTGCTGCGCGGGTTCTCCGGCGCGAAGTCGTTGTTCGTCGGTCCCCGCGGCACGAAGCTGACCGTGATCATGTTCACGGTTGTGTACGGTGGCCAACGCATCGTCCAGCTCGAGCTGCGCCCCGCTAGCCGCCCGTGACACTACCTCCCGTGACAAAGGTCGCGAGCCGTGCCGACTGCTCCTGGCGGCTCGGCTCGTGCACGTACATCATGTGGCCCGCCTCGTAGTACCCGAATTCGATGTTGCCGCGCAACTCCTCCGGGATGGCGAGGCGGGCAAACGTCTGCTCGGCCGCGAAGTACGGCGTGGCGCCGTCGTGGTAGCCGCACTCCACGAGCACCCGCAGGTGCGGGTTGCCCCGCATGGCCGCCGCGAGCTTGTCGGTCACCTGGACGAACTTGTTCTCGAACTCCTTGAACGACCACGGGCTCACGTCGCGGTTGAGAATCTCGTACGGCAGGTCGTTGACGTACTCGAGCTCGGCCCGCACGTAGTGGTTGAACGCGGCGGTGTACGGACCCAGGATCGCGTTGTACGACGGGTCGTCCGACCACAGCTCGCGACCGTAGTCGGTATCCCAACCGGAGAACCGCACGTCGAGCCGGCCGATCGTACGACGCTGCGAGCGCAACAGCTCGGTGAAGAAACGCACGTGTTCGATACGCAGATTGACTCTGTCCACATAGTCCTCGGACAGCCCGGTCAACGCGGCCACCTTGGCGACCGCGGCCGCCCGCTCCTCCGGCGTCAGCCTCGCGCCGCGCGACAGCACCCAGGGGAACTCGCGACCGGCGTACTCCTCCGCTTCGGCCAGCACGTCCCGCAGCGGCCGGTCGCCGTGCAGCCCGTGGTAGTGCGCCGCGGCGGCGTACGTCGGCAGGAACAGCGGGTACGGGGTGTCGTTGTCGCCCTCGAACAGCAGCGTGCCCATGTCGAGGACGGAGGACACGAGGACCAACCCGTTGAGGTACATGCCGTACCGCTCCTGCAGATGCCGGGACAGTCCGGCGGCCCGCAGCGTGCCGTACGACTCTCCACAGAGGAACTTCGGCGACATCCAGCGCCCGTGCCGGCTCGTCCACAGCCGGATCACCTCGCCGACGCTCTCGATGTCCGCGGTGTACCCGTGATAGTCCTTGGTTTTCTGCCCCTTGGTGGCCCGCGAGTAGCCGGTCGACACCGGGTCGATGAAGACGAGGTCCGAGTGGGCCAGCAGGGTCTCCGCGTTGTCGGCCAGGTCGTACGGCGGCGGCACCAGCTCCCCGACGTCGCCCATCACCACCCGGCGCGGCCCCAGCAGCCCGAGGTGCAGCCACACGCTGGACGATCCCGGTCCACCGTTGAACGCGAACGTGACGGGCCGCCGCCTCGGGTCCTCACCGTCCACTGTGTACGCGGTGAGGAACACCTCGGCCATCGCCTTGTGTCCGTCGAACTTGTCGTCCTCGTGGCGCTCGTAGCGCAGCACGACCCGACCGGCGGTAGCCGTAAAGGCCAACTCCCGTCCGCCGACGGTGATCGTGTGCCGCGTCGTCACGAAGTCATCGATCGGTTCGGCGTCCTTCAGCTCGCCGTTGGCTTTCCCGCCGTTCGCCTTCCCGCCGTTCGCCTGCTCGGTGGTCTCCCCATCGCTCATGACCGGCCAGCCTAGCGATACGCACTCGACATGCCAATGTGTTAGGTTGGCTCCATGATCCAACTTGCCCTGAGCGATGAGAGCCGGATCCTGGCCGGCATCATTCTGATCACCGTGGTCACGATCGAGGTCGGCGGCTGGTTCATGACCAAGATCGCACGCGGTGACGTACCGATGACCGAGTTCCAGAAGTCCTTCGCCCGGGCCGGTCACGGCCACGCCGGCGCGCTCGTGACGCTCAGTCTCGTGGGTCTCCTCTTCGTCGATGCGACCGGGATGACCGGCCTGCCGCTCTGGCTCGCGCGCGTCGGCATTCCCATCGCCGCGATCCTCATGCCAGCCGGGTTCTTCGCCTCATCCGCCGGGAAGGACGTCACCCGACCCAACAGCATGATCGCCGTGGTGTGGGCAGGCGCGGCCTTCCTGGCCGCCGGCTCCCTCGCGCTGGGCATCGGCCTGCTGGCCGCGTGAACCCACGAGCGTGAGCCTCTTCGCGCGCGAGCCACCGCCGCCGGCCACGCCGGCGACGCGCCGCCTGCGCGCGCTGATCGCCGTCACGGCCTTGGCCACCGTCCTGGTCGATCTCATCAATCTGGAGTACGCCGCGGAGGGCGGCTTCGGACTGACGGTACGCACGATCTGGGCGCTGTTGCGGGCCATCGGCTTCCTCGTCCTGATGCGTACCGTCCGACTGGGCCGGATGGTCTCCCGCCCCTTCGGGCTCATCCTCGCGGCCACGACGGTCTTCGCGTCCGTCCGGCTGGCGATACCCCGGTCCGGCGCGTTGCTGCCACCCTGGCCGGTGATCGCCGCCGTTGCGGTGCTGATCGTCCTCTGTGGACTCGTCGTCCTGCAGCTGTACGCCTCACCCGCGATCGCCACCCATCTGACCCGGCGGCCGCCGCGTCGACCGGTACCCCCGTGGGTGTTGACCGCCCGCGTGGCCGCGCTGTCGTACGGCGCGCTGTTGCTCGTGCCCGCACTGGTCGCGGTGGGTTCGCTGTTCGACGAACCGCGACTGCCGCGGACGCTGGCCATCCCCTTGGTCCTCGTCTGGTTGCTGATCGCGTTCGGCGTCATCTCCGTCATGCCGTGGCTGGGCCTGTTCGTCCTCTTCGACCACGGTTGGGCCCGGGTGCTGCTGGGCATCGTGACCGTTGTCCTGCTCGCCGTCCAACTGGCGCTCTGCCTGGCGCTCCTGGGAGTCGACGGCCTCGTCCGCGACGGAGGGCCGATGGCCGTGGCCGCGGGGCTGGCCGCGTACGCTCTGTGGCGCTCCCGTCGGCGGCGCTCCCGGCCAACCTGATCTAAGCTGGGCCGGATGAGGACCTTTCTCACCGCAGTGGTGCTCGGACTGAGCCTGCTGGCCGGGTGCACGTCCAGCTCCAACGGTGTCGAGACGAACTGCTCGTTGACCGCCTGCACGCTGACGTTCGACCGTGGGTCGACCGGCAGCGCGAACGTGCTCGGCATCGACGTCAAGCTCGTCAGCGCGGACGACACGCAGGCGACGCTGGACGTTGGCGGACAGCAGGTGACGTTACCGGTCAACGCGTCCAAGGACGTGTCGGGCGCTCAGGTCACCGTGCAGAGCGTCACCGCTGACGACGTCGTCGTGCAGGTGGCGCGGCCCGAGAGCTGAACCATGGGAGACATTCGCGTCGGCACGGCGTCCTGGACCGACAAGACGTTGCTCGCCTCCGACTGGTACCCGAAGTCGGCGGACAACGCGGAGAAGCGGCTTGCCTACTACGCCAAGCAATTCCCTCTCGTGGAGGTCGACTCGACCTACTACTCACCGCCGGCCGAGCAGACCGCCGCGCTCTGGGCAGCCCGCACACCGGACGGATTCACCTTCAACATCAAGGCATTCAGTCTGCTGACCGGCCACCCCACGAAGTTGTCCGCCATCTACAAGGATCTGCGCCCGGAAACCGACAAGAAGAACCTGTACCCGGATGACCTGCCGGCACAGTCCTATGAGGACATCTGGACGCGCTTCCTGTCCGCGCTCGACCCGCTGGTCGAAGCCGGCAAGCTCGGCGTGATCCTGTTCCAGTTCCCGCCGTGGTTCACGATCCGCAGGTCCAACAAGGACTTCCTCGTCGAGGTAGCCAAGCGGTGCAGCCCGCTGCGGGTAGCCGTCGAGTTCCGGCACGCCTCGTGGTTCGAAGGCGACAACCGCGACGAGACGCTCGCGTTCCTGCGCAAGCACCAGCTGCCGTTCGTCTGCGTCGACATGCCGCAAGGGCACCGGTCGTCGATCCCACCGGTGGTGGAGGCGACGTCGGATCTGGCGGTCGTGCGCTTCCACGGCCACAGCGACAAGTGGACGAGCAAGGACATCTACGAGAAGTTCGGCTACAAGTACTCGAAGAAGGAGTTGGCCGGCTGGGCGCCGAAGCTCCACGAACTCGCCGACGCCGTGGGCGAAACCCACGTCCTGATGAACAATTGCTACTCCGACTACGCTCAGACGAACGCGTCAGAACTCATCGAACTCCTAAGTGCGGACTGATCTGCATGGGGACTGACCTGTATGGGGACTGAGAGGGAGCGTGGTCGATGCGCACCACCGACCAGTACGAGGGAATGATCGCTGAGACCGTGGCGGTCGTGGGTCACAACGGCGACTACATCAACGCGTACGTGGCTCGCCCTGCCGGCCCGGGCCCGTTCCCGGGTGTGGTGCTGTTCCACCACCGGCCCGGCTGGGACGAGTGGTACAAGGAGGCGACGCGCCGCTTCGCACACCACGACTACGTCGCGATCTGCCCCGACCTGTACGCCCGCCACGGCGCCGGTACACCGGACGACGTCGCCGCCCGCGTCCGCGCCCAGGGGGACGTCTCCGACGAGCAGGTGGTCGGGGACGGGTTGGCGTGCGTCGCGTACCTTCGCGCGCTTCCCGTCTCGACCGGCAAGGTAGCGGTCATGGGTTCCTGCTCCGGCGGACGGCACGCATACCTCGCCGCGTGCCACGCGGGCGCTGACATCGACGCGGTCATCGACCTGTGGGGCGGCCGCGTCGTGATGGCCGCCGACGAGCTCACCGACAAGTACCCGGTCGCGCCGATCGACCTCACCGAACGCCTGGCCAGCCCGCTACTGGGACTGTTCGGTGAGGACGACAAGTCGCCCAGTCCGTCGCAGGTGGCACAACACGAAGCCGAGCTGCAGAGGCTCGGCAAGACGTACGAGTTCCACAACTATGCCGGGGCCGGACACGGCTTCTTCTACTACGACAGGCCGGCGGCGTACCGGGCCGAGCAGGCGGTCGACGGCTGGAGCAAGATCTGGGACTTCCTGGACCGCACGCTGCGCTGACACCGGAGGTTTGAGTCCAATGTGTACGACGATCGGGTGCTCCATCGCCATCTCTGGCAGCGGCAAGGGTCCTCACGGATGGTTCGCCGTCGATCAGGTGAACCTGAGCTACGACCACCCGTACCACGCTCAGCTCGAGCACTCGGTGAACATCGACTTCACCAACGGCGCCGACCCCTCCGGCACTCGCGTCGCCGTCGAGCTCACCCGCGAGTCGGCTCGCGCGCTGGCGTTGCAACTCCTCGCCATAGTCGACGAGGCCGAGGCGTACGAGGCACACGCCGCACAGCTCTGACCTAGCCTCGGACACACGTCTCCGGCACGCTCACTGTCGTCGGTGGTAGGCGTTGTGACGTGGTCGTTGGCGTGGGTCGATCCAGGCGGGTGGCGTGAACTCGGGTCGTCCGTGGTGTCCGATGTGGACGGTCCAATCGCCCTTGTGCAGCAGTCTGTGGTGGAATCCGCAAACGAGAACCGCGTTGTCGAGGCAGGTCGCGCCGCCGTCGACCCAGTGGACAATATGATGCCCGTCGCACCATTTG
>DASRII010000431.1:0-2784 GCA_035650075.1 Micromonosporaceae bacterium | reverse complement strand
CGGCGGCAAGGACCGGCTACCGCCGATCGTCACCTCGTCGCAGGCGCTGATCGACCTGATCCGCGACATCGCCGCCCGGGTCGGCACCGACGAGCGGCGCTTCGACCGCGGCGTGCCCCGGGTGTCGATCCGGCTGCCCGACGGATCCCGACTGTTCGCCACCATGGCGGTCTCCCGGCACCCGTCGGTGTCGATCCGCCGGTTCACCCTGCTCAACGCCAGCCTGGACGACCTGTGCCTGAAGTACCACGCGATGGACCCCGGGCTGCGGGACCTGTTCACCGCGATGGTCCTGGCCCGGAAGAACATCATCATCTGCGGCGGCGCGGCGACCGGGAAGACCACGGTGCTGCGGGGGTTCGCCAAGGCGATCCCGCCGACCGAGCGGCTGATCACGATCGAGGACGTGTTCGAGCTCGGCTTGGACGAGGACCCCGACCACCCCGACTGTGTCGCCCTTCAAGCGCGGGAGCCCAACGTGGAGGGGCAGGGCGGTGTCGACCAGGCCGAGCTGGTGCGGTGGGCGTTGCGGATGTCCCCGGACCGGGTCATCCTCGGCGAGGCCCGCGGCGGTGAGGTCGTGCCCCTGCTCAACTGCATGTCGCAGGGCAACGACGGCTCGCTGGCGACGATCCACACGTCGAACTCCAAGCAGGCGTTCGCCAAGCTGATGACCTACGCCGCCCAGTCCGCCGAACGGCTGACGTTCGAGGCCACCGCCATGCTGGTGGCCGGCGCGGTCGACTTCGTCGTGCACCTGGCGTGGTCCCGCGACGGGGTACGGGTGGTGTCGAGCGTGCGGGAGGTGCTGCACGCCGACGGCCGCGAGATCAGCAGCAACGAGGTGTTCAGACCCGGCCCGGATCGCCGCGCGATCCCGGCCACCCCGATCCGCACAGACACCCTCGACGAACTCGTCGAAGCCGGCTTCAACCCCGACACGATCCGGGGCTGGTGACTCGAATGCGCGCGTTGTTCGCCCTGCTCGGCGCCGGTCTCGCCGTCGCCGCCTGGCTGATCGTCACCGGCCTGCGCTCCCGGCCGGTGCCGGCGGGCCGTGACCGGCCGCGCCGGCGTCCGGCCGGCACGCATTCCACGCTGCGCATCGTCGGCGCGCTCACCGCCGCCGCGGTGGTGGGTGCGGCCACCCGGTGGCCGGTCGCGGCGCTGCTGGCCGGAGCGGCGGCGTGGCTGCTGCCGCCGGTGCTCGGCCCGGATACGCTGCACCGCCGGTCGCTGGAGCGGGTCGAGGCGATCGCCGCCTGGGCCGAGGATCTGGCCGGCACGTTGCAGGGGGCGGCCGGGATCGAGCAGGCGATCCTGGAGACCGCCGCATCGGCCCCGGCGGAGATCCGTACCGAACTGGATCCGCTGGTCGAGGCGATCCGGGCCGGGGTGCGGCTGCCGCAGGCGCTCCGCGCCCTCGCCGACGAACTCGGTGACCCGACCGCCGATCTGGTCATCAACGTGCTGCTGCAAGCCGCCGCGCACCAGGCCCGCGACATCGCAACCGGACTGTCCGGCGTCGGCCGGGCCGCCCGGCGGCAGGCATCGATGCGGATGCGGGTCGCGGCCGGCCGGGCCCGGATCCGCACCTCGACCCGCATCGTCATCACCGTCGTGATCACCGCCGCGGTGCTGCTGGCCATGTTCGCGCAGAACCTGCTGCGCCCCTACGGCACCCCGCTCGGGCAGGTCATCCTCGCCGTGCTCGGCGCCGGGTTCGGCGGTGCCCTGGTGTGGATGGTGCGCACCGGCCGGATCGAGGACCTGCCCCGCATCCTCACCCGCACCCCAGCCGCGGAGGAGCCGGGAGGCGGGTCGTGACGCTGGCGTTCCTACTGCTCGGCGCCGGCATCGGCGCCGCCCTCGCCCTGACCGTCTCCGGGCTGGTCCCGGCCCGCCCGTCCCTGGCCACGGCGATCGACACCCTGCGCCGCCCACCCGCCGCGGTGCTGCCACCGCGCAGCCGGCTGGCCGCCGCGCTGACCGCGCCGCCGCGCCAGCTCGGCCTGCCCCGCCCCCGCACCCGCAAAGACCTCGCGGTCCTCGACCGTGACCCGACCACATTTTTGGCTTCGCAGGTGGGCATCGCCGCGATCGGGTTGCTCGCCCCGGCGGCGACCATCGCCGGCCTCAACGTGATGGGCGCGTCCATCGCCTGGAGCGTGCCGCTGTGGCTGGGGCTGCTGCTGGCCGCGGGCGGGTTCGTGGTCACCGACCTGTCCATCCATGAGGAGGCCGAAGACCGCCGGCTGCTGATGCGCCACACCCTTGCCGCGCTGCTCGACGTCGTCCCGCCGGCGCTGGCCGCCGGGGCCGGGGTGGAGCAGGCGTTGGATGATGCGGCCGGCATCGCCGACGGGTGGGCCGCCGACCGCATCCGTCAGGCCCTGGCCACCGCCCGGCTGACCCGAGTGCCGATCTGGCAGCCACTGCACGAGTTGGGTGAGCAGACCGGCGTTGTCCAGTTGCAGCAGCTGGCCTCCAGCCTGCGGCTCGCCTCCGGGGAAGGCGCCCGCATCCGGCAGGCGTTGCTGGCCCGCGGCGACGCCCTCTCCGAGCGTCTGACCACCGACATGCTCACCCGCGCCGAGGCCGCGACCGAACGCATGAGCATCCCGCTGATGGCGCTGACCACCGTCTTCCTGCTCTTCCTCGTCTACCCGGCGGTCGCCGCCCTGCACACCTAAGCCAACAGGAGTACCGCACGACAACAACCCACCGGAGGAACCCATGAGGACACGACTGGCCGTCTGGCTGACCCTGCTGCTGGCCACCCTC
>DASRII010000430.1:0-10649 GCA_035650075.1 Micromonosporaceae bacterium | reverse complement strand
AACCGAACCACCAGCCCAGACCGCCGGACGCGGCGGTGAGTGCGACGACCGTCCAGCCGAGACGGGTTACCGGCATCGCTCACCGCCCACGTGTCTGCGGGACCGGCAGCTCGTCGATGACCCGCTGGACGACGCTGGCTCTGGTCGTGCCGGCGAACTCAGCCTCGATGTCGAGCACGAGCCGGTGCGCGATGACCGGTACGGCCAGGTGCTGGATGTCGTCCGGCAGGACGTACGGCCGGCCCTGCGCGGCGGCCCACGTCTTGGCGAGCCGTACGAGCGCGAGGCAGCCCCGGACGCTGCAGCCGACCTTCACGCCGGGGGCGTACCGGGTGGCGGCGGCGATGTCGCTGACGTACCTGAGGATCTCCTCCTGTACGTGCAGACCGGCCACCACCTGCTGGCGGTCCACCACGCCATCGGCGTCGATGATGGGATGAAGCCCGGCCGACCGGTCGCGGACGGCCGCCTCGCGGAGCAGGCAGACAGTGGCGGCGGTGTCGGGATGGCCTAGCTCGGTCCGCACCAGGAAGCGGTCGAGCTGCGCCTCAGGCAGCGGGTAGGTGCCGGCCTGCTCGATCGGGTTCTGGGTGGCGACCACCATGAACGGCTGCGGCAGCTGGTGGTCGTTCCCGTCGATCGTGACGAACCCCTCCTCCATCCCCTGCAGCAGCGCAGCCTGGGTCTTCGGCGAGGCTCGGTTGATCTCATCAGCCAACAGGACGTTGGCGAAGATCGGGCCGTGGCGCAGCGTCAGCGCCCCGGTGCGCGGCTCGTACGTGTACCCGCCCGTGATATCGGAGGGCAGCAGGTCCGGCGTGAACTGGATCCGCCGGTGCATCCCCTGGACCGTCTGGGCGACCGCCTTGGCGAGCGAGGTCTTGCCCGTACCCGGTACGTCCTCGAGCAGCAGGTGGCCGCCGGTGAACAGGCACGCCAACGCCAGCCGGACGCAGGAGGTCTTGCCGACGACGGCGCGCTCCACGTTGGCCACCAGCTGGCCGAAGTCCCGGGCGAACAGCTCCACCATCGAGACGGACGTGTCGCTGCGCGAAGGGGCGATGGTCACGGTCAGTGTCCTTTCACCGGTAGCGGTTGGGCCCGCATCACCAGGTCATCCGGGAGGTGACGCCGTTGCAGGTGGCTTCGACCCACCCGCCGGGATAGCCGTAGTAGTTGCCGCTGCTCTCCGGGGCGCGGTTGCCGGCGCCATCGGTGGACCGGGTCCAGGTGACGAAGCCCACCGACCCCTCCCGGGAGTTGAAGGTGCACGTGACAGACGCGCCCGAGGGGAAGTTCCTGAGCTCGACGACGATGTACCTACACGCCGACGACGAGCAGCCGGGACGCCCCATGGCACTGGCGCCCTTGCTCAGCAGCACGGCCGGTGGGTCCGTGGAGGCGCTGGCACCGGCGACGCCGCTCACCTGGCCCGCGCTGTCGAACGCGCGCACCTGCACGGTGTACGACTGGTTCGGCCCGTCGCCGACCACCCGTTGCCCCGCGCTCGGGCCGACGTTCTCCCACCCGCCGCCGTTGATGGAGATCTCGAGCCGGCTGATGGGACGGCCGTTCGGCGCGGGTGGGCTCCAGGACAGGACCACCTGCCGGGACCCGCTCTTCGCCGCGCCGGCGCCGGGGGTGCCGACCGGCCCGTACGGCACGACCGGGGCGGAGCGGGCGGACCACTGTCCACATTGGTCGTTGCACGCGCGGACGGCGACCGTGTACGTCTGCCCGTTGGTGAGACCATCGATGAACCCGGTCGACGCCCCGCTCGCGTACTCGGTCGCCGTCCCGCCGGAGTAGTTCCACTCGTACCGGCTGATCGGCATCCCGTTGTCGTCGGGCGGCGAGACGACGAAGTAGACCCGCCGGTCGTACCCGGTGGCTCCGTTCGCGTCGCTGACCGAGAAGCTGGTTACGGGTAGCGGGGCGCCGTGGGCCCGGGTCGGTGCGGACGGAGCGCTCGGCAGGGACTCACCGGCCTTGTTCGTCGCGGTCACCCGGAACGTGTAGTCCACGCCGTTGGTCACGGCGACCGTCGCCTGCGTGGCGTCGCCGTCGACCCGCACCGTACGTACGAGGCCGCCGCCCTGCAGCATGCTCACCGTGTAGGCGATGACCGGTGCGCCGTTCGTCGCTGGTGGCGCCCATCGCACCACCATCTGCTCACCGATGCCGTCGTTGACCCCGGTGGCGCTCGGTGCGTCCGGTGCCAGCGGGACCCCGGCCGGAGTCTCCGGTGCCGAGAACCCGCTCCAGTCGCTCGGGTTCGCCGCCGCGTTGTACGCCCGGACCCGGAACGTGTAGCTGGCGCCGTTGGCCAGCCCGTCCCACGCCAGGGTCGTGCCGCTGACGGTGCGGGGACCCGACACCGCCGGGGATATCTCGACCTGGTACCGCTCGACCGGCGAGCCCCGGCTGGCCGGCGCCGTCCAGCTGACCGTGATGGACCTGTCGCCGAACCGGGTCGTGGGCGGTGCCGGCTGGTCGGGCTGGACATCCGGCGCTACGGGCGCGGACGGCGGGCTCCACTCGCTCCAGCCGGCGGCGTTCTCGGCGCGCACCCGAAACTCGTACCGCTGGCCGTTTCGCAGCCCCCGCAGCGCGCATACGGTCGAGGCGCAGAGCTGGCTGAACCCGCCACCGGAGACCTCGTACCGCGTGATCCGCGCGCCGTTGCCCGCAGGCTCGGCCCAGGACAGGACCGCGGTGGCATCGCCGACGCTGCGCTGCACCGGGGCGCTGGGGGCTGCCGGCCGGCCCACCACGTTGACGACGACCTGGCCGTCGGCCGCCCGGGCGGCCTCCCCGGTCGCGTCCTGCACCCGGTACCCGAGGACAGCCCGGCCGTGGAAGCCGGCGTCTATCTGCACGACGACATGGCGGGCGTCGCCGTCGACCGTCCCGTTGGCCGCTCCGGTCACCGTGCGGACCGCGACGACGGTCAGTGGCTGACCCGGGAACGGGTTGATGTCGTTGGCCGTCACGTCGACCCGCACCCGGGCGCCGGCCCTGGCGTCGTTCACCACGTCGGTGGTGGCCACCGCGAGGCCGGCCGGCTGGACGTGTACCGGCAGGACGGCGGCGATGTCGTGGCCGTTGGTGTCGGTGACGGTGAACGGCAGCCGGGCCGGCTGGCCGGTCAGCGCCTTCGCGTCCGCGCGCACGGTGAGCACCGCACCGTTCCGGGCGAGGGTGAGCCCGGTGGGTGCGCCGGTCGGCGTGGTGTAGCGCATGCCCTGCCTGGCCCCGGGCGTGACCCCGGTGACGCAGGTACCAAGGTCGACGGTCACCGGAGGCCCGCCCGCGGCCGGCTCGGCCGTGGGGCAGGACACCTCGGGTATGGCCGAGTCCGGTGGTCGGATCGTCACCGGCAGCGTGACGGCGGCGGTGCGGCCGGCGCCGTCGGTGGCTCCGTCGGACACCTCCAGGACGACGGTGGCCGGCCCGGACACGCCCTGCCCCGCCCGCAGCGTAAACGCCGCCGGACTGACCGAGCCCTCCACGATGGACAGTCCGGGTACGGGTGACGCCGACATCGCGGCGACGTTGGTGATCCGCACCGGCGCGCCCTCGGGGTCGACGACCTGCGCCGCCACCTGGACAACGACGTCGCCGCCGCTGCGCACCTCGATGACGGGCGCGTCCGGTCCCCGTACCGGCGGCTGGTCGCCGCCCGCGGGTACCCGCACGAACGCGAGCGCGGACCCGCCCTGCTTGTCGGTGACCCGGTACAGGACCTCGCGGGCGGCTGAGGCGAGCGGCACGCGTAGCGTACGGGCGGCGGTGACCTCGACCGCCGGCCCTGGGCCGTCCACCGCCTCGACCTTGAGGTCGGCCCGGGTGCCGTCCAGATCCTCGTCGTTGGCGAGCACATCGACATCTATCGACGTGGCGTTACCCGGCACGGTCGGCACGAGGTCGTCCCGCGCTACCGGTGCCAGGTTCGCGCCGCGGCGGGCGGTCACCGTGACCGCGGCGGTCGCGCGCTGGCCTCGACCGTCGCCGACGCCGTACAGCAGCGTGACCGTCTCGTTGTCGCGGCCCGCGGTCAGGACCAGGCGGTCGCCCTCCAGCCGGGCGCCCGCCGTCCCGCCGGGGTTCAGCGGACCGAGCGGCTCGACCGTCAGCGGATCGCCGTCGATGTCGCTGTCGTTGGCCAGCACGGGTACGCGTACTGTGGCGCCCGGTGCGACGACATACGCGTCATCGACCGCGGACGGTGCCGAGTTCCGCTCCGGCCGGTGGACCACCCCGACGCGGATCGTGCCGGTACCTCTGGCCCCGAACGGGTCGGCCAGCCGGTAGGTGAGCTCGTCAGTACCGGCCGCGCCCGGGTAGGCCTCGTAGTCGAGGTAGTCGGCCCCCTGCTGCGCGATACGCCCCAGCTTCGGTGCGCGGGCGGGGCCCAGCAGCGCCACCGAGTCCCCATCGGGATCTACATTGGACAGAGGAAGCGGGATGCGCACCACCGATCCGGCGAAGACGCGGGCGGTGATGGTCGGCGGCTGTGGCGGCTGGTTCGCGGTGCCGCCCACGGCGACGACAGTCGCCACCACCCGCGCGACGGCTGACCGGCCGTCCGGGTCACGGACGGTGTACGTCGCCGTGGCGGTACCCGGTGCCTGCGGGGCCTGGAACCTTACGCTCCGGTCCGCCACCAGCCACGCGCCGCGCGGGCTGTCCGGCACGACCGACGGGTCCAGCGTCAGCCGGCTGCCGTCCGGGTCGGAGTCGTTAGCCAGCACGTCGACGGTCACGACGTCGCCCGCGCGTACGCTCACCTGGTCGTCCGCTGGCGTGGGCGGCTGGTTGTCGTCGGCCGCCGCGAACCGGGTGACCTCGACGACCCCGGTGTCCGTGCCGGTGCCGTCGGACACCGTGTACCGCACCGGCACGTTGCCGGACCCGGCCTGCTCCGCCACGATGCGTAGCCACCGGTGCCCCTTCACCGAGACGGTCAGCCCCGTCCCGGGCGGTACCTCGACGGACCGCACCGCCAGGACATCGCCGTCCGAGTCGATGTCGTTGGCAAGCACGTCGATCTCAGCCGGCCCACCGCCGCGCAGGGCGACCCGGTCGCTGACCGCGATCGGCGGGTTCGCCGACGACGGCGCCCGCACGTCGATGCGGATCCGACCGCTGGCGGTACGGGCGCCGTCGGTGATCTCGTACCGCAGGTAGTAGGCCTGTGGTCGGGCCGCCATGAACGTCACCGTGCTCGCCAGATAGTCAGGTGTGGCAGTGGTGCCCGCCGGGACAGCCAGCACGTTGGTCAGCCGGAGCCGCGCGTCGCGTCCGGGTACGCGCACGTTGGGGTCGGTGTCGTTGTCCAGCGGCTTGATCGTTACCGGTACGCCCGCAACCGCGGTGACCCGGTCATCGTTGGCCACCGGCGGCCCGTCGACCTCCCGGCCGAGCACGTCGAGCGCGACCGTACCGGCGACCGGCGCGCCGATGCCGTCGCTCACCTGGACGCTGATGGTCTTCCGGCCCGCCCGGACGCCTGCGTCGACGTACGAGAGCTGCCCGTCCGGAAGGAAGCGCACCGTATCCGGGGCCGGCACCGAGGCACCGACGAGCGACAGCGGGTCGCCGTCGGCGTCGCGCCACTCCCGCAGGACGCCGTACGACGCGGTGCCGCCGAGCTCGACCGACATGCCGACGGCGAGCCGGGACACCGGCACGGGCAGCGTGTTCTGCCCCGGCGGGCGGGGCGTCACGGTCACCGCGGCTGTCGCCGTACCGCCGCGGCCATCATCCACTGTGTACTTGAACTGCACCGGGCTGGCCCAGCCGGTAGCCGCCGTGAACTGGACCGCTTGTCCGTTGTGGACGACTGCGAGCCGGCCAGCCTCACCAGCCACCGCAGTCACCGAACGGAGCACCAGGATGTCGCTGTCCGCGTCGCCGTCGTTGTCGAGTACGTAGAGCGTGGCGGACTGCCCCGCGCGGGCACCCAGGGTGTCGGGTCGGGCGACCGGGGGCCGGTTGTGCTCGTCGCGGTTGCGCCGCCGCGGGTGGGCGTCGTCGGGGTCGTCGGGGCGCACGGTCGGCTTGACCGCGTCCCAGTCGCCGAGGTTGGTCCCACGCCGCTCGAACACGTACACAGCGCCGACGGCGACCTCGTTGAGGATGACCGCGTCGCGGTTCACCCGGAACATCAGCGTCGCGCCGCTGGGTGTGTCCGGCAACGGGCTGGACTCGGCCGGGGCCTCACCGCAGCGGCGGCTGTACGTGGGCCGGCCCGACCAGGCGGCGTGGACACAGCGCCCGAGCCGTACGGGCATCGCGGCGAGGCCGGTACCGCCGTCGACCACCGTGGCAACGGTGCCGCTCTGGATACCGATGCTGAGGAGCGTGCTGTCGGTACCGACGAGTACGGTGTCCGCGGCCGGCCCGGACTGCTGGAGGGCGAGCCCTCCGGTCTGGTCCGTCAGGGTGGTGAGGCGCCCGCCGGGTAGGACGAGCCGTCCACCGTCGCCGAGAACGACCGGCTGGTCGCCAACGGCGGCGATCTGGACGTTGGTCAGGTCGGTGCCGAGCCGCCACTCGCGCACGGTCGGCGCGTGACCGCGTGACCGGTCCGTGGCGGTCACCGTGACGCCACGGTCGTCGGCGGCCGAGACCGCGTGTACCGAGCCGTCCACGCCCACCGCGAGCGCCGCCTCGCCGCCGACCACCGCGTCGGGTGCGTCCTTGTCCAGGTCCAGGGCGAGCACCTCGTCCGCGTCGCGGTACCACAGCTTGCCGCTGGTCGCATCGAGTACGGCGGTGACGTGGCCACCGAGCGCCACCCGGGCACCGGGCGGCAGCTCGAGCTCGTCCGGCCCCAGCTCGGTCCGCGCGACGTCCACCCGGCGCAGGAGGCCGGCCCCGCGGTCATGGGCGAAGACGGCCTCTGCCGACTGCACGACGTCAATGTCCGGCCGCGCCTCGGCGCTCGCGACCACGCGGGAGTCGAGCTGCTCGATCGGGCGGTTGAACCGGCCCAGCGCGCTCTCCGCGCGGTTGGTGACCCAGACGCCGCCGTCATGCAGGCTGATCTTGGCAACCGGCGCCTCGTCCGCCAGGTAGGCGAGCACCGCGACCGAGGCAACCAGCACCAGCACAATGCCCGCCGATATCGACCGGCGCGGGGTCGGGAGAGGCCAGCGGCCGGCCAGCCGGCGCGCCGCTGCCCGGAGGCCGGCTAACTGGCGTGCCGCTTCACCCAGCCGGCTGACGACGGCGTAGGACCGGGCTGACATCCATGGTCGGGTGACCGCATGCAGGCCACGTGAGCGGCTCATCGAACCCGCTCCGTACGCTCGGCGGGGCAGACGGTGAATGAGTGGTCGCCGAACCGGACCGTGTCGCCCGGTCCGATGTACACCGGATGACCGGGCTCGCAGTGCACGACCTCGCCGGTGGAGCGGCACAGCACCGTGCCGTTCGTGGAGTGCCGGTCGAGCACCCAGACGCCGCGCTCATCCGTGCCGACGGCCAGGTGGGTCTTTGAGACCGAGAAGCCCGCCTGAGTGAGCTTGACCAGCGCAGCAGCTGCCTCGGCGGGGCCTGCGGCTGGGTCGCGAGCAGGGTCGCGGCCGATGATCGCCAGCGGACCGACCGGCAGCTGCTCGCCGGTGTCGAACACCGCGACGAGCTGGCCGACGGTCGTGGCCGGCGCAGGCGTAGCCAGTGCCGCCAGGGCTCCTTTGTGGACGGTAGCAGGCAGGGTACGCGCTGGCGCGTCGAGCAGGCGCCCTGGTGGCGATCCCTCGCCCGCGGCGACGGCGCGGAACCCGTAGCGCGGAGTCGCTGGTGGACGCAGTGCCGAGCGCACTATGTCGAGGGTCGAGCCGGGGAGCCGGCCGGTCACCCGTACCTGGTGCTCGGCGAACTCAAGCGTGCACTCCTCAGCACGGCGGACGAACAGCAGCCCGAGCAGCACGGCCCAGGTCGGCCGGTACCGCCGGGTGCACCGGTAGGTCCTGGACCCGGCCGGGGCCACCGCCAGCCCCGTGGTGGCGAGCGCGGCGACCACTCGCTGGGCCACCTCCCCCACGCCCGTAGCACCGACGGAAACAACATCAAAGGGGATCGTCACGTCGGTGCTCAGTCCGGCCGCTGCCATGGGTTCACCTCACCGGACAACGACGAAGCTCGCTATCAGCGCATATGCGAATAATCCTGGCGAACGTGTACTTATCACTAGCGGATGGGGCTCCCGCGCGCTCGACCGGACCGGCGTGCCCAACCGTTCGGCCCCTCACGGCGCACAAGCCCTTCCCGGCAGCGACGCTCGCCCGTTGGCCCGCACGACGACCACCTCGATACACGGCCGCGGTCCGTCCACCGTGGTCAGTACCTGCTCCGGCACACGCACGTTCCGCGGTGGCGCGGCTGATGCGGTGTCAGTCCGACGGACCTGGAAGAAGTCACCCGCTGCCGTGGGCTGGTAGGCCCACCGGAACCGGATGCGGCCGTCGGCGAGCCGCTCGGCCGTCACCGACGGTTGTGGCACCGGCCCGTCCATCCCCGGCACCGCCGCCTGGTCCTGGCCCGGTGCTCCGCCGGTCCCAGTGGAGCCCGGTGCCTGCACACCGGTTCCACCGCTGGCAACCGATGCGATCGCTACGCCGGTTACCGCAGCCGCGACGAGACCTGCCACGCCGAGTGGGAGCCAACGCCGGTGGCCGCGCACCGGTGCGGACCCGGGTGCCGACACCGGATGCACCTGACCGCGCTTCTCGGTGTCGGCCACCAGGGACGGGCCGGGCACCCAGCCGGTCCGTCCCGCATCGTCGGCGGGATCCACCGGGACCTCGCCCGTGCTCGATCCCGGCTCGCGTATGGTGGGTGGGACGTCCCGGGGTGGATCCTCCGGTGCCGGGCTCAGGATCTTGATCCGGGTCGGGGAGTACCGGGCGGCGAGCTCGATGCCGGCCAGCGCGTCCGCGAAGTCCTTCATCGAGCTGAACGCGCGGGCCCGCACGCGGGGGTCCTTGGTCATCGCGACCGTGAGATGGCGCTCCAGGTCGGGCGGAAGGTCTGGCCGGCCGATCGGCGGTACCGGCAGCCGGCGGGCCCTGTCCTGTACCGCCTCGGAGCTGTTGTCCCCGCCCGCCAGCCGGAACGGTGGCCGCCCGGCCAGCAGCTCGTACAGCGTGGCCGCGAGCGCGTAGAGGTCAGCCCGCTCGTCGGCGGTGCCAGCGCCGACCTCCGGCGCGGCGTAGTGCGGGGACAGCCAGTCCGGCGGGGCCGCGATCGCGTGCGCGGTGACGGCGGCGATGCCGAAGTCGCCCAGCTTCGGCTCGTGGTCGGCCGCCAGCAGGACGTTGCCGGGCTTGATATCACGGTGGACCACGTGTGCCAGATGAGCGGTCTGAAGCGCCCCGGCCAGCTGGATGCCGATCCGGATCACCTCGGACGGGGACAGCCGCGCGCCGTTGCGGACCCGGTCAGCCAGGCTGCCCTGCGGGCAGTACTCCATCACGATGTACGGCCGCTCACCGGCGCCGCTGTACCGGTGTACCGGGACGATGTGCGGGTGCTGCCCGGCATCCGCGAGCCGGCCAAGCGCCCGGGCCTCGCCCTGGAACAGGCGGCGCAGATGCGCTGTATCGGCCCGGAGCACCTTGATGGCGACCCGCAGCTCGGCACCCTCCTGCCGGTACAGGTACACGTCGGCGAAGCCGCCTTCGCCGAGCAGCCGCTCCGGCCGGTAGTCTTTGATGACCGGGGGCGTGGGACTCATGAGACCACCTCGTCGACGGCCTCGACCCGCAGCGCGACCTCACCGGCGAGGTCCAGCTCGCTGCCGGGCGCGATCCGCACCGGACGGTTCCGCTCCAGCCGGGTCGCACCGATCTCGGGGACGACAACCTGGGTGCCGAGCGTCGACACGTCGACGACCTCCAGCGTCCACTCGCGGACCCAAAGCTCCAGATGACAGCGCGACACGCGGTTCCCGACACCGGGGAGCAGGATGAGTGCGGCATCGGGTCGGGTGGCCCGCGGCTCACGACCGACCACCGTCACCGGCCGGTGCAGCCGATGCATGCCCCCACCAGGCACGTGGAGGACGGCCAGAGCTGGCTGTGCGATGTCCTCCGGCTCCTGGTCCGCTGCGAGCGGCGCGGCGCAGACCCGGCACCGCTCAGCTCCCGGCCGGTTCGCGTGTCGCCCGGGGCATAGGACAGCGCGGACCAGGGAGGTCGCCCGCCACGCCGCCGCCACCTCGACCGGCCGGTGCCGCGCCGGCTGGGTACGGTTGTCATGATCGCCCAGTCTCGGCCGGCCCGTAGGCCCAGGTGCCGCGATGGCTCCTGGCTGTACTGACACGTTCCACCGCGCAGCGTCGAGCTCGCCGGTCTGGTCCACCTCCCTCAGCAAGGGTTTCATTCGCCCTGGCCACCGACCGTCCGCTAAGGACGGTGCTGCGGCCACATTCGTCTGGCCGTCTGTTGGTTGCGGCTCATCTGTTGACAGGTGCGGCGCAGGCGCCACAGCATCCGCCGGCCTCGGTGCCGCAGGCAGCGGTGCCGCACGCAACGGCGCGGCAGGCGGCGGCGTGGCATCGGACGACGGTTCGGCAGCCCCGGTCATGACGGTCGTGGACCACTCGAGGCACGCGGCCCTAGCGATACCCGACCGCAGGG
>DASRII010000429.1:0-8756 GCA_035650075.1 Micromonosporaceae bacterium | reverse complement strand
CCAGGTCGGTGCGCAGTACGCGGGCACCGGCGGCGGCGAGCCGGGCGAGCACGGCGGCGTTCGGGTGGCCGTACGGATTGCCGGTGCCGACCGATACGAGCGCCACCCGCGCCCGGGTCGCGTCCAGGAAGTCGACGTCCTGATAGGACGACCCGTGGTGTGGCACTGTACGCTCTACATACATGAGCGACAAGCGGTACGACGACGACTTTGAGTGGATCCCCTACGCCAGGATCTCCGACGACCGGGAGGGTCGTGGGCTGGGTGCCGCCCGGCAGGTCAAGGACATCCGGGTCCTGTGTGGACAACTGGGCGGCCGCATCCTGGAGCCGCCCTGCGTCGACAACGATTTGACCGCGTACGACAAGTCGACCCGGTACAAGCCGCGGCCCGAGTACGAGCGGCTGTGCGAGCTGCTCCGCGAGCGGCCCGGCCGCCGCGGCGTGCTCACCTGGCACACCGACCGTCTACATCGGACTCCCCGCGAACTCGAGGATTTCATCGACCTGATCGAGGCGACCGGCGCGCCGGTGCACACGGTACGGGCCGGCGTGATCGACCTGTCCACCGCGTCGGGCCGGATGACCGCCCGGGTTCACTGCGCCGTGGCGCGCCACGAGTCTGAACACAAGGGCGAGCGAATCCGGGCCAAGGTGGTGGAGCTGGCCGAGGCCGGGAAGATCGGCAACGGTGGTCCGCGACCGTTCGGGTTCCGGCGGGTGTACGCCGGTGAGGGGCAGCGTCGGAAGATCCTCCGCGACGAACTGGATCCGGTCGAGGCGGAGGTCGTCCGGGAGTGCGCGCGCCGACTTCTCCGCGGTGAGTCGGTCCGGTCGGTCACCAACTGGCTGAACGACTCCGGCGTACCGACCAGCACGGGCCGCCGCTGGGCCAAGCAGGCAGTGCGGTACATGATGCGGGCCGGGCGGATCGCCGGGCTGCGCGAGCACAAGGACAAGGTGGTCGGGCCGGCCGTGTGGCCCGCCATCATCACGGTGGAGGAGCACGAGCAGCTGCGGGCTCTCCTCGACTCTCACGAGCGAGCGCCCGGCAACCGAGTGCGCCAGCACTACCTCACCGGCCGCGTTTTCTGCTCACGGTGCGTCGAGCACGAGGTGAAGATGGGCGTCGGCCGGCAGCACGGCGTGCTCAAGTTCAAGTGTCCTGCGGATGTTGGTTGCAACGGCCGCGTGATCGCGCTCGCGAACCTTGAGGACCTGGTTGGCCGGTACGTAGTCGCCCGGCTCGGCGACAGCAGGTTTCTCGCCCAGTTGGCCGCGCGGGAGCGCACGGACGACATCGAGGCGGAGGCTCTGGTTGGCCGGCTTGAGGCGGACGAGCGCCGGCTGGCGAAGCTGAAGACGGCGATCGAGGCGGACGACGCGGACGAGGACGAGATCCCCGAGCTCGTCGCCGCGGCCCGGACCATCCGCAGACGCATCGCCGACGTGCGCGCCCAGCTCGCCCAGCGGGCTGGAGTTCCCGGCGTGGTACGGGACGCGGTCGGCATCACGCTGGAGGAGTTCTCCGCGTACACATTGGACACGAAGCGGACCATCCTCGGCTTCCTGGTCGACCGGATCGTGATCGGTCCGGGCGTGCCGGGCCGCAAGTGGTTCGACCCGAACCGGGTCGACATCGTCCCGGCGCACCACGCCGACCCCGAGGTCACCTCGCGGCTCTTCGGCGACACCAGAAGAAGAAGGTGACGTGTGTGCTATGTCACACCGGTCACGTGGGTCCTGTGGTCACATGTGCCGGGTCGAGGGCGCCGCTCCGAGGACAAGCGACGGTCGAGGCGATATACGGACCGTGAGCGAGGTACAGCACCGAAAACACTGCCAGCGGGTGCACTTTCATGCCTGTGCGGTCCTGTGCAGTCCTACCCCGGGTCACGCGGGTGGACCGCGATTACGTTGCGTAAGCGTAACGGCCTCATACCATACCTAGGCGCGGCATCGACAACGGTCGAAGAAGTTGACCACAGGATCCCGGGATCCGTGTCGCATAAGGGCGACACGTACGCCCGAGTTCTGAGGCATGGATGCCACGGATCCGAAACACGCGGCTCGCGCCGGCCCCATCCGTCTCACGGAGCGTATAAAGTGGTCCGCTGTACCCGGAGTTCCATCAGGGCTCCGAGTACGCCGAAAGCCGCGGCCTGATCTTTGGCGAGACAGCCGCGGCCTTCGGGAACAACCACCACCACCCGACCTAGAGATCAGGCGCTGGCACGTACAGCGGGATCGGGGTCCGCACAGCGGGCCCCCCTCCGCTGTACGACTGCAAGCTAGCACACGCGGAACCGCGTGTGCAGCAAATGTGATCAGCGCGCGATTCTCGGGCCGGGGCAACCGGAGGAGCAGCGCCGCATGGCCGCCAGGAGCCGACCCGAGCGGGTCCTCTCAGCGATCACCGCGATCGAAACCCGTCTGTCCAGGATGTCTCCCGGCGACCGTCGCGAGATGACCGCGCCGGCGCGCGCCGCTCGCGCACAGCGCCTGGAAGACCTGGTCGACCCGAACCGCGAGCTCGACCCCCAGGACCGGGCCGCACGGGTGAGCGCCGCACGCCGCGCCGAGATGGCCCGCCTCGCCGCCCGCGCGGTCGCGGCACGCAAGACCCGTCGCGAGGCCGAGCGTACGGCGCAGATCGAGGCGCTCGTCGCCGAGGCCGAGGCCGAAGGCGCGGCATGACCTCCGCGCGGAAGGTCGAGGAGGCCATCGCGGCGCGGGTCGCCGAGCTTCTTCGCGCCCACGGCCCGCTCACCGAGCGGCAGATCGAGGCCCTAGTGCCGGTCGTGGCCGGCGCCCGCCGGAACCTCCTCCAGCCCGCACGGCGTCCGGCATCGCGGGCCGCCTGACCTCCACACGCAAGACCGCCCGGCGGTGGGCGCCGGGCGGCATCGAGCACAGGAGAGTTCCATGAGCACAGTAACACCCGAACCGATGTCGAAGGCCGAGCGCCTCGAGCTGGTGAAGATCGTCCGG
Source organism: Micromonosporaceae bacterium (assembly GCA_035650075.1). GTDB lineage: Bacteria > Actinomycetota > Actinomycetes > Mycobacteriales > Micromonosporaceae > DASSUC01. Next base: position 5,766 of record DASRII010000429.1, on the reverse strand, counting down.
CAGCGGGCGCGGCTCGCCAAGGACGACGTCGCCGCGCGGGAAGCGCAGATCGTCGCCGACGCCGAGGCCGCGCTCGCGCGCCGATTCTCGGAGCAGGACGAGGCTTTTAAGGAAATCATCGCCACGGCCCGGCAGTACATGGCCGAGGTCAAGGAGAAGCTTGACGCCAAGTGCGCCGAGATGGGCATCCCCGCGGAGTTCCGGCCCGGGACCGAGCTGTACTGGTTTGCCCGCGGCGCCAACGCCGACCCCAAGCGGCGCGCCGAGATCCGCGCGGTCGTACGGACCCAAGCCGCCGCCTCGGCGAAGCAGGCACGGGTGGAGATCGATCGACAATCGGTGGCGATCCAGGAGCAGTTGATGGCCGGATCCTTGGAGTCGATCGCCGCGAAGGATTTCCTGGCCGCGCTGCCGAGCCCCGAGGCGCTGATGCCGGCGTTGCAGATCGAGGCGCTGGAGGCCGGACGGTGAGCGGCCCCAAGCGCGTGAAGGTGCCCGGCCCGTTCAAGTTCGAGGACCTGCCGCCCGGCACCGTCTACATTGGCCGCGGCGTATGGGGTTATCCCGGCAGCGCCTTCGCCAACCCGCACCCGATCGGCAAACCGTGCCGGCTGTGCGGCGGTGTCGAGCACTCTCGACCCGCCTCGATCATCGCCTACCGGCGCCACCTGCGCGAGCACCCCGAACTGGTCGAGCGAGCCCGGCGCGAACTGTCCAACATGGACGTTGCGTGTTGGTGCTCGGTGAGCGAGGCGTGCCACGGCGACGCCCTGATCGCCATCGTGGCTGGGGAAGAGCCGTGACCGACTCGCTGGCCGACATGATCCGGCGGGTCATCCGTACGGCCGAGACCGGCGCGGCCCGATCCCTCCAGCGCGAGATCGGGCTGTCGGAGATCGGGATCGACTGCGATCGGGCCGTGGCGTACCGGCTGTTCGAGACCGAGCCGGTCAACACCAGCCGCGACAGCTGGCTGGCGACGGTCGGCACGGCCGTGCACGTCTGGTTGGCGGACGCATTCGAGGCGGAGAACCAGCGACTTGGCCGTACCCGGTTCGTCGTCGAGGAGCGGGTTTTCCTGACCGACGGGTACAACGGCACGTGCGACCTGTACGACACCGACACGTCCACGGTCGTCGACCACAAGGTGCTCGGGGTGACGTCGCTGCGGAAGATCCGCGACGGCGCCATCCCGGCACACTACCGCACGCAGTTGCACGCCTACGGGTACGGCCACGCCCGCGCCGGACGTAACGTCCGCCAGGTTGTGTTGGCCTGTTACCCGAGATCCGACAACCTCGGCGGCGACTTCGGCGGCGGTGGTCTCTACCTCCACGCCGAGCCGTATGACCAGCAGGTCGCGCTGCAGGGTCTTGACCGGCTGTCCCGGCTGACCACGTTGCTCGCGCAGCTCAACCCGGAGGCCGAGCCGAGCCGGTGGGCGCTGATCGCGGCCAAACCCGGCGACGACTGCAAGTACTGCCCCTACCGACGTCCCGGGCCGCCCGACGAAACGGGCTGCCCCGGCGACCCCTGGGCCTGAACCCAGGGCTGCACAACAACAACCCAACCCGGCCGGACCCGGCCTCACCAGAAAGGCAAGACAGTGTCCATTTGGGACGATCCGGAGATCAAATCCGGAGGCGAGTTCGTGAAGTTCGAGACGCCGGGCGACCGGATTGCCGGCACCATCACCGCGGTGCGCACCCACCGGTTCGACGACGGGTCGGTGGCGCCGCAGATCCTGCTGACCACCGACGACGGCGACGAGCGCACCCTGACCGCGGGACAGGTTCGGTTGAAGGCCGCGCTCGCGGCCGAACGGCCCGAGGCCGGCGACCATCTGATCGTCACCTTCGTCAAAAGCGAGAAGCGCACCGGCGGGAAAACGCTAAAGCATTTCGAGGTGACGGTCGTCCGGAACGGCGGCACATCCAGCCCGACCGCCGGACCCGACCACGACACGTCCGGCGCCCCGCCGGAAGGCATCGACCCGACCGCATGGAACGCCCTGAGCTTCGAGCAGAAGCAGACGCTGCTCGCCGCGATGGGCGAGAAGCCGCCGTTCTGACCCCATCATTCCGCCCCGCCCGGGACTGGCCGGCGCCCGCGGTTCAACGCCGCGGCGGGGACGTGGCACTCGTTCGGATCCAGGTGATTGGCCTCGTCGCCGAGGTCTTTTCGCCGTACGACCCGGACCGGATCGAGGTGATCAAGACCGTGCCCGGTCGGCGGTGGGACAAGACCGGCCGGTTCTGGGAGATCCCGACCGCGCAGGTGCCCGCGCTCAAGCTCTCCCTGGAGACCAACGGCGACAAGGTGGTCATCGTCGGCCTGGTCTCCGACCCGCCGCCGCGCCAGCGTGCCAGCGATGACAGCGAGGTCCGCCGGCTGCGCGCGGAGAAGCAGCGCCTGGAGCAGGAAAGCGGCCGGCTCCGGCAGGAGGTTCAGCGGCTGCGCAACGAGGCCGCCGCCCGCGGCCACAGCTGGGCCGGACAGCTCCTCGACCAGTGCCCGCCCGCCCTGGCCGAGAAGGTGTTCAAGGCCCTGACCCGAGTACTGCATCCCGACGCCGGGGGCGACAACGACCTCCAGCGGGACCTGAACGTTGCCCGGGACCGGCAGGGGACGTGGAAATGACGTTCCTTCTCGAGCACCACCGGCAGGAGCTCGTCGCGCAGTCCGCCATCGATCCAGCCGTCCTCGAGGAGCGCGGCTACCGTACCGTCGGCCGGCCGACCCCCAACGACGACCGACCGCGCCAGGACATGAAGCGGCTCGGCATCCCCTCGTGGGCACTCAACGAGGATCGGTACTTCCCGGGCCTGCTGATTCCGATGTACCGGGCAACCGGTGAACGGATCTCCTGGCAGTGGAAGCCGCGCGTTCCGGTACCCGACCGCGACGGCAAGCCCCGCCGGTACGCCTCCGTCAAAGGCCACGCCAACCGCCTCGACGTGCACCCCCGCAACCGGGACCGCATCGTCGACCCCACCGTGCCGTTGTGGATCACCGAGGGCGTCAAGAAAGCCGACTCGCTGACCTCCCGCGGCTGCTGCGTCGTCGCGCTCACCGGGGTGTTCAACTGGCGGGGCCAGCTCGCCACGCTGGGCGACTGGGAAGACGTGCCGCTACGCGGCCGCCAGGTCATCGTTTGCTTCGACGCCGACGCCCGCACCAAGAAGAACGTGCTGCGGGCAATGCAGCGGCTCGGCCGGTGGTTGCGCTCCAAGGGCGCCAACCCGCTCTACCTGATCGTCCCCGACGAGGTGAACGGCACCGACGTCAAGGGCGCCGACGACTTCTTCGCCGCCGGCGGCACGCTCGTCGAGCTGGTCTCCGCGGCCACCACCACCCCACCCAAAACGGACGCGCCGGCCGGCGCCGCGCTCACCGACGCCGTCCTCGCCGAGACCATCACCGACGCCGTCCTCGACGGCCAGTACGTGTGGTGCAAGGGCCTCGGCTGGCTCAACTGGGACGGGCGCCGGTGGGCCGAATGCTCCGACGAGGCCGTCGGCGAACCCGTACGCCTGTGGGCCGTGGACAAGTTCGCCGAAATCGCCAAGACCGGCGAACGGGACCTGATCGACGCCTGGCGGTGCATCCTGTCCCTCGGCAAACAGCGAGCCGCCCTCAACCTCGCCCGCGGCATCGTCGAACGTCGTGCCGACGAGTTCGACGCCCACCCGGACCTGCTCAACACACCGAGCGGGGTCGTCGACATGCGCACCGGCGACGCGCTGTCGCACAGCGCCGACCTGCTCCTCACCAAGATGACATCCGGGTCGTACCGGCCCGGGTACACCCACCCCGACTGGCAGCAGGCGCTCACCGCCCTACCCGACACCGACACCGCCGACTGGTTCCAGGCCCGCATCGGCCAGGGCGCCACCGGGCACCGGGCACCCGACGGCGTCAACGTGGTCATGCAGGGTGGTGGCGAGAACGGGAAAGGCGCCCTCGGCTCTGACGGCATCGTGCCCGCTCTCGGCGACTACGCCACCATCGCCTCACACAAACTCATCGCGGACAGTAACGAACACTCCGAGGAGCAGGCGACTCTGCGCGGGAAGAGGCTCATCGTCGCCGAGGAGTTGACCGAGAACCGCGCTCTGAACGTCACCGCGATCAAGCGGATCTCAGACGTCGCCTCGATAACCGCCCGGCACGTCCACCAGCGGAACATGACGTTCAGGGCCACCCACACCCTGTTCGCCACCACCAACTACATCCCCGTGGTCAATGAGGTCGACCACGGCACCTGGCGACGCCTGGCGCTGCTGCCGTTCCCGTACACCTACCGCAAACCGTGGGAGCCGCTGCTGCGGCCGACCGACCGTGCCGGCGACCCGCAGCTGAAATCGCGCATCGAGAACAACACCGACGAGCAGCACGACGCGATCGTCACCTGGGTCGTCGACGGGGCCATCCGCTGGTACAAGGACGGCGCCGAAGCACTACGGCCACCCCGGTCGGTGGTGGCCGCGACCGACGCGTGGCGGGCCACCGCCGACCGGATCCTCGGCTTCTGGCGGGAACGCCTCATCGAAGACCGTGACTCCTGCGTGCTCGCCACCGAGATGCTCGACGCGTTCAACGACTGGCTCAAAGAGAACGGCCACAATCGATGGAGTCGAGAGCTGTTCGCGCCGCGGTTCGGGCCGCACATGGAGACCACACGGCACGGTGTCGAACTTCGGCGGGAGCGCAACCTCAGCGGCGTATCTCGATGGTCCGGATCGGACTGGGGGGTCTTGGGAGCGCTCCCATCACGTGCCTGGGTATGGAGAGGCGTAAGATTCCAAACCGCTTCTGACCAGGAAAAAGACGAAACCCGGCCCGAGTGGCCCGAGTCTGAAGCAAATTCCTCTACGCGTGGGCGTTCAGAAAAAGTTGCTGGAGACTCGGGCCACTCGGGCCAGGACGAGTCCAGTAACGGGCCCGTCGCTGACGACAGTCAATCAAAGCCATCGACCAACACCTGTGCCCGATGGCTCGGCGACGAACGCCGATTCTGCGGCCGGACCAACAACCTTCGTCAATACCTGGCCGGTCCGCTGTGCCCCGAACACCAACCGAAGTCCGCATGACCCAGATAGAGGAATCCGATGATCGAGTACGACTGGGACGCCCGCCTCAAGACCGACATCGAGAAGAGCGTCGCCACCCGGACTCAGCGCGCCGACCTACGCCGCCAACTCGCCGCACGCCGCGCCACCGGGCTCAAGGCCCGCCACCAACACCGGCTCGACCGCGCCGCCGCCGCCGACCAACGCCCCGAACGGGTCCGCCGAGACGACGCAGACGACTCCTGGCGGGAAGACCCATGAGCCGCTCATGGGCCAAAGGATCAACCCGGGCATGGCGCCGCATCCGCGCCCTGGTGCTGGCCCGCGACGCAGGACGCGGATGCCGCGCACACCGGGAGGGATGGTGCACCCAGGCCGGAGCAGGACCACACGCCTGCACAGACCAGGGCCAGGTCGCACACCATACCCTCGGCCGCAGCGTCACCGGCGACGACGAGCGGCACATCATCGCAGCATGCAACGTGTGCAACGGCGCGATCGGCGACCCTCGAAAGTTCGCAGCCCTACCCCCCAGACACCCGCCGTCCTGTCCGGCCTCTCTCCCCGAGGGCGATCAGGTGATGGCCCGCGCCGAGTTGGCCTGGGATCCGGTACGGCTGGCCGAGTACGAGTGGCTGCGGCCATTCCTGGTGGTCCCCGAGGACGCGGCCCCGCCGCTGGCCATGTCCCTGCC
>DASRII010000428.1:0-22659 GCA_035650075.1 Micromonosporaceae bacterium | reverse complement strand
AGCAGTGCATGACGGTCGGGCTGGTGGGTGCGTAGGACTGTCTGAAGGCGATCTCAGAGACCGACATGACGATGGATCTCCAGGCGATCGATGTTCCGACACTGATCCTCCACGGTGACGATGACCAGATCGTGCCGATCGCGATTTCGTCGGACAAGTCATCCAGAATGATCAAGGACGCTGAGTACAAGGTGTATCCCGGTGCGTCGCATGGCTTGACCAGCACGCTGAAGGACCAGTTCCATGCCGACCTTCTGGCGTTTCTGAGGTCGTAGCCCGGTCGCGGAATCAGATCGGGCTCAGAACGGTGGTAGATCGTCGTCTGGTGGCGGGGGTGGTGGTCTGGCTGGTTCGGGAGTCGGTGGAGCGGCAGACATCCGGTTGTTCATTGCGCTAGTGCTGCGGGCTGATTCAGGGATAGGGTCCCCGTCCATGGACATGCTGAAGGGCGCCCAGATCGCCGAGGCCAACCTGACCGACTGGCGCAAGCTGGCCCAGGGACTGCATGCGCGCTACGTGATCGACGACTTCGGCACCGGCGTACGGTTCGTCGCCGCGGTGGGCGAGGCGGGCGACGCGCTCGGCCACCACCCGCGCGTGTCGATGGGCAAGGGGTATGTCGACCTCGAGTTGGTCAGCGACGACGCCATCTACCGCGACAACGAGGGCACCGAGCACGTCGTCGAATGGGTGACCCAGCAGGACGTCGACCTCGCGCGACGGATCACCGAGATCGCCGCCGACCACAAGGTCGACGCCGACCCGGGCTCGGTCAGCGAGATCGAACTCGGCCTCGACACGGCGCGCTCCGCGACCATCGCCCCGGTGTGGGCCGCCCTGCTGACCGGGAGCGCCGAGGCCCAGGGCCGCGGGTCCCCCAGCGACGAGATCCGGGACGCCACGGGACGGGTACCGAACCTGTGGTTCGGGGGCGCCGAGGAGCACGAGACCCCGCGTCAGCGGTTCCACGTCGAGGTCTATGTGGCGCCCGAGGTGGCCGAGCAACGGATCGCCGCTGCCGTCGCCGCGGGTGGGACCGTCGTCGATGACAGCGGCGCGCCCTCGCTCACCGTGATTGCAGACCAGGATGGCAACAAGGGAATCGTCTGCGTCGACACGTCCGCTGCGAAGAAGGATTGAACCGCCAAGTCGGGTGACCCGTGGGCTGGCCGCGGGTCACTTCGGCCCGCGGGATCGCTCATCGGAACGACCGAGCAGTCGGGCGGGCACAGGGCAGATCCAGTGACGTCGCGCCGTCCGCGGCAAGAGCGTGCGTGCGTGTCGGTGCCTCCGTCCGCCGGTATGCGCTATACCGGCAGTGTGTCGAACTCGTTTGTGCAGAGCATGGCTCATAACTTCGAACAGGCGCTGCGGCTGATGCAGGCGGCGCTGACCGACTGCCCCGACGACCTGTGGCAGACGGACTTGTGGCCGGACGAGGCGCCTACGGCTCCGGCGCCGCACGGGGGATTGCACGGCTCGGCTCCCTGGTTCCTCGGTTACCACGCGCTGACTACGCTCGACTATGACTTGGCTGGCGAGTTCGAGCCGTGGGCACCGCCACAACCGTTCGACGACAATACCTACAGCTTCCCCAACCGCAGGTTCACCAAGCCCGAGCTTCTTGGGTACGTCGACTGGTGCCGCGGCCGCGTACGCCAGACCCTTGACGGCCTCACCGAGGAGATGGCCGCTCGGCCACTTCCCAGCGCCCATCGAAACCACGGCATGCTGTTCGCGGTGATTGTCGGCAGCATGCCGCTGCACGTTGTTGAGCACGCCTCCCAGATCCGTCAGTTCCTCACCGCCGCGGGCGTCACAGTGCAACCCATGCCCGGTGACCGTGGGTACACGGGTTGACCGTGATGGTGATCCGGCGGATGCTGACCGGCGACCCCCTGGCGACCTAACAAAGCTCGCCGGGCAGCTCGACCGCTTCCCGCACTCGGCCAGTGCGATGACCGCCTCCGGGTCGATCGACGCCGGCGTCCCCGCTTCGTTCACGTGTACGATTCTGCGCTGACCTCTCCGACAAGAAACAGCACAGACACACCGCATATCGATGAAGTGTCTACTATGGACATCGGCCCGCCCCGAGCTTGCTCGGGGCGGGCCGGCCGGTGGGTACCAGCTCACATGACGGTACAGGTGAACCCCGTGGGAGTAAGGGTGTTGCCATTTGGACGACTGGCCTGGAAGCCGAAGCTGCGACTCTGTCCAGGGTTGATGCTGCCGTTGTAGGACAGGTTCCGTACGGTGACGGTCTGTCCGCTGATCGTGAAAGCGCCCTCCCAGGAACCGGTGATGGCGTGTCCGGTGGGAAGATTGAACACGACCTGCCATCCGGTGATCGCGGCGGTACCCGTGTTGGTCACCGTGACCGGTTGGATGACGTACCCGTCCTGCCAGTTCGACTGCACGGTCGGAGTGGCCGAGCAGGTGCCGGTACCGCCTCCGCCGGTCGTGAACGTCACCAGGCCGGAGGCGTTCGACAGGTTGCCGGCGTTGTCTCTTGCGCGGACATACACCTGGTACTGCGTATTGGGTGTCAGGTTCGTCAACCCGACGCTGTTTGTAGACGGCGTAGCCAGGATCGGGTCGGTGGCGCCTTGTTCGCGGTACACGTTGTAGCCGGCCAACCCACTGCCACCGGTGTCGGTCGACGCACCCCAGTTCAACGTCGCCGTGGTCGAGGTGACGCCGGACGCGGTGGGCGTACCGGGTGTGGACGGTGGGGTGACGTCGTTGACCGTGGCGGTCGTGAAGGTCACCAGGCCGGAGGCGTTGGACAGGTTGCCGACGTTGTCTCTTGCGCGGACATACACCTGGTACTGCGTGCCCGGTGTCAGGTTCGTCAACCCGACGGTGTTGCTGGACGGTGTGGCCAGGATCGGGTCGGTGGCGCCTTGTTCGCGGTACACGTTGTAGCCGGCCAACCCACTACCTCCGGTGTCGGTCGACGCACCCCAGTTCAACGTCGCCGTGGTCGTACCCACATTGGACGCTGTCGGCGTCCCCGGCGTCGATGGCGGCGTAGTGTCCTGCTGTCCACTGTAGATGGTGGCTTCGCGGGACGTGGTGCTCAGCCCGTTGGCGCCGGTGATGTAGCGCGTTCCCCACGACGAACGCTGCGCGGGGTTGAAGCCGACAACCAGGTCGAGGTACTCGACCGGGCTGCCGTTGCCGCTCCACGACCAGGCCATGTTGCCGATACCGGCGGCCTGGGTAGCGGACATGATGGTGTCCTCGTCGGGGTTGCCGTCGGAGTGGTTGAAACCGAACTCACACACGCACAGCGCGAGGCTGCGGCTCGTGAACGAGTTGATGTACGAGGTGACCTCGGCAGCGGTGTCGTACACGCCGTACATGTGCACGCTGAAAATGACGTTGCCCGAGGGGTCCGCGGCCCGGACGGTTGGCGCGTTGTCCCGCATGACGAAGTTCCAGTCCTGACCCCAGTTCGGCGCGTCGACCATGATGGTGTGCTGGAACCCGGCATTGCGCAGGCGCTGGATCGCCGCGGCGGTGGCGGTCGGCCAGGTGGTCGAGTTGGGGCTGCCTCCGTTGCCGAACGGCTCGTTGCCGATGTTGAGAATGACGTAGTTCTCCTGACCGGTCAGCGCGCTCTGGACACTGATCCAGTAGTTCACCGACTGGTCGAGCGATACCGCACCGCCCTGTTCGTTGAAGCCGGTCGTGTCGTGGTTCTCGAGAACACAGATCAGCCTGTTGGTTTTGCACAGGTTGATGACATTGGCGACGTCGGTCGCGGTGTCCGCCGGTTGCCAGCGTCCGCCGGAAAGAACCACCCGTACGGCGTTCGCGCCGGCGGCTTTGATGTTGGCGAAGGAACTCGTCTGCGTCTTGAACCAAGTGTGCGGGTGGTTGATGCCGCGCAGGACCAGCGCGGTGCCGTTGGCCTCCACGAGGCGGCCGTTGCTGATCCGGATTCCGACCGCCGCGTGCGCGGGTTCCACGTAGACCAGCATGGACGCGAGGACGGCGAGAATGGTCGCACCCGCGAGCGCGAGCCGTTTTTTCATGATTCACCTCAGGGTTGAAGAGACGCACGGAGCAGCCCGACTGCAACCACCCGGCTCCCTGAGGGTGTGCGACCCAGCATAGTGATCGATGGGCGTCAGCGCAAAACCGGTTAAGTCGCTGCGGTACCGTCACGGCGTGGACGGAAGCTTGCTCGCCGTCAGCGACCTGCACGTCGGGTACGCCGCGAACCGGGAGATCGTCACCGGACTGCGGCCCGAGTCGGCCGCTGACTGGCTGCTGGTCGCCGGTGACGTGGCGGAGCGGGTCGCCGACGTCGAGTGGGCGCTCGGACTGCTCCGCCAGCGGTTCGCCAAGGTCGTCTGGACCCCCGGCAACCACGAACTCTGGACGATGCGGGATGATCCGGTTCAGTTGCGCGGGGAGGAGCGGTACCGGCACCTCGTCGAGGTGTGCCGGCGACTGGACGTGGTCACGCCGGAGGACCCGTACCCGGTCTGGACCGGTACCGGCGGCCCGGCCGTCGTGGTGCCGCTGTTCGTCCACTATGACTACTCGTTCCGGCCACCCGGCGCCACCACGAAGGAAGAGGGCCTCGAGCTCGCGTACAAGTCCGGTGTGGTGTGTACCGATGAGGCGATGCTGCACCCGGACCCGTACTCGAGCGCGGACGCGTGGTGCCGGGCCCGAGTCGCGGAGACCGAGCCGCGGCTCGCCGCGTTGGACACACCCGTGGTACTCGTCAACCACTACCCGCTGGTCCGCGAACCAACCAACCGCCTGCGGTACCCCGAGTTCGCGCAGTGGTGCGGCACCGAGCTGACCGCGGACTGGCATGTGCGTTTCCGCGCCGCAGCGGTGGTGTACGGCCACTTGCACATTCCACGCACCACGTACCACGACGGGGTGCGGTTCGACGAGGTCTCGATCGGCTACCCGCGCGAGTGGCGCGGCCGCGGACACCCGTTCGGCCTCGTCCGGCGGATCCTGAACCAAGGCAACTGAGCTAGGGCAGTGCCGACCTAGGCGCCTGGACCTTCGGTCGGCGCAAATCCAGCCCAAGAACCTAGGGCAGTGCCGACCCAGGCGCCTGGACCTTCGGTCGGCGCAAATCCAGCCCAAGAATCTAGGGCAGGCAGTCCTCGATGACGTCGGCAGCGCGGGTGGTGCCACCGGCGGTCACCAGCTCGTACCGCATCTGCAGGATCCGGTCGGCGACCGCGTCGTCCTTGGCCACCGCGTCGACGGCGGTGCGCAAGGCCGCCGGGGTCAGGTCGGCCGGGCCGAGCGCGGTACCGAGACCGAGCTCGGACAACCGGGCCGCGTTGGCCTGCTGCTCCGGCGACCGCGGTACGGCGACGACCGGCCGGCCGTAGCTGAGCGCCTCCATGATGCCGCCCATGCCGCCGTGGCCGACGTAGACCGCCGCGTGTGCGAGCACCCTCAGCTGCGGTACACCGGAGGCCACGACGACCCGCCAGTCGGTACCGACGAACCCCGAGGCGTCGACGGCGGACGAGATCAGGACGAGCGGCCCGTCGCCCGCCGGTGGCTGCCAGCCCGCGGCGGACTGTTGCCGGATGCACGGCCCGACGAAACAGTACTCGTCACCCAACACGTCGGCGGAGTCGGCGGACTGGAACGCACGCGGAAAGTAGGCGAGGTGCTTCTTCGGTGCGGGCAGCCCGTCGCGCACCGGCGGATACCCCACGCGGTACGACCAGGACTGGACCGCGGGGACGTGCCAGGCCGCGGCGACGACCCGACCCGCCACCGCCATCCGGTCCACGACGACGAGATTCGGCCGGTCGTCCGAATACGCCCGCTCGAGCCGTCCGACGGTTGCCTCGGCATCCGCGAGAAACGACACCGGTACGACGGTGGCACCCTGCTCCTCGATGTCCGGTGCCCGTTGCCCGGTCGACGGGTACGTGACCCGGTGCCCGCGGCGGACGAGTTCCGCGACGACAGCGAGGGTCGGGTAAACGTGGCCGACCGTCGGGATCGTGAAGAACGCGATGTGCACGTGCTAGGCGCGGCCGATGGGATACCCCATGCCGCGCAGGCGTCGCGCCCAACCGGTTGCGGTGTGCCGGGGTACGTCGAAGTGGCTCGCGAGGCCGGTGATGGTACCGACCTTCTCGTACGCCGCCAGCACCTGCTCCGGTTCCGGCATGCGCCGGTACGCCCGCCTCGCCTTGGCGGACTTGCGCGCGGTGGCTTTCTTCGCCGTGCCCGCGGCGGCCCGCCCCCCGCGGCGGCGGGTTGCTTTGCGCGCCGGAGCGCTCGCGGCCTGGTCACTCAGCGGTGTCGCGCTACGGCCGGTGAGCGCGCGAACGAGCAGATCGAGATCCAGCGCTGGCATGTCCGCGGGCGCGAGCCCACCCTTGCTTCCCGCCCGCACGGTCAGCTCGGTGATGCGGGTTTGCCCGGTGGACGTATCCACCCGGACCGTCGTTTGTGCGTTCTGTGTGTCACGGTCACGTCCGGTGTCCGGAGTAACGGTGATGACGTATCGGCTCACGGAGTTCTCCTGTTCGGGCGGGCCAATCGAAAGAGCGTACCCTAGCCACATGCTGCCCTGGTCCGCCGATTTTGCCGGCCGTATCGACACCCACGTCATCGCGAGTGAGCGGTTGAGGGGGAACCCACTCGGCGATCCTCACGAGCGTCCTTTGTGGATTTATGTGCCGCCAGGATACGACAGCGAAGCACAGCAGAGCTACCCGGCGGTCTACGTGATCCAGGGCTACACGGGCCACGTCGCGATGTGGTGGAACCGCACACCGTTCCGCCAACCGTTCCCCGAACTGCTCGACGCGATGTTCGCGCGCGGCGACAGCGTCCCGGCGATCGTGGTGTTCGTGGACGCCTGGACGTCACTCGGCGGCAGCCAGTACCTCGATTCACCAGGCACCGGTGACTATCACACATACCTGTGCGAAGAGGTGGTGGCGTTCGTCGATCAGCGGTACCGGACCCTGGCCGATCGCGATCACCGGGCGATCACCGGCAAATCCAGTGGCGGATACGGCGCGATGGTCACCGCGATGCTGCGTCCCGACGTGTTCGGCGGCTTCGCGACCCACGCCGGAGATTCACTGTTCGAACTGGTGCAACCACCACTGATCGCCGAGGCGGCGCGGTTGTTGCGCGAGCACTACGACGGCTCGTACGAGGCCTACTTCGCGGATCTGAAGGGCCGTCCGTTCGGCACGAAGGAAAGCGACGCCAAGCTCATCGAGGTGTACGGATACGCGGCGGCGTACTCGGCCGAACCCGACGGTACGGTGCTGATGCCGTTCGACGACACCGGCCGGCTCGTACCCGACATCTGGCAACGATGGCTCGACCGCGACCCGGTGCGGATGGCCGCGCGGGAGCCGTACGTCGAGGCGTTGCGGTCGATGCGGGCCATCTGGATCGACGCGGGGCGGCGCGACGAGTACTACCTCGACCTCGGCGCCGCGGCGTTCCGGCGTGCGGTGACCGAGGCCGGAGTTCCGGACGACCGGGTCTACTTCGAACTGTTCGACGCCACGCACGCGCTCATCGAGTACCGGTACCCGCTGGCGATAGGTTGGTTGGCCACGAAGATGGGATGAAATAATGATCAACGGTGCACATGTGATCATATACAGCCGTGACGCGGAGGCAGACCGCGCATTCATCCGGGACAAGTTCGGATATCCCGGCGTCGACGCCGGGCAGGGCTGGCTGATCTTCAAGCTGCCGCCCGCCGAGATCGCGATGCATCCCACCGACGGGCCGCCCGTCCACGAGTTCTACCTCATGTGCGACAACATCGAAAACACGCTCGCCGAGCTGGCCGACCAGGGCGTGGAGATCAGTAGCCCGCCGACCGATCGCGGCTGGGGAGTGCTCGCCTCGATCCGCCTGCCGAGCGGTGGTGAGCTGTCGATCTACGAGCCGCGTCATCCATTGGCATACAACCTATAGCGGCACGCGCATACTCATAGATCGATGTAAAGTGACCCCGAAATCCGGGAGGGTGGAGGGGTGTGAGTATGGCTGGTCGGGGCCGTGGGGGCTGGCCCTGGCCGTTGCACGACGTGCGGATCGCCGCCAAGCTGGCGATGATCCTGGCGTTGCCGATACTCGCGGTCCTGGTGCTGGCCGGCTACGCGATCTCGTCCACCGGCCGCCAGGCGGTCCAGGCCCAGCAGCTGCGCGCCCTGACCATGCTGTCCGGGGAGGCCGGTGACCTGGCGTACGCGCTCGAGCTCGAACGCGTCGCGGCCGCCCAGGCATTACAGGCGGGACCACGACAGGCCAGGCTCGGGGAGTACGTGCGCCGCGCTCAGGAGACCGATCAGGCGGTCGCCGAGTACCGCCAGCGCCGGGCCGAGATCTCCGTGCCGGACAGCGTCGCCCCGGTCCTGCTGTCGATCGGGCGGCAGCTCGACCAGGTCGACGCGCTGCGGGCCCAGGTCGAGGCGGCGGGGGTCGCCATGTCGGCGGCCCTGGTGCGGTACCGCATCCTCGTCGCCGACCTGCTGACCTACCGGGAGACGGTCGCCCAGACCGCCGCGTCCAACGTGGTCGCCGACCAGATCCGAGCGGCCGCCGCGCTGTCCGCCGCCGTCGAGTTCATCGGCCAGCAACAGACCGCGGTCCTGCGGGGGATCGTCGGCGACGGCCTGACTCCGGCCGCCGCCGGGGAGATCATGGCCAGCCGCATCGGGTACGACGATGCGCTGCTGACCTTCCAGAGGCTCGCCCGTCCAGAGTGGAGGGACTGGTTCCAGCGTACGGTGACTGGTCCGGCCGTGATCGCGGTCCAGGCCATGGAAGGGTCGTTGACGCGTACCCCCGTATTGCTCGAGGTCGATGCTTGGGTGACGGCCACGACGGCGCAGATGGACCTGATCCGCGATGTGCTCACGCGGGTCGACGGCGCGGTCCTCGGCGCCGTCACCGCGGAGCGCGACGGGCAGATGCGGGTGACGCTGTCCGCGTCCGGCGGTGTCGCGCTCGCCCTCGTGCTGATGATCATGCTGGCCCTCTGGGTGGCCCGGTCGATGGCGCGATCCCTGGTCGATCTGCGCGAGGCCGCATTGGTCGTGTCGCGTGAGCGGTTGCCGCAGGCAGTGGCCCGCCTGACCGACGAGCGCAGCCTCGGCACGCTGACCCCGGAGCAGGTGGCGGAGCAGTCGGAGGACCCGGTGGAGGTGCGCGGGTCGGACGAGATCGGCCAGGTCGCCGCGGCCTTCAACGCGGTACACCGGGAGGCGGTGCGGGTCGCGGCCGCGCAAGCGCAACTGCGGGTGAGCGTCGGAGCGCTGTTCGTCAGCCTGGGGCGGCGGCTGCAAGGGATGATCGACCTGCTGATCAGCCGGCTGGACGCGATCGAGCAGCACGAACAGGACCCCGCCCGGCTGCAGCAGCTGTTCGACGTCGACCACCTCGCCACCCGGATGACCCGGTACACCGAGAGCCTGCTGGTGCTCAGCGGGACGCCGTTCGCCCGCAGCCACCCGCGGTCGGTCGAGCTGCTCGAGGTGCTGCGGGCGGCGATCAGCAAGATCGAACGGTACGTCCGGATCGACATCGGGGTGGTCGACGAGGGCGTCGCGGTCGTCCCCTACGCGGCCGACCACGTCGTGCATGCGCTGGCCGAGCTGATGGACAACGCGACCGCGTACTCCCCGCCGAACTCGCCGGTCGTCGTCGAGGCCCGCCGCCTGTCCGACCGGGTCGTCGTGGAGGTCGTCGACGCCGGCGTCGGCCTCTCGGACGCGCAGCGAGCGAGGCTCAACGCGCGGCTCGCGTCGCCGCCACCGGTGGATCCCGAGGCGCTGCGGGCGACCGGCCTGGTCGTGGTCGCCCACATCGCCGCCTGGCATGGTCTGGTCGTCCACTTGCACAAGCGGCGCGGTGGCGGCACTGTCGCCGAGGTGACCCTCCCCGGCACTGTACTGGAGATGACCGGACGGCACCGGCACGCACTGCCGGCCATCGGGCCAGCCCCGGCGAAGATTGGCGCCAGTGCGGCCCTGCCGGCCGTGGTGCCGCGGCTGCTCGACCGGCCCGACGACCGGCTGCCACTGCCGGCGACCGTGCCCGTGCCGGTGGCCGCCGCCGCGACCGCGACCGACGGGTGGCACTGGAGCATGGCCGACGCGGGCTGGGGCGCAGCCGCGACCGCGGCGACGCCCACGCCGGCCGGGACCACCGAGGGCGGTCTGCCCCGGCGCAAGCCGATGGCCCAGCTCGTGCCCGGCTCGGTGGCCGCGCCGCACCACGCGCCGATCAGGCGGGACCCGAGCGCGGTCGCGGCCGCCATGTCGATCTACCGCCGCGGGCTGGAGACGGCCCGCGCCCAAACAAGGGAGCCGCAATGAGTGTGGCGCACCATATCGCGGACTACGACTGGTTGATCGCGGACTTCGTCAACCGGGTCCCGGGGGCCGCTCACGCGGCGACCGTCTCCGCCGATGGACTGGTCATCGCCTCGGATCCGCAGATGTCGAAGGCGCAGGCCGACACCCTCGCCGCCATCACATCCGGGTTGGTGAGCCTCGCGCAGGGAGCCGCCCGCAGTTTCGGCACCGAACCGGTACTCCAGCAGACTGTGGAGATGACCGGCGGACACCTGTTCATCATGACGATCGGCGACGGTTCGTCGCTCGCCGTCTTGGCGCGGCCAGGTTGTGACCTGGCCCAGGTCGCCTTCGAAATGACCGTACTGGTCAACCGCGTCGGCGAGGCCCTGACTCCGGAAGCGCGGGGTAACCAATGAGCGCAGCGGAGCGCCGCGGCGCCTGGACTGAGGAGCGTAGCGACGAGGGAAGGCGGCGCATGGGGCGCGCAGCGGAGCGGAGTCAACAATGAGTCTCGCCGCGGCGCGGCCGTCGCCGGTACCTCCGTCGAACTTCGTGACGTCGGCGAAGATCGTCATCGCCGGCGGGTTCGGGGTCGGCAAGACCACGCTCGTCGGGTCGATCTCCGAGATCACGCCGCTGACCACCGAGGCCCTGATGACCGCCGCGAGCATCGGCGTGGACGACGCCGAGGCCGTGCCGGACAAGACGACCACGACGGTAGCCATGGACTTCGGGCGCCTCACACTGGACCGCGGGCTGATCCTGTACCTGTTCGGCACGCCCGGACAGACCAGGTTCTGGTTCATGTGGGACGAGGTGTGCCGCGGTGCCATCGGCGCGGTCGTGCTCGTGGACACCCGCCGGCTCGCCGACTGCTTCTCCGCCCTCGACTACTTCGAGGAGCGCCGGATGCCGTACATCGTCGCCATCAACAACTTCGACGCCTCCGAACGGTACCCGGAGTTGGAGGTTCGCCAGGCACTGGCGATCGGGGCGGGTGTCCCGATCGTCGCCTGCGACGCGCGCAGCCGCCCATCCACCCAGCACGTCCTCATCACGCTCGTCGAGTACGTGCTGGCCATGCGTCGCGGCGGCCCGCGCTAGGAAACGGTGGGGGGAGGATCCAGGAGGAGGCGGATGGCCACAGGACGCGGTCGACCATTGGTGGCGCTCGCGGCCGGGCTACTGGCAACGATATTGATGTCTACGGCGTGTGCCGCGCGTCCGGACGCGCAGGCCGCCACGTCCCGGCTCAGGATCGGGCTGCTGGTGTCCTTGACCGGCATCTACAAGAGCACCGGGGAGGACATGAGGCGGGGTGCGGAACTGTACCTGTCGACGCACGGCAACGCGCTCGGTGGGCACCCGATAGAGCTGATCGCGGCGGACGAGGGCGACGGTGGGCTCGTCGGGCTCCCGCCGGCCGAGAAGCTCGTCGAGCAGGACCGGGTGGCCGCGCTCGTCGGGGTGGTCAACGGCGGCACCGTCACCGCGATCACGGAGGTCCTGCGCAAGGCGGAGATTCCGTTGCTGGGATCCAACGGCCGACCGTCCAGAATGGACGATGTGGAGTACGTCTGGCACACGTCGTACGTCTCGGCCGACGCGGGTGCCGCGATGGGGGCGTACGTCCGGCGTGCCGCCCGCGGCCCGGTCTACGTCATCGGGCCGGACTACCCGGGGGGCTGGGACGAGATCGGCGGGTTCGTTCGGGCCTTCGCCGCGGCCGGCGGGAAGCTGGCGAACCCGGGCGGAAAGGCGAAGTTCACCCCGTACCCGAGTACCACCAACTTCCAGCCGTACCTGGACGCGATCGAGTCCAGCGACGCCCGCGCGGTGTACTGCTCCTACACCGGTCGGGCGGCGATCGACTTCGTCATGCAGTACAAGCAGTACGGTCTCGCCGGCAGGATGCCCCTGTACGCGGCCGGCTTCCTCACCGAGGGCAATGTGCTTACCGCGCAAGGCGCGGCGGCCACCGGCATCAAGAACTCGCTGAACTACGCGGCCGATCTGGACAACCCGACGAACCGTGCTTTTGTCGCGGCGTACCAGTCGGCATACAACATGCTGCCGACAACGTTCGCGATGTCGACGTACGACGCGATGGCGGTGCTCGATCGGGCCATCGCGGCGGCCGGCGAAGACCCGACGCCGGAGAGCATCAACGAGGCCATCGGCGCTGTCGGCCAGATCGACAGCCCGCGCGGCGTGTGGCACTTCAACCCGAAGACACATACGCCGGTACAGAAGTGGTACCTGCGGGACGTCCGGATGGACGGACCCACGCTCACCAACGTCGTGCTCCAGGAACTGCCCACGATCGGCGGCTGAGCTGCGCCTGACGTAGGCTGACCGCATGGCGGTGTCCTCGTTCATGGTGCCTCTCGGCACGCCGGCTCCCGACTTCGCGCTGCCCGCGTTGACCGGGCAGAAGGTGCGACTCGACGACTTCGCGGCCGCGCCGGCGCTGCTCGTCGCGTTCGTCTGCAACCACTGTCCATACGTCAAGCACGTCGAATCCCAGCTCGGCAAGCTGCTCGCGGAATACCCCGACCTGGCCGTGGTCGGCGTCTGCGCCAACGACGCCGACGCGTATCCGGAGGATCGGCCGGAGCAGTTGCGGGCGCAGGCCGAGCGCGCCGGATGGACGTTCCCGTATCTCGTCGACGACTCGCAGGAGGTCGCCCGCGCGTACAGCGCCGCCTGCACGCCGGACTTCTTCCTCTACGACGCCTCACGCACGCTCGCCTACCGCGGCGCGTTCGACGAGTCGACGCCAGGCAACGGCAAACCGCTGACCGGCGAGTTCCTCCGCGGCGCCATCGACCACGTGCTCGCCGGCGAGGCGGTACCCGAGCCACACATTCCGAGCATCGGGTGCTCGATCAAGTGGCGGTAAACTAACCCCATGGCCCGGCCCAACGAGGTGGTCGGAGCGCTGCTCCAGGAGTACGCCGATCTCATCGCGATCACCGGTGGCCAGGCGTTCAAGGCGCGGGTGTACGAGAAGGCCGCGCGCTCGGTCGCCGGTTACCACGACGACGTCTCCAAGCTGGACGTGGCGGGTCTGCAGGAGATCCCGAACGTCGGCCGGTCGATCGCCGAGAAGATTGTGGAGTATCTCGAGACCGGTCGCGTCGACAGCATCGACCGGCTGCGCGCGAAGGTGCCGTCCGGAGCCCGCGAGCTGATGGCGATTCCCGGGCTCGGCCCGAAGAAGGCGATCGCCCTGCACGACGCGCTCGGGATCAACTCGGTGGCGGAGCTGGCCGAGGCGATCGCCGACGACCTGCTGTCGGAGCTGCGTGGCTTCGGCCCCAAGACGGCGGAGAACATCCTGCACGGCATCGAGCTGATGCGGCGCAGCGGTGGACGGGTGTTGATTTCCGCGGCGATGAGCGTCGCGGAGGACATCGTCGGCGCGCTGCGGGCGGTCTCCGGTGGCGCCTGTGCCTATGCCGGTTCTCTGCGGCGCATGCGCGAGACGATCGGCGACGTCGACATCCTCGCCGCCGCGGCCGAGTCCGGCCCGCTGATGGACGCGTTCACCCACCTGCCGATCGTGGCCGAGGTGATCGCGCGTGGGCCGACGAAAACCTCCATCCGCACCACGACCGGACTGCAGGTCGACCTCCGCGTCGTGCCGGTCGAGGCGTGGGGCGCGGCATTGCAATACTTCACCGGATCCAAGGGACACAACATCCGCACGCGCGAGATCGCCGTGCGCAAGGGGTTGAAGCTTTCCGAGTACGGGTTGTTCCGCGTCGACGACGGCAGCCTCGTGGTGTCCGAGACCGAGGAGGAGGTGTACGCCCAGCTCGGCCTGCCCTGGATACCGCCGACACTGCGGGAGGACCGGGGTGAGATCCAGGCGGCGTTGGCGGGCACCTTGCCGACCCTGGTTACCGAGGACGACATCCGGGGGGATCTGCACACGCACACCACCCTGACCGACGGAGTGTCCACACTGGAGGATATGGTCGCGGCCGCCCGCCGGCGCGGCTACCGCTACTACGCCGTCACCGACCATGCCAAGGACATGCCGATGCAGCGGATGACGGACGAGAAGATGCTCGCGCAGCGGGCTCGCCTGCGTGCCCTGGCCAGCGAGAGCGGCCGGATGACGCTGCTGCACGGTACCGAGCTGAACATCGGTCCGGACGGCCGGGTGGACTGGGACGCGGACTTCCTGGCCGGCTTCGACATCTGCGTCGCGTCGGTGCACTCCCACTTCAACCAGCCGAGCGAGGAGATGACCCGCCGGCTCGTCCGGGCCTGCGAGAATCCGTACGTCAACGTGATCGGGCACATGACCACCCGGCAGATCAACAGGCGGCCACCGGTGGAGGCGGACTGGGACTCCGTTTTCGAGGCGGCCGCGCGTACCGGTACCGCTCTGGAAATCAACAGTCACCCCGACCGGCTCGACGTCAACGACGACCTGATCCTGCGCGCGAAGCGGTACGGCGTCCGATTCGCCATCGACACCGACGCACACTCCACCGTGCACCTCGGCCACCTCCGGTACGGCATCGGGATGGCGCAGCGTGGCTGGCTGACGAAGGACGACGTCATCAACGCCTGGCCGCTGTCGAAACTGCGCGCCTTCGTCAAGGCCAAGCGGCGATGAAGCTGAAGCTGGATCTGCACGACATCTACAACCGCAGCGGGGACATCGAGCGGGCGTTGCAGGGAATCATCCAGGAGGCGGTAGCGAAGAAGGCCACGCTGGTCGAGATCATCCCGGGGAAGGGCTCGGGTCAGCTGAAGAAGAGGGTGCTGCGCTTCCTCGATCAGAAGGAGGTCAAGGCGCTGTACCACCGGGTCGAGAAGGACTCGCACAACTTCGGTCGGGTCTTCATCCACTTTCGCTGGAAGTAACCTCCACTGTGGACGTTGCCGACACCCTCGTTCCGTCGTCGTCGAGCAGATCCCACATCAGGACCTGGGGGCCGAGCGGCGTGTAGTCGGCCACCGCCAGGCGGATCGCGAACCGCACACCCTCGGGTGGGATCACCGTGACCGCGCAGTTCAACGCGTAGTTGCCGCCGCTCTTGAACAGCATCTGGCTGTACCCGGGACACGGGTCGAGCACCACGGGCGAACCGGTCGACCGCAGCGTCACGACGTAGTCCAGGGTCCCGCCGGCCCGGACGGTCGCCGGCGCCTCGATCTCCGCCCTCAGGTCGCCGAAGCGCGGCGGCGTCGACAGAAACTCGACGAAGCGGAACCAGTTGCTGAGGCCGACCAGGCAGCTCGTCTCCAGGACGAGTCCGGTCAGCTCGTAGCGGTGGAACGGCAGGACGAGTACGACGTTCCGATACGTGATCATGTTCAAGCCGCCGTCGCATCCGGACCCGGTTCGCACGGAGAGCATCGCCACCTCGCGAGGGGCGACGGTCGCCGGGAACTCCTGCTGGTCGCCGAAGCCGAGCTCCTCGCGCCGCGTCTCGAGAGTCCCGCGCCGACCCGTGGTCGTGTTCGTAGCGATCAGGTCGGCGGAGCCCTCCAGGGTGCAGGTGGTGCCGCTCACGTTGGTCAACTGCAGGGTGTAGAACCTGGTGCCGGAGGCGGCGCCCTCGTCGGCCACGGTGGCGGTCGGGGACAGGTCGTCGGCGGTGCACGGGCGGGCGGTCGGGCGTGGATCGGGCAGCCGGGGGTGACCCAGCTGGTCGGGCGCAGCCTGCTGGTCGAGCCAGGCGACCGCGGTCGGGGTCGGCGTCGGGGAGGGCCCGACCGGCGGTTGCGGAGCCGTCCGGCGTACCGCCACCGGGATCGTCACGACCAGGACGGCGACCGTCACGGCGGCGATGACACCCGCGTGCCGCAGCCGGCGCCTGGTCATCCCGGTCCGGACCCGCGACACCGGGTCGGGCCAGGCCGGCAGGGCGCGCCGCTCGTCGAGGAGCGTACGTCGGATGTGCTCTTCGAGGTCCGTCACAGCACACCGTCCACAGTGGATAGAGCCCGCAGTTTCGCCAGTGCCCTCGAGCTGTTGCTCTTCACCGTGCCGATCGAGCAGCCGAGGACCTCCGCGATCTGTGCCTCGCTCAGGTCCTCGTAGAACCGCAGGACCAGGACCGCCCGTTGTTGCCGGGGCAGCGTCGCGAGCAGGGTCCACATCGCGTCCGGCTCGGCGCCGGCAGGCGCGACGACCTCGGGCAGGTCCGCCACGAGCCGCTCCCGGCGCAGCGCCCGCCATCGGCTGACGTACCGGTTCACGATGATGCGGCGCAGGTACCCTTCCGGGTCGTCCTGCCGCCGGATGCGCCGCCAGTGCAGGCCGGCCCGTTCCAGCGCGTCCTGGACGAGATCGGCGGCCAGGTGCGGGTCGCCGCTGAGCACGTGCGCGTACCGCAGCAGGTCGGTGTGCCTGCTGCGCACGTACTCGTCGAAGGCCGGCGGTGCGTCCCAACGCGCCATGACCCGAGGACGCGACCCGACCCCCAAAGGTTGCATCCGTCCGGCGGGAGGTGAACGATCGCTCGGGGGACCTATTGGAGGTGGACGATGCGAAAGATCCGCTGGCACCTCGCCGCGGTCATGACACTCGGCCTCGTCGCCACCGCGGCGCCGGCCGCCGCGGCTGCACCGGCCGGACCTACCGTTACCGGGTCCGGCACCGTTCTGTCCGGCATCAACCTGGAAACCGCTACCGTGCTGGACCTACAGCAGGCGATGGACCGCGGGCGGCTGAGCTCGATCGGGCTCACGCTGTTCTACCTGAACCGCATCCGTACCCTGGACCGCAAGCTGAACGCGGTCATCGAGACCAACCCGCAGGCGCTGCGCGACGCGGCGCTGTCCGACGTACAGCGGCGCAAGCACGGTGCCCGCAGCGCCCTGGAGGGCATCCCGGTCCTCCTCAAGGACAATGTGGACACGGCCGACCGGCAGCACACCACGGCAGGGTCGTTCGCGTTGATCAATGCTCGCCCGGCCCGGGACGCGTTCCTGGTCAAGCGGCTGCGGGCGGCGGGCGCGGTGGTGCTGGGCAAGGCCAACCTGTCCGAGTGGGCCAACTTCCGGTCCATCGAGTCGTCGAGCGGCTGGAGCGGCCGCGGTGGGCAGGTGAACAACCCGTACGTGCTCGACCGCAACCCGTGCGGATCGAGCAGCGGGTCGGGCGCGGCCGCGGCGGCGAACCTGGCCACTGTCACGATCGGCTCCGAGACGGACGGCTCGATCGTCTGTCCCTCCGGGGCGAACGGCATCGTGGGCATCAAACCCACACTGGGCCTGGTGAGCCGGGCGGGCGTGGTACCGATCTCGGCGCGGCAGGACACCGCCGGACCCATGACCCGTAACGTGACCGACGCGGCCGCGGTGCTCTCGGTCATCCAAGGCGTCGACCCGCGCGACCCGGACACCGCCCCGGCCGCGCCGTTCGTCGGCCGGAACTACCTGCAGGCCCTGAACCCGAACGCGTTGCAGGGCAAGCGCATCGGCGTGTGGCGGGTCGAAGGGGACAACGCCGAGGTGGGTGCGGTCCTGAATGCGACGATCGCCAAGCTCCAGCAACTCGGGGCGACCGTAGTGGACAATGTGGACCTGCCGGGTCTGGATCCGGTCTTCGAGGCCGAGTTCCCCGCCCTGCTGGTCGAGTTCAAACACGACATCAAGGCGTACCTGGACGGCACGGGAGGTCAGCATCCAGCCGACCTGGCCGGCCTGATCGCCTTCAACAACGCGCACGCCGACATCGAGATGCCGTTCTTCGGCCAGGAGATCTTCGAGTTCGCGCAGGAGACGAACGGTGACCTGACCGATCCGGAGTACCTCGCGCTGCGCAACACCGCCACTAACGGTGCCCGCAACGCCATCGACTCGGCGCTCGCGGCGAACGACCTCGACGCGATCCTCGCGCCGACGAACAACGCCGCGTGGTTGACCGACCTGGAGAACGGTGACGACTTCACCGGGTTCGTGGGGTCGTCGAGTCCGGCGGCGGTAGCGGGCTACCCGAACATCACGGTTCCGGCCGGCTACGCGCGCCAGTTCCTGCCGCTCGGTGTCTCGTTCTTCGGTACCCGGTGGAGCGAGCCGACGCTGATCGCGCTCGCGTTCGCCTTCGAGAACGCGACTCATATCCGCAAGCCGCCGACGTTCCTGCCGACGCTGCCCGAGGTACAGCTGACAGCCCAGCGGGTGCCCGCGCGGCAGCCCCGTCTCTGGTGATCTGTGATGGCGCCGCCTCTCGCTAGAGGGGCGGCGCCATCTCCGTCGAGTGGCGGGTGACCAGCCGGCAGGGCATGAGCTGCACGCCCTGCTCGAGCGGGTGACCTTCGATCGCGCGGAGCAGCTTGGTGGCCGCGGCGTGGCCGAGCTCGCTGAGGTTGAGGTCGATGGTGGTCAGCGGTGGCCGGCAGCCCTCCACCATGACCTCCCAGTTGTCGACGCCGACGATGCCGACCTCCTCCGGTACGCGACGCCCCGCTTCCCGTAGGGCGTCCGCGACCCCGCGGGCGATCTGGTCACTGCCGCAGAAGATGCCGTTGAACTCCTTGCCGCTGCGCAGCAGGATCGCCGTCCCCTCGCGCCCCCACCGCTCGCTCCACTCTCCCCACAGTGGACGGTCGAGCACCAGACTCTCGCCTGCGGCGGCGAGCGCGGCGAGCGTACCGTTGGCGCGGTCCCGCGCGGCCATGTGCCGTTCCGGTCCGGTGATGTGGGCGATCCGGTGGCGTCCCGTGGCCAGCAGGTGCTGGATGGCCAGTGTCGCGCCCTGTTCGTCGTCGTGCATGAGCGACAGGTCGCCGGGGTCGTCGGATCGCGCCCGGGCGTAGACGACCGGCACCGGTAGGTCGCGGCCGAGCGACGAACGTGGGTTGGTCGTCCGCCCGGTCACGATGATTCCGTCGACCCGTCGACCCAACAACGTGCGGACGTAATGCTGTTCGCGGATGCGGTCACCACGGCCGTCGCACAGCAGGACGGAGATCTGCCCCGCGCCGAGCGCGTCCTCGGCACCGAGCATCACCGGAATCGTGAACCGGCCGAAGCTGTCCGTGGTGAGTACGCCGACCGTGTAGGTGCGACCCTCCAGCAGGCTGCGCGCCAACATGTTGACGTGAAAGCCGAGTTGTTGCGCGGCCGCGACCACCCGTTGACGGGTCTCCGGGCGGAGTTGGCCGCGACCGTTCAACGCCTTCGACACCGTGCCCGGCGACACCCCTGCAAGTAGGGCGACGTCATTGATGGTCGCCGCTCCGCTGCGCCGTCTCTCCACCACGTCGTGAGCGTAGGCAATCCGGAAAACTTTCCGCAACCCCGAGCTGTCGTCGAGCTGCAACATACAGGTCTTGACTCGGACTTTCGGTGGACTCTACTGTCCGGAAAAGCTTCGCCGGTTCAGGCAAGTTGTAGCTGGGTTACCGGCCCGTGACGGGCCGCGTGGGCCTCGTACTCGAGGGAGAAGACATGGCATCTGGCAACGACCGGGCCGTGCGTCCCGGCATCCAGCGACATCGTTTCATCGGATTACTGGCGGTGGTTTCGGCCGCCACTCTCGCCGTCGCGGGATGCAACAGCGGTTCGGGCGGCCAAACAACAAACACCAACCCGGACGACGGTACTCAACTCACCATGTGGGTCAGATCCGCGACGGACGAGTTCAGCAAGCGGCTCGTGGATGCCTACAACGCGAGTCACCAGAACAAGGTCAACCTGACCGTCATCCCCAACGACAACTACCTGACGAAGGTCGGTACGGCCGCCGGTTCGCGCAGCCTGCCCGACATCCTGGCGTCCGACGTTGTGTACACGCCCAACTACACGAAGCAAGGACTGTTCCAGGACATCTCCGCGGAGATCAAGGCTCTGCCGTATTCCAGCAGCGTCGCCAAGTCGCATCTGGACGTTGCGTCGTATCAGGGCAAGACATTCGCGGTTCCGCACAAGCTCGACTCCTCGGTGCTCTTCTACAACAAGAACCTGTTCAAGCAGGCGAACCTCGACCCGGAGAAGCCGCCGAAGAACTTCGCCGAGATTCTCGACTACGCTCGTAAGATCACTGCACTCGGCAACGGCATCACTGGATTCGACATCGCCGGCAGCTGTGGCGGTTGCGGTGTCTACACGCTGTTCCCGTACGCGTGGGCGGCCGGCGTCAAGCCGCTGTCGGACGACGGCAAGAAGGCGGACTTCAACAACGACACCTTCAAGCAGATCTTCGGGCTCTACAAGCAGCTCACCGACGAGAAGCTCGTAGACAGCAGTGACAAGACGCAGGACGGCTCGACCTGGCCGAACAACTTCCTCGCCGGCAAGGTGGGCATGCTTCCGCTCGGTTCGCCGATCGTCGGTGCGCTGAACGACCAGAAGATCTTCGAGTGGGGCGTCACCGCGTTGATGGCGCCGGACGGTTCCAAGACGTCCACCTTCATCGGTGGCGATGTCGCGGGCATCTCGGTGAACTCCACACACAAGGCCCAGGCGTGGGACTTCCTGAAGTGGACGCTGGAAGAGACCCAGCAGGTCGAAATCATCAGCAAGAACGGTGACCTGCCGGGCCGTACCGATCTGTCCGGCAACAAGTACACCGGCGCCGACCCGCGGACGAAGTTCATCGCGGACGGGCTGAAGAACGGCGTGACCCCGTTCGCGCTGCCCTTCGGCGACCTCTTCAACAACCCGAACGGCCCATGGGTGGAGACCATCCGTGGCGCCATCTACGGACCGGACCTGAACAAGGCACTGGCGGACGGCCAGGAAAAGATCCAGAAAGGTCTGGATCAGGCCGGCTAATAGTCATCCGTGACCGGGGCCGGCCGCGCGGGGAGTGTGGCCGGCCCCTCACAGGCGAGTCAGGGGGACGATGGTGTCCGTGACCACCACCCGCGTTGAAGCCGACACCTCCGCGCCCGCGCCCGCGGGTCGGAAGTTCCGCGTCCCCGCGACGCGGCGCCCGCGCAACGGAATGCTCTTCGTGGCACCGACCGCGGTCATCGTCGTCGCACTCTTCCTCGTGCCGCTGGCGATCCTCGTCTACATGTCGTTCACGGACTGGCCGCTGCTGGCCGGGCCGACCCCGAACGGGCTGAAGAACTATACGGACCTGCTCGAGGACGACCAGTTCCTCGGCGCCATCATCTTCACGATTATCTACACCATCGTCACCACGATCGTGCTGTTCGCGGTCGCGTTCGTGCTGGTGGCCATCGTCAACAGCCCGCGGCGCGGCTCGCGGTTCTACCGCACGGCGTTCTTCCTCCCGTACGTCGTCGGCACGGCGGCGGCGTCCTCGATGTGGTGGGTTGACGTGCATGACCGGTTCGGCATCTTCAACCAGGTGCTGCAAGCCGTCGGGTTGACCGATGGACCGGTGGGTTTCATCGAGACGCCGAACAAGGCGTTCTTCACCATCATCGCGCTGGTCGTGTGGAAGTTCATCGGCTTCCAGATGATCGTGCTGCTGGTCGGGTTGCAGTCGATCCCGGCACAGCTCTACGAGGCGGCTCTGGTCGACGGCGCCACCACGTGGCAACGCTTGCGCTACATCACGATCCCCGGCCTGCGACCCACCCTCGCGCTGCTGACGGTGTTGTCGGTGACCGGGTCGCTGCTGGCCTTCGACCAGTTCTTCGTGCTTACCCACGGCGGACCGGACAACAGCACGGTGACCGTCGTGCTCGCCCTGTACAACAAGGCGTTCCAGTCGTTCCGGCTCGGTAACGCCGCGGCCGAGGCGGTGGTACTGCTGATCGCCCTGATCGTCGTCAACGCACTTCAACTGTTCCTACTCCGGAGGCGGGAAACCCGATGAGTACGACCATCGCACCGCCCCGGCGGTCTCGACCCGTCCGTCCACAGGGGACGAAGCTCGAGCGCGCGGTGCGCGGTACCGCGTATCACGTGGTGAGCATGGTGCTCGCCGTCGCTTTCCTGTTCCCGCTGCTCTGGGCGGCGCTGAACTCCATCAAGGAACGGGACGAGGCGAACCGGCAGCCGCCGACCTGGTTCCCGGAGAGCCTGTCGCTGGAGAACTACCGCAACCTCGCCGGGTTCGACCAGGGCATCGGCACGTACCTGCTCAACAGCATCGCGGTGTCCACGCTGACCGTCATCGGATCGGTGGTGGTGTGCGTGCTCGGTGGGTACGGCTTCGCGCGGTTCAACTTCCCCGGCAAGTCGGCACTGTTCGGTACGACGCTGGCGATCCTGATGGTGCCGTACGCGACGATTCTGCTGCCGCTGTACATCCTGCTGAGCCGGGTTGGTCTGCAGAACACGCTCATCGGTTTGGCGCTGGTGCTCATCATGTTCCAGCTCCCGTTCGGCATCTTCATGATGCGCAACAGCTTCGAGT
>DASRII010000427.1:0-27437 GCA_035650075.1 Micromonosporaceae bacterium | reverse complement strand
TGGTCGGCGCCAGACGATATCGACGGCAGTTCTGCATTCGGGGTGCACCCGGGAGCACGCAAGACGGTTCGCATGCTCCAATCACGGGTGGAGCCGAGGGGACTCGAACCCCTGACCCCCACACTGCCAGTGTTACAACAGGTCTGTCACGTGGTGTCGGCCGGTGCCTCAACGTTCGCCAACCCGGACAGATTAGCATCAGGACCTGACGACTCGCGCACTCTACTGCCGCCTCATCTCAACGAAGTTGATCTCCAGCGTGACCGCATCCGTTACCCCGTCGAATCAAATGGCCGTGATGCCGCTCAGTCCCCTCGCCGTGCTACCCCGCCCATCGAAGGCCAGTCACGGAGGGCTGTCCACCCGCGGGTGGCGGCAAGGCTCCGGCCATCTTCCTGAAGCCCGGCCCGGGACATGACCGCGCCGCCTCGACGAGCGCGGAAACGATCAGCTCGGTCGGCGGCGGGTGACCGCGTTGCTGTACAGCCGCACCTGGTCGCGCTTAGTAGTGGAGACGGTCTTATAGTCCGGGTCAAACGCGCCATCCCCGCGGCGATCTCGTGCGGTTCGAGACCCTCCGGAACAGCACCTCGCCGAGCAGATCGTCGAGATCGGCGTTGTCGAGATCAGTCGGCGGTGCCGGGCCGAGCCAGGCCGTAGCGGTCCCGGGTGGTCAGCGCGCCCAGCGGTGCGGTGGCCGGTTGCGCGACCTCGGCGGCGCCGTAGTAGGGCACCAGGAGCTGGCGCGCTGAGGTGATCAGCGACTAGCGGTCGCCGGTGGTCGGCGTGCGCATCGCTGGTCGGCGGGGTGGTCATCTCCTCGTCCGCCGGTGTTGTTGCACGATCAGCGCGGTAGGGCCAGGCCGTGGTGGTTGCCGGCCGCGCACACGGTGGGGAGCGGCGCCGTGACCGGCCAGGCCCGGTGCTGGTCGCCCGCCGCGAAGCGGACTCAAGAAGGTCAGCGTCGACAGAGCCAGGACGGTCTCGTTGCGGGCGGTCTGGGTGCGCGCCAAGGCGGTGGCCAGCCCGGCGACCTTGCCGGGACGGCTGAGGACAGCGTTGACACAGTTGCCTCGGTCCGGCCGGCTCGCATGCCCACCAACGAAGTCGTGGTTCGTCGTCAACCTGACAGCACCGGGGGGACCAGTAGCTCGTGGAGACTGCTTTTCTGGTTGTGCTGCCAACGTGGAAGGACGATCTCGATGTCGACATCCCGAGCCGGCCGTTGGGCCGCATTACGCAGCAGAGCCGCGGTGCGGCTTGGGGCATGGCTTGGGCCGGACCGGGCGGAACGCCTCTATCGAGCCGAGCCTGTGGCGAGGGCGGTGAAGACCGTACTGGAAATGATCGTTGGGATCGTCGTCGTAGTTGGTGTCGTGGTCCGGGCTGGGGTCGATGTAGCTCGGCTCAAGGTACCGGACGAGTCGGTCATATTTCACGTCGTCGCCGGTGGACTGGCAGTGGTGGCCGCGATCGAGCTGGCCTACACGCTGTTCACACCCGGGCCTGACGAGGTGGTCAATCCACTGATGCTTGGCCTGTCGTCGGCGTTTCTGTTCGGCTTGAGCGTGCAGGCACGACATGGGCTGACGTGGGGCTCCGGCCTCGGGGCGCTGCTCTTCGTGGCGTCACTAGCAGGGCTGTTCGTGATTCGCCGGAGGTTCGTTGCGCAGGCGCCTGTGACGGGGAGTGAGCTCGATGCATTGGCGCCACTGGGTGGTGCACCAGCCGTGGAACGCAGCCGGCCCGAGGAGAATCCGTGAGCTACGGCAAGCACGACGCCGTTCAGATTGGGAATTCCGCTCGAATCACCCGGCCTGACACGGATCAACCCGGGAAAGGGCCGTTGACGTGCGGCTACGTTGCATCGTCATCCGGCCCCAACCGGGCTCGAACGGGTGAGTTCGGCGCCGTTCCCCAACAAGATCCCCAACAAATCTGGGGAACGGCGCCGGTCCGGGGCCTCCGTGGAGGTCGACGATGCACGATGCGACACACGCAACCCGCTCCCACTTACGATCATTGGGCCCCTCCCCTTCTGTCCCGGTCACCATCGATTCTGGTAACGCCGACAGCACCGATGGGCTGGTGGCGAGCGTGTCACCCAGGCGTTACCACGACTCGCCGTCTGGTAACGCGCCGCCCGAGGACGCCCGGACGAGCCGGGAACGGGTGGGCTGGCAGATCCGCGCGACCCGCGTGCTGGCCGATCTGCTCGCCCTGGCGGTACGGGACGGGCTGCCGCGAGTCGCCTGGACGGTGGGCGACGTCGGGGCGAACCTGACCGGCCGCTGCTACTGCCGCACCGGCGCCGACCGACGCAGCCAGTTCGACGCGTGGTGCACGGCGGTTGGCGCCACACCTCGATCGGAACTAACCGGCTTCGCCGGCATCACCTACCTGCGGGCGATCGCCGCACGCCATGACGGACTGATCGACGTCATCGTGCTTGCCGACACCTACCCCGACGATGACGCGGCGGGAAACGGCTGATGCCTACCTGGGAGCGGGTGATCGGGTTCGTCGGGCAGATCCCGGCCGGGGTTTGGGTCGGCCTGTCTGTGGCCAACGTGGTGGTGACGGTGGCGACGTGGTCGGTGGCCCGGCGCCTGGTCCGCCGGGCCGGTGAGCGGCCTGAGTGATTCGGTGATCCAGCAGATGCTGCTGCGCCGATACGTCGGGACGGTGTGGCGGGAGGGGCTAGGGCGAAACGATCTTCGTCTGGATGATCCGGTACGCCCGGGAGACGGGGCGGGCGCGGGTCTGGTCCGCAGCCGGGACGCGGCATGCCTGCCCTGTCTTGCCGAGAATGGTGCCTGGCGGACTTCGTGGTGCCTGCCGGTGACGGTGGTCTGCGTGCGGCACGCGGTCTACTTGACCCGGTCGTGCCTGCACTGCGGTCGGCGCCCGCTGTTCCCCATGAGGTCACGTCCATGATCTTGGTGTACGACGAGCGTCGATGTGCGGCGTGTCGTGGGGTATGAGACGGCCACCGTGGTGATCCTTTGAGACTGGGAAGTCACGATCAAAGGAGACAGACACGATGGCCGCACGTGACAGTGTGGATGCTGCCGGCTTCTTGCGCGAGCAGCTGGAGTCGGCGAGCCCGGATCTGCTTCGGGCGATGGTCACCACGTTCGCTGACGCGTTGATGAGCGTGGAGGCGGATGCGGTGTGCGGGGCGCCGTACGGGCAGCGCAGCGCCGAGCGGGTGAATTCCCGCAACGGTACCGGGCCCGGCAGTGGGACACCCGGGTCGGCACGGTGGAGCTGGCGGTGCCCAAGCTGCGCCAGGGTTCGTACTTCCCGGACTGGTTGCTGACCTACCGGCGGCGAGCTGAGCAGGCCCTGGTCTCGGTGGTGGCCACCAGTTACCTGCTGGGGGTCTCGACCCGGCGGGTGGAGAAGCTGGTCGAGACCCTCGGCGTGGCGTCGCTGTCCAAGAGCCAGGTCTCGGAGATGGCCCAGCACCTCGACGTGCAGGTCGAGGCGTTCCGCAACCGGCCCCTCGATGGTGGTGGGTACACGTTTGTGTGGCTGGACGCGTTGACGGTCAAGGTCCGCGAGGGCGGCCGCACGGTCAACGTGCACGCGCTGATCGCGGTTGGGGTCAACGGCGACGGGCAGCGCGAGGTGCTCGGCCTGGAGGTGGCCTGCGAGGAGGACGGCGCCGGCTGGCTGGGGTTCCTGCGCTCGTTGACCGCCCGTGGCCTTTCGGGGGTGAAGTTGGTCGTCTCCGATGCCCACCGGGGCCTGGTCGACGCGATCGGCGCGGCCCTGTCCGGCGCGTCGTGGCAGCGTTGCCGCACCACTATCTGCGCAACCTGTTGTCGAAGGTGCCCAAGTCGGCGCAACCGTGGGTGGCCACCATGGTGCGCACCATCTTCGACCAACCCGACGCGGCATCGGTACGGGACCAGTTCGGCCGCGTCGTGGAGACGATCGAGGCCCGGTTCCCGGACGCAGCAACGCATCTGGCCGACGCCCGCGACGATCTGCTTGCCTTTGCAGGGTTTCCACACGAGATCTGGCGGCAGATCTGGTCCAACAACCCACAAGAGCGCCTGAACAAGGAGATCCGACGGCGCACCGATGTGGTCGGGATCTTCCCCAACCGGGCCGCGATCATCCGCCTCGTCGGCGCGGTCCTGGCCGAGCAGACCAACGAATGGACCGAACAACGCCGATACATGGGCATCGAAATACTCACCAAGGTGCGGCTGACCGTTATCGACGGCGACCCGACACACCCCAACACCGAGTCAACCGCAGCGGCGATCGCCGCGTAACATCAACCCGGATCTTCACGGTGATCGTCTCTTACACCACCACCGTGGACGCAGCCCCCCATGATCTCGCATACCCGAACCAGGGACGGCTTCTGCGCCTTTCCTCATGAGCCGATCGCGGCCGTTCCCGTTCGAGATCCGGTGATGCTACGGACGCAGCAGTTGGTGGACCAACACGCGAACGCCGTCGGCGAAGCCGCTCGTACCGCTGCAGCACAGTGGTTTGACCGGCTGAGGAAGGCGGTCGGCGAGGAACGGCGAGGTCGATCGGTTGCGGTCCGCTGACGACGTGGTACGCGAGCGGTTCGCTGCTTGGTGCGAGCGGCGGGCCGCCGCCCCGCTTCGTGGTTTCGGGACGGACCTGCCACTCATGGCCGCGATGATTCGGCTGGCGGTCGGCGGCGGCGGCGATCACCTGTCACATCGCGATTCCCTCGACGGTCGCGAGCGGCGGCGGTGACCGGGCTGGCCCGCCTCGGTTCCATGCAGTACGCAGCATCTCGCCTTCACGGTGTGGGCGCGGGCGTTCGGTACGACCGTCAACGCCGAGCGGTCCGCGGCCGCGGACCGCAGTGTCGAAGATCCTGCACCGGCTGGAGGACCGCCGGCTGATCGAGCGGCGCCGCAGCGGCCGGGAACGCCGGGTACGGGTGCCGATCCTGCGCGAGGACGCCTCGAGAGAGCCATACACCCGGCCTCTGGGCAAGTCGCTCTCCGACCGGTTCCTGACCTTGAGCCACGCGTTCTGGCTGGACGGCTGGTGTGACCGGCTCAAACTGCCCGGGCTGGCGATGCTGCTCGTCGCGCTGCACGAGACCGGCCCGAGCAAGCCGGTGTTCCAGCTTCCCGCCGAGCACACCCCCGACTGGTACGGCTGGTCGGCCGACACCACCGAACGGGGCCTGGCCGAGCTGCGCGACTGCGGCCTGCTCAACAGCGTCCCCCGGATCCGCAAGGAGCCACTGAGCGCCAGCGGGTACGGCCGCGTCAACGACTACTACCTGCTGCCGCCGTTCGGGAACCCCGACCCGGCCGCCCTCCTGGCAGGGCTCGCGGCCAACGCAGAGATCCCGGCGTGACATGCGGCGGGTCCTGGCTGCGGTCGGTAGCAGCACCGGCGTGCTGTCCGCGGTGTTCGTCGCCGGCTGGACCGGTGTGGTCCTGATCCTCGCCGTGGTCCTGGTCCTCACCGGCGCGATGTGCTGGGTCCTCGCCGACGCCGAGCGCCCAGCCCGACTCGCGATGCTGCTCAGTGCGTGGCGAGCGAGTGCCCCGCCCAAGGCTTTCAGGCACTCACGCCTGCGGACCCACAAACGGCGTACTCCGCTACTCGACGACGATCATGGTCACGATGAGGGCAAGCCGTAGTGGTGCGCGGCCAGCATGAACGCCGCGGTCAGCACGGGCTTGCCGGCGTCGCCGAGGTACTCCACGAACCGGCCGAAGGTCCGGGCGACCCGGCCGCGGTCCGGATCGGGCTGTTCGACCTCGCGCTGCACCTCCGCGAGGGCCTCACGGGCCTGCGCCTCGCGGTCGGCGCCCATCTGGAGGGTCGACAGTTCCCGCAGCATCATCTGGACGAAGCCGGCCATCGCGGTCAGATCCATGTTCGCCGCGACGTTCTGGGTGACATTGGTGCTGCCGACGGCCAGCGCGCCGGTGTTGTGGATGGTCCCGATGTGGGTCGTGATCGCGGGTGTCACGCCGCGCTCCCGACGCAGGAAATCGGCCACGTCGCCTCCTTGCTCCACGCATTCCTGTCCTGCGGCGGTGATTTGGGCGTTCACCGGACCCCGGTACTCCTCGACAACCGAGCCGTCGATCAGCCCGGCGCTCTTCAGGTGCTCGGCGGCCCGGTCGACCTGGGCCCGGGTGAGCTGCACGCCGGCGAACCACGACCGCGGGCTGGCCAAGAATTTGTCCACGTCTGTCCAGCCCTCGCCGTCCGGGTCGACCTCGTATAGCCAACGCAGCAACCCGTTGACCGCCGCGGCCCTGCGCTGCGCCGGATCGGCGCGCCGCTGCCGCAGCGCGTTGACGTGCTCGATACCCCGATGGGTCAGGGCCGCCGACACACCGGCCAGTCCGGATCCGTTGTTGATCAGGCCCTCGCTGGCCCACTGCCGCGCCAACTGCAACTCTTCGGTGCTATTGATCGCCTCGCCGCGGAAGAACTCGGTGGCGGGCACGAACGTGTCGGTGGCGCCCATGGCCATCTCGTAGAGCCACTCCAGGAACCGGTCGCGCAGCGCGGTCAGGTCTCTCATCTCGTACTCCGTCACTCCGGCCGCACCGGCACGATGTTGCGGGGATCCTGGTCATCCCAGAGCCGGATGATGTGATCCCGGGTGAATTTGATCTTGTCGCCGTAGTGGAGGCGGGGTATCCCGACCGGCTGGTTGTCCAGGGTTCCGATGAACCGGCCCTTATTAACGGCGACGGTCTCGACCCACATCGACTCGGCCCACCCGTCCTTCATCGTGAACGTGAGCTTCACGACCGTGCCGGGCTCGATGGCCGCGATCTCCTCGTCGGAGAGCCCATACATTTCCGGGTCGCCCCGGTGGAGCTCGGCCACGGAGTCGTCGAGACGCCACCGGTCGATGATGCGGCCCGTCGCTGCCCAGACCAGGCGGCCCCAGATGCCCTCGAACAGCGCGAGCTCCAACTGCTCGGCCACCCAGAAGGGCCGCTCGAGGCGGGGCACCGCATGCAGCTCGGCGAGCAGCTCCCGCCGGCGCGGGTCATCGTTGGGGAACGCCAGGACGATCAGTCGCAGCACGGCGCCCGGGGCGAACCCGAACACCACGAGCGCGATGACGAACGTCGGCCAGGACAAGATGGCGTCGAGCACCTCCGCGACCATCAGGCGAGCCTCCCGGTGAGCGCACGAAACCGCGCGTCGCGGCGCGCCTCGTTGAGCACCGTGGCCAGTTCGCCCTGACCCTCGCCGGTCAGCTCGTAGTAGCGGCGCGGCGGCCGCTTCCGGCCAATCTCGGCCGGGTCCTCCCACCCGTCGACCAGCCAGCCCTCGTCGAGCATCCGCTGAAGGATCGGATACAGCACGCCCGACCGGACGCCGGACCGCTTCGACAGCTCGTAGCCCCAGTGCCGGCCGCCCGGGTCCCCCATCAGCGCCAGCACCACCTGGATCAGCGCGTGCGTCTTTCTCATGACTCGTACTATACATAGGTAGAGAACGTGATGCCCACTCGGTCAAGCCTGGCCATCGGGACCAATGTCGGTCAGCGCTCACACCCGTGGCAGCATGGCCCGCGCAGAGCAATCTGCTCTCGGACGCTGCCGCCGGAACTCTCCGATCATCTCCCCGGTGGTCGTCCGGCGGTGGGTCAGGCCGTGGTGAACAGGTCGCTGATCGACACGCCGAGGGCCGCGGCAATCTGGTACGCCCGGTCCACCGCGATGCTGTGACGTCCGGTCTCCACGTCCGAGATGAACGACCGGTCGATACCAACCGCCTCGGCCAGGGCCTGTTGGGTCATCCCCGCCCGCTGGCGCAGATCCCGCAGGCGGCGACCGAACGCAGCCCGGTGTTCGTCGGCTTCATCAGTGGAACGCGGCACGCGAGCAACGTAGTATACTCCCGACATTGTGGCATATTTGCCACAAATCCTCGGCCTCGCCGAGGGCGATCCGGGGAGGTGCGGTGGCGGCCGTGCCCGCGCTCGCTGGCGGTACGCCTCCGCCCGCGCCGGTCGCCGATGCTACGCGCGACAGTCCGACGTGGACCGATTCTGACCTCGTCGGGCTTCCCGGCGTGTCGCCGCGGCGGCTGGCCGCCGTGGTGCTCCCGGTCCGTGGGGAGGCGTTCGGGTCATGGGTGGAGCGCTTCGCCGCCGACCAACAGATACCGGCCGGCCAGGCGGCCCTTGCGTTGGGCCTGCCGATGCGTGACCAGCGCGGCGACGTGCGGCCGCTGTTCTACGGCATCGCCTTGACCCCCGCGGCGCAGGCCCGGCTGACGGCGGCCACCGGCCTGCCGCCGGGCCGGCTCGCCGGGATGCAGCTGGCCCGGTTCTCTACACCGGCCACGACCCACGAGTCCGGCCTGTTCCTCGAAGGCCGCGCCCGTGGCCGGGCCACCCAAACCGCCGGACGCAACGCCCTGCACCGCATCGGGCCGTTCAAGGCCACCACTGCGGACGAGGGGCGCGAATGGGCCTCGGTCATCAAGGCGATGGAAGACGCGCTCGTGCTCTACCAGCACACGCCCGGGTCGCTGGCCCTCCACCACTGGCAATACATCCACGACCGCACCGGTGGCAGCATCGCCAGCCTCGCCGAACTGATCCGCGAATCAGCCATCCACGCCAGCGACACCGGCGTCGAAGCGATCACGCCGAAACTCATGGACGAGATCGTGATCAACGAAGATGCCACCGAGCGCTACCAGACCATCATCAAACGCAAGGCCCCAGGCCACCAAAGCCGCCACCAAGGCCACGAGTGGCAAGGCGGCGGAGCCGGCGGCCGGGTAACCAACGCCGGGACAAGGGCGGCTATGACGGCGACCCGCGGGCCGCTGGCCTCGCCGCGGCCATGATTGCAGTTGTCGGGCCGATCCTCGCGCTCGCTGACCCGACCACTATGGATCAAGAAATTGAGGAGTTGACCGAAGCCGGATACGGCAAGCACGCCCCATTCGCCATCCACGCGCTGGCCCGCGCGGATCGGATGAGACGCGACGACCGCGACCACTACAACCAGGCAGTGCACCAGCTGAACGCTGCACGCTGAGCCCCGTCCGACGATTGATGAGCGACGGGCCGTTTGGCGACAGCGACATGGCGTCGTCCAATCAGCGCGATGCACTGAAGGTCGCTGCCGGCCCTGATCGCGGCAGAGAACCGGGGTGCCGGTGTGGTACGGGCGTGGACATACCCTTCTCCGTAGTCCGCGGTGAAATGGCTCGCTGTTTGGGGGGTAGGTGGACCAGGTTCGCTACCAGACGGTGAACGCGTGCCTGCGGGCGCCACGGTTCATCGTCGCGTACCGCCCCGGGCCCGATTGGATCTATATCGCCCGGCGGGTCGTCGAGTCGTTGAGCCGGGTGTGGGGCGGCGCGGGTGCGGTCGCGTTGCCGGTGGACAGCAAGGGAACCGCCCAGGCTGATCTTCTCAGGGTGGTGCGTGCCTACGACCCGGATTACATCGCCGGGCACACGCCGATCATGGAGGACGTCGCCCACGGTGACCCGAGCGTCAGCAAGCGCGCGGTTCACCAGGCCAGGATCGTCGATGAGTCGGACGCGGAGGCGTGGGACCGGATCTCTGTTCAGCCTCTCGATGACGAGTCCTGGGAGGAGTTGGCGCGGCAGGTCGACGCGTGGTGCTCACCGTTGAAGGGCCTCCACCAGGACGTCAGGTCATTCCCGGCGGACGAGATCTGTCCGTTCCCCCGGCAGGGCGAGGCGGGCCGGGAAATCGCCGTCATCCCACCGCTGCCGGATGAGCGGATCTTCACGCTGGACTTGTCGGGCGTCGACTCGACCCTCGCCTTGATGATCGAGAGTCGCGTCGGCGCATTTGATGCCCGCGACCGCGGCACACTGCACCCGATCGAGTTGCCCGTGGAGAACGAGGATCTCGTCCACCTCGTGCGGCTGGCGATCACCGGCGAGGCCCCACGCGCGTGGGACCTGCACACCCGCTACCTGACCGCCTGCGGCGTGGCGATCACCGGCCAGCCGCCCAGCGCGCTGACTGGCGAACAGTACCTTCAGGACACCCCGTTCGCCCGGACGCGGCGTTGGCTTGTCCAGGTCCGGATGGCAGGGGCGTCGAAACCTCCGGTGCTGTGCGTTGTCGGCGACACGGCGACCGATCACGCGCTCGCGATGCTATGCGACCGGCTCTTCCACCGCGCGGCGTGGGTTCCGCTCAGCCTGCTACGGCAGGACGACCACCTAGGCAGAGCGGCGAGGTCCGCGGTCCACCGGCTCAGGTACGTTCCGAATGCGCCGCGCCGGCCGGTCCTGGTGACCAGCGTCAGCGAACCACACGAGGTGGTGCGCGACCTTGTATCCGACCTCGACGCCATGTTCGGGGAGAACAGCGCCAATCCTCCCGCGTTCATGTCAGTCAGGCCCGACGAGCTGGCCCTCGAGACCACCAGGTCGTTCCTGGCCGACCCGGCGTGGTTCGCCCTGACCCGCACGGTCCCGCTACGGCACAGTGAGGATGAGGTCTCGCTGCTGGCCCCCATTGACCTGCCGATGCCGCAGGCCGTTGAGCACATGTCCCCCGACCTGCGATGGCACATCGACGTCGCCCTGCCCGGTCACCTGCCACCGGCCCGCACCGCGCTACCCGGCCGCGCGCTGCAGCAGAGCCCGCCCGGGTCCATCACGGACACGGTCGCCCGCGCGGGGCGTCACGGCATTTCCTTCTCTTCGGCGAACATGGGGTTCGTGCCGGCGGGCGTCCCGATCGAGGGCCGGCTGGCCCGCCCCCTGCTGCGCTTCCCGTCGGCCGAGCAGATCTTCACTGAGCTGGCCGCCGCCCAGGGTGCGACTGCTCAACGCTCCTCCGCCGGACGGCGGGCGGCCAACGCGGCAGAGCTATGGGGGTCGTTCGATGCAATCGTCGCTGACCTGAGCGGGCCCACTCGCCGTTTCCTCGATGCGTTTCTGCCGCCCGAGCGCCAGCGCGACGGGGCCTACCCTGGCGGGTACGCCATTCGAGGCGACGGGTATCTCACCTTCATCCACGCCGCCGCCGCTCTCGGCACCGAGACCGGCGTCACCCGGGCCACCCTGGATCGGCTCCTGAGCCTGAACGTGCTGCGGCGCGGTCTCCTGCTCAGTTGCGAGCGGTGCCGCTGGCAGGCCTTCTACCCGATCGACCAGGTCGGGAAATCCTTCGTCTGCGCGGCCTGCAGTCATACCAGCGGGGTGGCGCAGGGAAGCTGGTACAAGGGCGACCCGGAGCCAGCCTGGAACTACGGCCTCGACCAGGTCGTGCGTGACCTGCTCCGTCAACACGGCGACCTTCCCCTCCTCACCGCCGCTCACCTTCGCCGCGACGCGCGCGACTTCCTGTGGGCGCCCGAACTCGCCATCGAGGATGCGACTGGGGAGGTGGAGTTGGACATCTGCTTGATCGTCGACGGGCGAGTCGTCGTTGGCGAAGCGAAGTCCAACGGTCAGCTCGGCTCCGGCCGCAAGGGCACCGGACGAGCGTCGGCGAACCTGGTCCGCATCGCTCAGCTACTGACAGCCGACGAGATCGTGTTGGCCACCAGCGAACCGGCCTGGGCCCCAGGAGCGATCCCAGCCGTCGAGAGGGCACTGGCAGCAGGCTGGCAGGACGGACCGACGCCGAAGATCACCGAGCTTGTTGACGTGGGCAAGTAAGGCACGCACACCGGCGCTTAGCGGAGCACGGCCCGACCACCAACGCGGCCAAGGCCACCGCTGAGACTGTCTCGCAGCCAACAGATCACCCGACGCCAGGAGAAGGCGTTGAGGTAGTCGAAGGTCGCCTTCGACGCGCCGTGCCGGAAGTAGTTGGACCAGCCCCGTAGCACCGGGTTGATCCGGCGCAGCAGGACGCCCAGCGGCTGGTTGGTTCCTGTTCGGGTCAACGCCCGCACCTTGGCTTTCACCGAGGCCAGGGCCTTCTTCGACGGCCAGGTGTAGACGTAGCGGTTGTCCGATCCTCGCTGGCGCTGCCGCTGGATGCGAAAGCCCAGAAAGGTGAAGCCCTCGTCGATGTGGGCGATCGTTGTCTTCTCCTCCGACAGGCGTAGGCCCATCGGAGCCAGCACCGCTGCTAGTTCCTCCCGTAGCTGTTCGGCGTGCGCGCGGGTGCCGGCCACCAGGACGACGAAGTCGTCTGCATATGCCGAGCACCGAATTATGCTGCGTCGGGTGGTCGTGGTGCTAGCGAGCGGGTGTGCTGACGTGGAGATGGTCGGCATAAGAAAGCTCATGATCGTCTGAGGTTTCCTGTCTGGAGTTGGTAGAAGACCCAGACAGGAGAAGATCATGAGTGGTGGTGTCCGGGCTTGCGGTGACTTCGCGCCGGTGGTGACGGTCGGTCCGCTGGCAGCGTTTGAGCCGGCGTTGCTGTCGCACCTGTCGGATGCGGGATATGTTGCGCGTTCGGTAGTCGAAGCGGCGCGGGCGATGGCTCGGATGAGCGGCTGGATGGAGGCGACGCAGCGCACGGCGGCCGAGTTGACGCCGCAGGCTGTTGTGGTGTTCCTGGCCTCTAGGCGCAGGCGCTGCCGTAGTGAGGCATTGACTCGGCGGGGGCTTGGCGCGGTGCTGTGGTTCCTGCGCGGCCGTGGGTTGGTGCCGGATGAGGATTTGGTGGGCATCGACACGGCGCAGCAGATGCTGGCCGAGTACCGCTTGTGGTTGAGGACGGAGCGGGGCTTCGCCGCCGAGTCGGTGCGCTGCTACGCGAACCAGGCCAGCAAGTTCCTCGCCGAGTTCCCCGACCCGTTGGGCGCCTCGTTGGCGAGCTTGGACGCCGCGACGGTCACCGACATCCTCGTTAGGCACAGCATCCGCTCGGCCAGTGTCTGGTCGGCGAAGGCGTTCGTGACCGCGGTGCGGTCGCTGCTGCGGTTCCTGCACGTGCAGGGCCTGATCCCGATGGCGTTGACCGGGGCGGTGCCCACGGTGGCGGGCTGGCGGCTCAGTGCCCTACCGCGGGGTCTGCGGGCTGCGGATGTGCACGCGTTGCTGGCTGCCCAGGACGTGTCCACGTCGGTGGGTCGCCGCGATCAGGCGGTGCTGACCGTGCTGGCCCGGCTGGGGCTACGCGGCGCGGAGGTAGCGGCGTTGCGCCTTGCCGACGTTGATTGGCGGGGCGGGCAGATCGTGGTGCGGGGCAAGGGCTCCAGGGTGGAAGGACTACCCCTTTCCGCCGAGGTCGGCCAGGCGATAGCCGCGTACCTGACCGGTGGACGGCCGACCTGCGCCTGCGCGACCGTGTTCGTGACCGCCCGGGCCCCGTACCGGCCGCTGTCCGCGATGGCAGTCCGGGCGATCATGGGCCGGGCCTGTCAGCGCGCGGGCCTGCCCCGCCTCGGCGCGCACCGGCTGCGCCACACGCTGGCCACCGACCTGCTGCGGGCCGGGTCGCCGTTGGCCGAGGTGGGCCAGGTGTTGCGCCACCGCAGCCAGCTCAGCACAGCGGTCTACGCCAAGGTCGACCACGACAGCCTGCGGACGTTGGCCCGCCCGTGGCCTGGCGGTGCCCGATGAGCACGGTTCGCCAACACGCGGAGCGGTACCTGGCGATGCGCCGGGCGTTGGGGTTCAAGCTGACCACGTTCGGGCAGCGGCTGCTCAGCTTCGTCGCCTACCTGGAAGCGCGGGGACAAAACGTCCTCACCACAGAAGCCGCCGTGGCCTGGGCGACCGGCACGCCGCGCAGCGCTGACCAGATCCACTGGAGCCGCCGGCTGATGGTGGTCCGGATCTTCGCCCGACACCTGGCCGCGCTGGATCCGGCCACCGAGATTCCGGCGGAGGACATCCTGCCGCGCCACTACCGGCGCATCACCCCGCACCTGTTCACCCCTACCGAGATCACTGCGCTGCTCGACGCGGCCGACGCCTTGCGCCCGACGCTTCGGGCGTTGACCTACCGGACCCTGATCGGGCTGTTGATGGTCTCCGGGCTGCGCACCGGTGAGGCATGCCGGCTCGACCGGCCCGACGTCGACCTCGACGAAGGGCTGCTCACGGTCCGAGACTCGAAGTTCGGCAAGAGTAGACAGGTCCCTCTCCACGCCACGACCGTCGCCGCGTTACACCACTATGGACAGTGTCGCGACGAGCTGTGTGCGACACCGAGAACGCCCGGTTTCTTCGTCTCCACCCGGGGCACCCGCCTGGACCCGAACATTTCCAAGACGTTCGCCGTCCTGGTCGACGCCGCCGGCATCATTGTTCCGGTCGGGCGGCGCCAGCCGCGGCTGCATGACCTGAGGCATTCGTTCACCACCGCGACCTTGCTGGACTGGTACCGCGACGGCGTCGACGTGCAGGCTCGCCTGCCGCAGCTGAGCACGTATCTGGGCCATGCCGACCCGAAGTCGACCTATTGGTACCTGACCGGCTCCCCGGAGCTGCTCGCCCTGGCTGCCGCCCG
The DNA here is from genome assembly GCA_035650075.1 of Micromonosporaceae bacterium. Classification (GTDB taxonomy): domain Bacteria; phylum Actinomycetota; class Actinomycetes; order Mycobacteriales; family Micromonosporaceae; genus DASSUC01. Next base: position 13,018 of record DASRII010000427.1, on the reverse strand, counting down.
GCTCGAGCACGCCTTCGGAGAGCAGCCGTGAGCGACCTCGCCCCCGTGCTGCAGGCATTCTTCACCGACAAACTGATGCGCCAACGCCAGGCCAGCCCGCACACCGTGTCCTCCTACCGGGACACGTTCAAGCTCCTGCTCACCTTCGTCGCCGAACGCACCGGCCGCAACCCGGCCCGGCTCGGCCTTGGCGACCTCGACGCCCCCACCGTCGGGGCATTCCTCCAGCACCTGGAAACGGTCCGGGGCAACACGGTGGCCACCCGCAACACCCGCCTCACCGCGATCCACTCGTTCTACCGGTACGCCATGCTGCGCGCTCCCGACCACGCCGCGCTCATCCAACGGGTACTGGCCATCCCGTCCAAACGCTTCGACCGCGCCATCGTCAGCTACCTAACCCCGGCCGAGGCCCACGCGCTGATCGCCGCGCCCGACCGCACCACCTGGATCGGCCGGCGCGACCACACCCTCCTGCTCACCGACGTCCACACAGGACTACGAGTCTCCGAACTGACCGGTCTCCAAGTAGCTGACGTGCACCTCGACACCGGTCCCCACCTGCGCTGCCACGGCAAGGGCCGCAAAGACCGCTGCACCCCGCTGACCACAGGCACCGTTACAACCCTTCGGGCCTGGCTGGCTGAACGCGGCGGCCAAAACGGCGACTCGCTGTTCCCCACCAGACGAGGCGGCCAGCTCAGTCGCGACGCGGTGCAACGCCTCGTCGCCAAGCACGCCGCCACCGCGGCAACGGCTTGCCCCTCACTCAGCGAGAAGAACGTCACCCCACACACGTTGCGACACACCACCGCGATGGCACTGCTGCGCGCCGGCGTCGACATCTCCATGATCGCCCTATGGCTCGGCCACGAATCAACCGAAGCGACCCAGGTCTACCTCCATGCCGACATGACGATCAAGGAACGTGCCCTCGCCCGGATGGCACCGCCAACGCAACCACCGCCCAGCCGATACAAGCCGCCCGACGCGCTGCTGGCCTACCTCGACAGCCTCTGACCCGAAACCGGCCCCCGGATTATGCCGCGCCCTGAAACGTGATCTCCACGCATCACGACGATCCAGACGCCGACGCAGCATAATTCGGTGCTCGGCATATGCCGACCTATGCCGCGTGCGGCATAGGTCGGCGTACCGCACCAGGCGGTAGGTGGCCATCCCCTTGCGGCGCCGGTAGCTGCGGTCGTTGAAGTTGCCCCACGACTGCCACGCCTCGGCGAAGTGCTCGTCGAGGACGGACAGTGCGATGTTGGCCAGCAGCGGGGACAGGATGCCCCTAATGAACAGCGCTGGGTTATGCGCAGCGTCGACCTGTCGGCGCTGGTGAGGGCGGCGCCGGGGGTCCAACGCTGCGCATAACCTCTCGGACGTGGAGGCTCAGAGCGATAGGCAGGTCGACGTGCCAGAGGATGTCATGGAAGTAGGGCAGCGGCACGCCTGCCCCATTTAGGTTTATTGCCTTGCTGTGGCACAGGGTGCGCGGGCCGACGTCAGCGTCGGCGAGCCGCGGGGTTATGCGCAGCGTTCGACCGCTGCTCCAGCCCTCACCAGGACTGGCAGACCGACGCTGCGCATAACCCAGCGCTGTTCATTAGAGGGCTTATGTTCAGCTGAACATAAGCCACCTTGAGGCGTACCGGTGACCGTGTCCCGCACGACCTTGTCCTCGGAGAGGATGCCGGCCTTGAGGAACGCCTTCACCAGGTCCAGGACGCGTTTGTCTCCGATCCGTGCCCGCACCCGGTCTTGAAGCGCGGGATGTGAAATCTCGTCGAAGCATGCCGCGAACTCACCCTCCAGCACCCACTCATAGGAGCGGGAGGTGAACTGGTGGATCTCGGCGATCGCGTCCTGTGCCCGGCGCCTGGGGCGGAAGCCGTAGCTGCTCGGCTTAAAATCCGCCTCGAAGATCGGTTCGAGCACCAGCTTGAGGGACGCCTGCACCACCCGATCGGCGACGGTGGCGATGCCGAGCCGGCGCTTCTTGCTCGTACCCGGCTTCGGGATCATCACCTCCCGCACCGGCACCGGGCGAAACGTGCGGGCCTTTAACCCGTCCCGCACGTCGGCCAGGAACGCCTCCTCGACCCGCGCCGCCTGGATGTACCGGGCGGTCAGCCCGTCCACCCCGGCCGAGCGGGCACTCGGTTGCCTTGCACCCGATCCCACGCCACCAGCAGGAAGGCGGGATCGGCGACGAGGTTGAACAGGTCGCAAAACCAGCGATGAGGGTCGTCGGTAGCCCATCGATGCAGCTTGGTCTGGATCTCCAGTACCCGTCGTTCAGCCCGAAACAGTTCGGCTTCCCGGTCCGGCTCGCCGATATTCACCGGCGTCCTCCTGGTCTTCCGGCACCTGCACTGCGAACTCGCTGCCCCCCTTGGCCATGCGGCTGGCTTTCCCAGCCTCGGACTACTACGGGGGCTCCGTCCCACCGCCAGGCCATCCGCAGACGGCATGCGTACCCGCCACCAGCCCGGATGGCCGGTAGGGAAGGAAGCCGGGCGGCGGTTCCCACGTTCACCATCGACCGTTGGACGGGGGCGGTGTCCAGCTCTTCCCCCTGCAGCCTCGCCACGGCTACGCCGCAGACCTTCACCGTGGCCCTCCGGACGACAATTCCCTTCAGCGCCCAGAGTCGCCCACCGCGGGTTCTCAGCAGGCGCGCACTGCTCTCCGGCCCACATCCACCAGGTTCGAGCCGGCGCATCCTCTTGAGGGGGTTCCACCACTGGTTTCTGCACTCGTACACCTACCCGTCTGGCTTGCCGGACCCGGCCCGTCCGGTGGTACCGAACCGTCCCGGCGTTGTCAGAGCTGCTTTCCACCCAACCCTGTGCCTCCAGGGCCAGGCTGCTCTCAGCTTCAATGGGCCGCTGCGACGGCCCACAGGTGGGTCCTTCCACCCCACCCGGTCAGATGGCGCCTCGTGGCGCACCGGGAAGTACGAGCAGAACTTGATGAAGAACGGGCCGAAGTCGTCATCGAAGCAGTAGAAGTAGAAGTGGTTGACCAGCGCGGACGCCTTGACCAGCCACGCGTACGACGCGCCGGTGCGAGCGTCGTAGCGGCGTTCGGTGCGCATCACGGCGGCCTTCTCCTGCGCCCGCCCGACATACAGCACCGCCTCCGACCCGTCGTGCTCGGCCAGGTAGCGTCGTGCTCGGCCAGGTAGGACTGGGTGAGGTCGTCCTTGCGTTGGCCCTTGACGAAGGCGACCAGGTCCAGGCCGCGGGCGCCCACGAAGTCGTGGATCGCCGCGACGAACATCTTCGTCATCGGGGCCATCAACGCCGACGAGGCGAACGTGTGCCCGCGATGGAAGTGGAAGAACGCCGCCGCGCCCTTCGGGTACTGCAGCCTGGGCTGGTAGACGTTGAGGTACATCCGGTCGATCGACTCGATCTCGAACGTGACATGACGGTCCAGGACATCAGCCACAGTGCGCGGTAGCGTCATTACAGGCTCCGGTCGCAGGCACGACCCACAACGGGTCACCAACCGCTACAGCGGTCAACGACGGCACCGACATCGGCCACCGTCACTCGACCCGCGACCGGAGTCTGCCACCGACCAGCCCAAACGGCTACACCCCTCGTCGGGCTGGGGCGAAGCCCCGCTGGACATTGTGGTTCGGTTCTTCGTTGCGGCCCTCAAGGACGATCGGGAATCACGGGCTTCACCAGCAAACTCGGCCCGTCGGGCTGCGCAAGGATGCCGTGGACGGCGCCGCGGCTGCCGCAACCCGGACCAAGATCGCGGGCGGTAAAGATAGCCCGGTTGACCTGTACAAACGGTCGGCTACCGTCGCCGGATGGCCCCCGTCGCCGCCGCTTACAAACCCGCGCCGGCGGCGGGCAGTGGCGGCTGTACCCGCACCCGGACGGCCAGGCCGAGCTGTTCCACGCCCGCCTGCCCGGCAGCTCCGAGGTCCGCTGGGCCGGACCGATGCCGATGCCGGCGATGCTGCGGTACCTGGCCGATGAAGGATCGGCCGTGACGGATGGCAACCGTACTGACCGCGGCACGCTGGCGTACCAGCGACTCGCAACATTCCTGTGCAGCCTCGGCCACCGCCACCAGGGTGTTGGTCGGCTATCGAGGAACCATCAGCCGCTGCGACGGCGCGTCCCGCCGCGTCGCCGCAGCTGGGCACCGGCCGCAGCTAGTAGCCGTGTCTTGGTCGAGGATTGGCGACCGTTGATCCGGACGTTCCGATGGAGTGGCCGCATGTGTCGTCTCTGCGGGGTCTAATCCGGCAGGAGTCGCACAACGAGGCGCAACCCAACCGGGGGATCTTGCCATCCTGAGGATGACCCGTGGGCGCGACACAGGAGGAGACTCGTGAAGCGTTTGATCGTGGACACCCACGCCTCATCCTGCTACTTCCGGACGTCGGTGTTCGGCGACGGACGCAAAGCGCTGGTGCAGATCACCGAACGATGCAACCTGCACTGCGCCCACTGCTTCGTGTCCGCGACGCACGCCGGCTCAGACATGCCCCTGGCAACCTTCACCAGCGTCGTGCTGCCGCGGCTGCAAGCAGCCCGAGTGCGCCGGATCACCCTCACCGGCGGAGAGCCGTTCGTGCACCCAGAGCTTCTCGGATTCTGCCGGGCGATCGCCGACGCCGGCCTGCCGGTCGGGCTGTGCACCAACGCGACCCAGGCTGCCGACGCGGCCATCGACGAACTTGCCCGGCTCGGCAACGTCCACGTCAACGTCTCGTTCGACGGGTTCCGGCCCGACAGCCACGGCCGGTTCCGCGGCGACCGCTCCTCGTTCGCGATCACGCTTGCGACGACACGCAAGTTTGCTTCGGCAGGTCTGTTGCAGGGGCTGCTGTCTACCCCGAATGCCCTGACCGACCCGAACGAGTTTGCTGACCTGTGCGCCTTCGCCGTCGAGATCGGCGCCAAGTACGTGCTGCTGAACCCGTTGTCATCATTCGGTCGCGGCGTCAAGAGCCGGGCCAAGCTCGCTGCACCCGACGAGGTGATGCGCGCGATCCGCGCGGTTACGGCGCGGTTCGCCGACCAACTCGATGTCGTGCACATCCGGTTCCCGAACGACTCCCGGCCGTTGGGCGACTGCGAGGCCGGGAAGCTGATCTACGTGTTCGCCGATGGACAGACCGCCGTGTGCCCGTACCTCGTCTTCGCCGCGAGAACACCGGCGTCTCGCTACCGCGATACTGATTTCCTCGTCGGGAACATCCTCGCCGGTGACGTGGCCGACGAACTGGACGCCTGGGATCTGCACGAGCGCTACCCCATCGGAGGCAACGCCACCTGCCGGGGATGCGCGATGAACAGTACCTGCGGCAAGGGTTGCCCGGCGGCCATCGTTGCGCGCGGCGGCGCTATGGGCGAGGTCGACGTCGAGCAGTGCCCGGTTGTCGACGCCGGCGGCCGCCGCCGGCTGCCGCTGGCCATCACCGGTCGGTAGGCTCTGCCGTGTTCGTCGCTGTCGAAGGTCCGAACGGCGTCGGCAAGACCACGATCGCCACGCTGCTCGCCCAACGGTGGAGTGAACTGCGTTCCGCCGACGTGCACCTCACCAGAGAACCAACGGCCACCCCGTTGGGGCAGCTGGTCCGGAACCAGGAAGATCTACTCCGTGGACGGGCCCTGGCTCTCGCCGTCGCCGCCGACCGCACTGCACACGTCGACAACGAAATCGCGCCGCTGCTGAGCAGCAACGTCAACGTGGTGACCGATCGCTACGTGCCATCCTCACTCGTCCTGCAGAGCATCGACGGACTCGCCATGGACGAGATCTGGACATACAACCGTCATCTACCACCGGCCCTCACCATCTACCTCGAGGATGACCCCGAGGTAATCCGGATGCGGCTCGCTGCGAGAGCGCGAAGATCACGCCTCGAGCTGGCCGGAACATCAGAGCAGGAGCTCCAGCTCTACCGCGAGGCCGCCGAGTACCTTCATCGGCGTGGCTGGACCCAACACACCATCAACTGCCAGAGCCGCACCGCGGAGCACGTAGTGACGACTATCCTCACGCTCCTATAGGGCACGACCGGTTGACAGGAGACGAACCCAGATGCTGTCAATGCTGACGCTAAACCTCCAAGCGGCCGCGCTGCCCCGCGCCAAACAGCTCCTCACCTGGCTCGACACCCGCGACGACGACCTCCTCATGCTCACCGAGACCTCCAGGGGCGGGGGCACCACGCATGTACTGGATCAGTGCCGGGCCGCCGGCCTGAGCGTCATCGACAACGCTGGCACCGACGGCGATCGTGGCTGCGCGATCATCAGCCGCGTGCCCATCACAGCCCGGCCCGACCTGCTACCCACGGTGACCCTGCCCGGCCGTGCGGTTGCTGCCACCATCGACAGCGACCCGGCGATCACCGTGCTCGGGCTGTACGTGCCCTCCGGCGATCGCACGCCCGACAAGGTTGCCAATAAGCAAGCCTTCCTCGCCAGCGTGCTTAACGACCTGCGAGAATTCTCCAGCCAACAACGGGCCAAGCTGGTGGTCGGCGGTGACTACAACGTCATCGCGCGGGACCACCACCCCCGATACTCGTTGTTCTTACCGTTCGAGTACGAATTCCTGGACCGGCTCGTCGAACTCGGCCTCACCGATGCCTATCAACGGCTCCAGCCCACGGCGCAGGCGCACAGCTGGTTCGGCCGGGACGGCAGCGGCTACCGCTTCGACTACTTCCACGTCGGCGTGGCCCTCATCCCGGCCCTGGTCGGCTGCGACTATCTCCAGGACCCTCGTGAACGGGGCCTGACCGATCATGCCGGGGTCACACTCACCCTGCGGGTCTCAAGCCAGCGAATAGCCTCCGACGGCCAAGGGCTCGCCAGCGCCGGTGCGCTGTTCTGAGCTACCGCCGCCGGGCTGATTGGCCGCGTGTACGAGCGAGTCGTAGGTCTCGATCACCCGCTGACCGTCCACACCGAGCAATCTGGCCATCCGATTCAGCTCGGATTGGGCGAGGTCGCCGGCACCGTCGGGGTTGAGCAACCGCTCCAACTCCAGGAAGACGCCGACGCCGTCCACGGTGTCCAGACACAGCGACACTGCACCCCATCGGCCGGTTCGGCGGCTCTTAACAATCCGTACGGTGGGCGCGAATCCCATGGCGAGCAACGCACCGTGCATCTGGCCGCGGTCAGCCACCGCCGTCTCGTGCTCGACGCAGGCCAACTCGTTGCTCACCGGACGCTTCACCGTGAACAGATGCTGGTCGTGTTGGGTGCGCAAGCGGGCAAACGGCACGCCAATCTTCGGCATGCCGAACCGCCAGCCCGCCGGCGCGTACGCCTGATCGTCCTGCCGTATCGATGGCGACAGCTGAATGCCGTGTCGGTCGAGCGCGCCGACGAGCGCGGCCCCGTCCCGGACCCGGTACTTGGCCTCCACCTCGTATACCGGGCGATCCGATTCGGTACGCACGATCGACAGCGTAGCCCGACGCAGTTGCGGCCATCGCGGTGACGCGCCGGCACCCCGGCCGGTCAGTTCGCGTCAGACGTGGTCAGGTCGGCGCCGCGTCCGATCGGCCTGACCTCCTGTCTTGTTGGGCTTGCCGCATGCGCGGTGTGCCCGACCAGCGGGCCCACTCGTCGGGGTCGGCTGGATTCTGACGGCGCGGACGTACTGATCTTCGCTCCCTTTCGCACCCGCATGGGAGAGCGGCCCGACCAGCCGACCATTCACGCCATCCTAGTCGCTGCGGCCCCACCAGCACGACGAAGCGTCCGATGTACGCGGCGCCGGAGCCGAAGCCGTTGCCAGAGGTGATCGCCGACCCCGACCGGCGGGGAGAACCCGGTGATGCCGCATGCGGTTAGCCTGACGCTATGCCGACGGCTTCGTAGGCTTGGTGGTCACAGCGGTCCCGAGCACGAGCTGCCGGATCATTACTAAATCGAGCGGATCGAGACGGCTTGGTGAAAGAAACCGCCGAACAACCTTCTGAACCTGCTCGCGACCACTGCCATCGGGCCGAGCCAAGTTTGTGGCTGACCCCCAGCGATCCTTGTCCTGGCCCACTTCGGTGAGCGCGTACGCCGCGATCATGCCGAGCAGCCCACGGTTGACCTGCACTGCATCGGCGACAGAGGCGACGGCGCCCTTGAAACGAAGGTGGCTGCCGCGCGCCTCACGCCGCACCTTCCGCAGCAGTGCTTCGTGGTCCGGCAACAGAATCTCAAGTGCGAAGTCGTTCGCCGCTTGCTCGGCCGAATCTAGCGAGTCTGGGCGAAGAGTCGGCGGCTCGACATCGACGAGCCCGGTCCGCCCCACATGGCCCAACGCCAAGTGGGCAAGCTCATGGGCCAGATCGAACAACCAGTAGACTGCGAGATCTCGGGACTCCTTCAGGACAATGACCGGGCGCGGAGAACCATCCCAGACAGCGGCGGAGAAGTCGCCCCGCCCCGCCATCGGTACCACTGCGACGCCCATGTTCCAGGCCCAGACGGCAAGGGACTCAAGAGTTACCTGACCTAAATCATCCCGAGCCTCCTCGTTGACCGTGCGTCCACGTGACGGAAGGCCTTGGAACGTGGGGCGGTCGGCGTCCGCATCGCGCACGATGCCGGCGATCGTGTGGCTAAGAAGGACTACCGGAGAGTTGGTCGGATCCTTGTCCGCTCGCGTCGCCTTGAACGCAACACCAGCCGGGATGGGCAGCTTCGGAATCTGGCCAGAGACGAGCTGATCGATGCGCCACCCGAAGGCCCGCTCGACGAGGCGGGCCATTGCGTTGCGCGGAGCAGCAGCCAACAAGCTGCCTACAAGCTCTCGGGGAACGCCGGCATGTTCGGCATGCTTGATCACTACCTTTTGGGAAACCTCTGGCGCGTCTGGACCGGCGATGTCGGAAAGGGAGGCTCCCATTGCCCTGAGCAGCGACTGGACCGTGGAAACGCGAAGATCGAAGGAGCCACTCTCGATCTTCGAGAGTTGCGGCGCCGACATGCCCACCAGGTCGGCGACGTCTTTCTGGTTCAGGTTCTTGTCCTCTCGCAGCGCTCGGAGTCGAAGCCCGATGCGCCGAGCCTCCTCCATCTCACGCCGCCGAAGCTCCTGCGCGAAGGCGGGGTCGGCCACTGAGCGAATCTGCGTCCACGGAAGCACGACAGGCGGGCCTAACGGACGCACGATCCGCACACCCAGGCCCTCTACCGCATCCGACTCGACTTCGAAGTCCCCGCCCAAGCCAAACCGCGAGGCCGCGACCAGGACGACGTCGCCGTTTACGAACTCGACCTCAATATCGGATCCAGAACGGGCGGCGGCCGCGATGTCTGCGTAGCCCTCTTCAGACCATGGTGCCGTGATCTCAGTCATCCCCGTTCAACTCCCGCCACAGTCTCATCAAGTCCTCCTGCGCCGCACGAATCGCCTCGAGCAGGGCCTTCGGCAGCGGCTCCCGGTTGTCGTAGACCTCCAGCGACAGCAGGAAGATCGACGCAACCCGTCGTTGCCCCTGTTTGATGTGGGCGTGGGGAAGGTGATGCCGCTGTCCGCGTTCGTCGTAGACGTAGACAGCAAAGTTCCCGCTCCGTAATCCCAAGGGCACAAGGAATTAGCATATATGCTAATTTCTGCCGAGACAATCTCCGCCGTCAGGCCAAATCAGGTCCTTGACGCCAGCTGGGTGGCCGAGGCGGCTGCGCACCGGCCCAGGCAGCACACAGAACTCCCGCGGCCTGTCTTAGCCGCAGGACGAATGGTGAAAGACATTGATGGATGTCTCGCAACGAGGTGTGCCGTGCCCTGCGCGCACTGCTTCGTGCCGGTCACCTGGCTCCACAGCGATATGGCCGCTGCCGCGTCAGGTCGACGATCATGTAGCGGTCTCGGGAAACCCGGGTAGCCAACGTACACACGCCGATCGTGAGCGATTCGTTCGCCAAGGCCCGGGGCGGGCAGTCGCTACCTGCAGATTCGGTACGAGACCGAGGTAGCACTTGCCGCCCGTCCTAAGGTGATCGTGGACCGGTGCCTTGCATCGACACTCGGGCTTTGGTGCTTGGACGGCCTGGATACGAAGTGCTGAGCGTTTCTCATCGTGGCCAGCGTCGATCTTCTTCGACATGTTGGAGCACGGTGATGGCGGCCAGGAGCGGGGTGACGCGGTGTGGGCAGCAGCGAAGCTTGGCCAGGGTGCGCCAGGTCTTGAGGGTGGCGGCGGCCCGTTCGCCGAGAGCTCGAGCCTTGGCGATGCTGCGGTTGACGGCCCGCTGGTTGACCGATAGACGCCGGCCTTTGAACGGCACGGCGATGGTCGGTCCGGCGGCCTGATATGCCTTGTCGGCCAGGCAGGCCACGAAATGTCGGGGCCGGGCAACGCCGCCGAGGTCCACAGCAGCCGGCCGCGGGCGTCGGCGAGGAACTGCACGTTGACGCCGTGGCGGCGCTTGTGCCCGTTGAAGTACGGCTTCTGCTCGGCTACCCGGTCGATCGGGATCAGCGTGCCGCCCAGGATCACCCACACCAGCGTCGCCGCCCTCCCCGCCACCGCATCGAGGGTCCGTGCGTACATGGCGATCAGGTCGACGGGCTCGGTCACATACCAGTACACCGTGGCCAGTCCGATGCCGAACCCGCCGGCCAGCCGGGCGTGGTGTCCCCGCAGCGCAGATGGGCCAGCACCAGCAACGCCTGGCCGCCCGGGTCCAGCCGCCACCGCGAGCGTATCTGGCGGCGTGCACACGGATCTGCTCGGACAGCCAGAACAGGCTGCGGGTCGACAGCGGGATCGTGGCAGGATACGACAGCATACGAAGCTCCCGGGGTGGGTGAGTCTTGGCGGACCCGCCCGTTCTACCGGGAGCTTCGTCTCATGTGGACGATCGAAACGCGCCGCTGCCACCTACACCTATCGATTACCGCCACGATGAGAAGGACTTGCTGTGGGACATGAAGTTCAGGGCCGTCGTCCGGGCCTGACGGTGGTTCTACCAGCTGATCCAGACACGCTCCGAGACCGCGTTAGTCACCGCCTGCCCAGCTGATTCGAGCGGATGTCCGACGGTGGCGAGCGGCGAGACGCAGTTCCATGCCGAGGGCAACCAAGCGCCTGGAGCGACCGGGCTACCGTACCCATCGGATCGACACAGCCGCGATACCGTCGTTCGTCTGACCATGCAGCAGCTCGAATCGCGCTCGACCTACCGAGAATGGCATACCTCTGACTCGTTAGACGGCGGCTCGCATGGTCTCATCTTGTGACCCGGCCAGCGGCGAGACTTGTTCCACCGGAAGATCCAGGGTCAGCACGACAGCGGCGTGGTCCGATAGCCCCAGTTCACGGGGTTCGTGGACGTACTGGCAATCGACTAGATGCGGCACCAAACCTACGGAGACGAATGCATAGTCGTAGCGGTAGCCTGTGCCCTTGCGTCCGATCCAACTGTGCACCTGCTCGCCCGGATGCAGAAGCGCGTGGGCATCTACGAGACCGTGCCGCTCTAGCGCCTCTAAGGCGTCATACTCCCAGCACCGGAATGCGGTGAACCGCGGCACGTGTTGTCGGCTCACGATGTTGAGGTCGCCTAGGAATACAAGCCTTTCGTGGGCCCAGCGGCGTGCCAGAGCGGTCATCTGCGCGAGGAACCGTTGCTTCCTCGCGATCTTTGCTGGCGACGCGTCGCGTGATGGGACGTAGACGCCAACCACCGTGATGGATTGGCTGGCAGAAACTTCTGCTGCTACCAATCGATGTCGCGCCTCGGTGGTCAAGTTGCGCGCCAATGGAACGGGGCGTCCGGCTCGCTGTATGACGGCGACCCCTCTTTCTGATGAGTCCATCGACTGGGCGGCCACGACCGCATATCCCGAGTCTCTATAGGCATCGAGGAGCTGTGTGGTTCCACGGTTCTGCCGGGTCTCCGTCAGCACCAGGACGTCTGCGCCCAGCGAAGGCAGGAACTCGAGCAGTCGATCCGCGCGGGCGACCGACGGACCGGAGACGTTCAGGGTTGCAAACCGCACGGCTCACTCCTTGGGTCGTATGATGATTATATGAAGAATTCTGGCAGCGATGGAGGTGCGACACGCCCGATCTCCCGCCGTGAGCGTGTCGTGCGCTGCCCGTACGTTCAAACGAACGTGAGATGGCCACTGCCGGTAGATCAACGACTTAATGAGTTGGTGTCGTTGCTCGGAGAGGGAGGCATCCAGGTCACGCGGAGTCAGCTCGTTGCGGCTCTCGTGGCCCTCGCACCGACCGCAGTGGCCGAACTACAGAAGCTATTCGTCAGCTACAGCCGACAATCCGCCGGCTCGGTCGTGCTCCAAGCGCGTGGCGACATCCTTCCTGCCAAGCGTCGACCTGGCCGACGAGCTAACAGCTAGCCAAGGATCGGCGTGCCCACTGAAGCTGGCTCACGCGTCGTCCACAGTAGAGCTGTGCGTTCGCACCGTTCGCGGGAAGGGTTCTCCAGCGCGAACGCCCCTAACGCCCGCTGGCGTCGCGAGCCGGTTCAAGGACCCTTCTTCGACGCCATGTGGACAAGGTGTGGCGGATCGTTGGCGGCTGACTCGGGTCGTATGAATGCGGCGCAGCGCGTGCGCCCTGCTCGTAGACAGGGGCGTTTAGCTGGCCCGGGTTCCTGTACTGGCGTACAGGATGTCTGGCAGCAGGGTGCGGAGCAGTTCGTAGGTGGCGGGTTGAAGGTCTTCGGGGACCTCAGCGTCGCGGACGCGCATCAGTTCGCCCAGCAGGTTTCGAAGCTCGGCGGTGTGTCCGTCGGCGTGTTCGGCGCGGAGGAGGTCGTGCCAGAGGGTGTCGTCGCCGCGGTCGGGGTCGGCGAGCCAGCCCCGGTGCACGGCCCAGCGGGCGGCGGCGGTGTCGCCGGCGTCGAGGTAGGTCTGGGCGAGTTCGTGGGCGGTGTCGACGATGGCGGCGGTGATGTGGGGTGGGTAGATGTCGGATTCGGGGAGCCAGGTGTAGGGGTTGCGGGTGCCGGTGGCGTAGGCGCGGTCGGCGCCGTCGAGAGGG
>DASRII010000426.1:0-21798 GCA_035650075.1 Micromonosporaceae bacterium | reverse complement strand
AGACAGGCTTTACCCCCAGCCGCATCAGATTAGTCGGCCGTACTTGGCTGGCTGGGTATGCATCGGTTGAGCGTTATGCGGCGCTCGCCGAGGGCTGCCGCCTAGCGGGTGACCCGGCTCCAGATGCCGAAGAGTTCTGTGAGACGTCGCTGTTGAACCGAGACGAGTTCGTCGAGCACATACGCAGCGGCGAACTCACCGATACCGACATCGCGTACATGTGTCTGGATCACCTCGATCGCGGTCCCGCATAGATGCGTAGAACTCTAAGCCGTCAGGTAGGAATGCCATGTCAGATCGGTGCCGAGTGCTCTGGCGAGCCGGGTGATTGCCTCGCGTGTGGTCTGGTCGCTCACGCGGTCCGGCAGCCAGGCGCAGGCGATGCCCGCGGCTGTCACGTCGGCGGTGGCGCAGGCGGCGGCCAGGCATTCCTCGATCTGGGTGAGGGAGGGCCCAGGGCCTGATGGGAAGCGCAGGCCGGGCAGTTGCGCGCTGTCGATGACGTCCACGTCGAGATGCAGGTAGACCGGCGTGCGGCCGAGCCCGTCGAGGGCAGAGGTGATCGCTGCCGGGTCGGCGGGCACGCGGCGGACCTGGCTGTCGGTCAGGGCGTCGCGCTCGGCGGGGTCGAGGTCCCTGGCGTCAGCGAGCACGATGCTGGCGTCAGCCACCGGCCGCAGCCCAAGCGCATCGCCGAACAGCTCGGGTGTCCGGCCGGTCAGCATCGCCAGCGCCATGCCGCCGAGGTAGCCGCTGGTCGATATGACGGGGGTGTTGAAGTCGCCGTGCGCGTCCAGCCACACCACTGCCAGGTCGCGATAGCGGCGCTGCAGCCCGGCTACCGCCGCGCGGGCGGTGGGGCAGTCGCCGGAGAGCACCAGCGGCCTGGTGGCCCGGGCCACCGCGTCGGCTACTGCCTGGTGCAGCAGGCTCATCCGGGCGGCGACGGGGCCAGCACGGAGGGCCGGGCAGATCGTCTCGGTTGCGCCGACCGGGACCGGGAAGGCCGGAATGTGCTCGTCGAGGTGCCAGGGCGTGACGATCAGATCCCAGCGGCCGCCGCTGTGGTCAGCCACGAGGTGCCTCTATTCCTCTCGGTGGGCGAGTTCTTTGCGCCGGGCGAGCAGGTCGAGCAGCCGTTGCAGCTCGGCGGCGCCTACTTGCAGGTACGCGGTGAGTTCCGCCCGGGCTTGTTCCGGGCTGCCGTGCAGCGCGTCCAGTAGCAGGCGGTGGTCGTCTGCGCTGCGGCCGGGTTCACGGTGGGAGCGCACGGACAGCGCTAGGGCGAGGCGCTGCTCGAGCACGGCGGCGATGTCGCCGTGGCCGAAGACGCGTTCTATCTGGTCAACCAGGTCGGCGAGGCTCGCGTAGACCGCCGGGTCCCGGTGCCCGGTGAGGGCGTCAGCCGCGGCCAGCCCCAAGGCGGCGCAGGCAGCGTAGATGTCGGCGACATCCTGCCCGGTGATGTCCGCTACGACGATGCCGCGGTTCATCTGGTAGCGGACCAGGCCCTCGCTTTCGAGGGTCCGCGCGGCCTCGTGGAGGGTACTGCGGGAGGTGCCGAGCTCGGCGGCGAGGGCGGCTTCACGCAGCGGCATGCCCGGCAGCAGCCGGCCGGACAAGATGGCTTGCCGGACGACGTCGGTGGCCTGCTCGGTGGTGCTTTGCCGCTGGATGCTCGCACCCAGGCCGGTGATCGGGCTCGTCACGGTCACCAGTCTCCCAGTGGCACATCCCGGCCGGCCTGCAGCGCGTGGCGCAGCTCGCCCGAGTCCGCGGCGGCGTCGATGCTGTCCGGCGCGTACTTGACCGCCGCCACGAGGATCCGCGGGTCCAGCCTTGCTTGTGCGGCGTGTCCGAACCGACCGCGGTCATGTGCGCGCCGTGGGCCAGCCAGCCGTCCTCGATCAGGGGCCCGGTGCTGCTGGTCGCGGTGATGACCACCTCTGGACCGCCTCGCGTGCGGTGGCAGCGATGCAGATTGGTACGCCAGCTCACAGCCAGGAAGCCTCAGCCCGGCGTTGCGATAGAAGCCGGGCTTCGCTACCGGGTCAGCGGAACGTCGATGGCCACACCACACGTGGTTGGTGGGGATCCCCTCGCCGGCCGCGGCGTTTTCTGTGGTCGCAGACTCGGTCGAGCCGACCCGAAGGGATGTTGACCATCCCTGTTGATCCGCCTAACCTGCTGGCACGGGGGTCTCGTCGACCCTAGAGGTGAGCACAATGGCCGGTCAAAGCGCTGGTGGCGTCACCTATCGCGAGCCCGAGGGCGGGTACTTCGCCAAGCGTGCACTCCGCCGCCATGCTGGCGTCTGGTCACTATGGGCGCTGGGCGTTGCCGCGGTCATCTCCGGTGAGTTCTCCGGGTGGAACCTTGGCCTGGATGCCGGCGGCTTCGGCGGTCTGCTCGTCGCCACGGTCGTCATCGCAGCGATGTACTTCGGGCTCTGCTACAGCATTGCCGAGATGTCTCCGGCCCTTCCGCACACCGGCGGGGCGTACTCGTTCGCGCGATCGTCGATGGGCCCGTGGGGCGGGTTTGTCACCGGGGTAGCGGAGAGTATCGAGTACATCGTGACGCCTGCGGTGATCGTGACGTTCATCGGGCAGTACATGGACACGATTACCACCGATCTGTTCGGCTTGAGCCTGCCGCAGCCGGTCTGGTGGTTGATCTTCTACGTCATCTTCCTCGTGCTGAACTTGGTAGGCATCGAGTTGGCGATGCGGTTCACGGTGGCGGTCTGCCTGCTGGCTCTAGCGATCCTGGCGGTGTTCGCCGTCGGTGCGTTGACGAAGCTCGACTTTACGGCCAACGCGACGAACATCGTTCCGGAGGCGGGCAACTCGACATGGTTCCCGTTCGGTGTGGGGGAGGGCATCTTCCTCGCGCTGCCGTTCGCGATCTGGTTCTTCCTCGCCATCGAGGAGCTGCCGCTGGCCGCGGAGGAGTCACACGACCCGAAGCGCGATATCCCGCGCGGAACCATCTACGGGCTGCTCACGCTCGTCGTAGCCGCGACGCTCGTACTCTTCCTCAACACCGGAATCGCACCTGGCGCCGAGGGTTTGCGCGACTCGGGCGAGCCGTTGCTCGACGGCTTGAAGACCATATTCGGCAGCGGTACCTCCGCGTCCGTGCTCGGCCTCGTCGCGGTCGCCGGCCTGGTAGCGAGCTTCCACACCATCATTTTCGCGTACGGCCGGAACGTCTTTTCGCTGTCCCGTGCCGGGTACTACCCGCATTGGCTGTCGTTGACGCTCGGCAAGCGGAAGACGCCGTACGTCGCGCTGCTGGGCGGTGCCGTCCTCGGCTACGGCCTGGCCTACCTGCTGTACGAGGCGGGGCGACGCGAATGGCTCGGCGGCAACCTGAGCGCGGCTCTGTTGTCGATGGCGGTCTTCGGCGCGGTCATCTCATACTTCATGCAGATGCTCGCGTTCGTGCTGCTGCGCCGCAGGCTACCGAACATCGAGCGCCCCTACCGCAGTCCGCTGGGCGTAGCCGGCGCGGTCGTCGCCGGCCTCATCGCGTTGGTCGCGCTGGCCGCACTCTTCGTCAGGTCTGACTACCGGCCGGGTGTCTACGGTGTGGCCGCGTGGTTCCTACTGTCGATCGCGTACTTCGCGATCGCGGGTCGGCACAGGCTGATCCTCTCGCCGGAGGAGGAGTTTGCGCTCACTCAGGGCGAGCACGGTCACCCTGAGCGGGAGGGGTACGGCCAAACCCACGTGGCCGATGTGGTCAAGACCGGGCCGGTCGAGCCCGCGCGCTGAGCGCTGTCGGCCGTCATCCGAAGTTTGGCGCTCGTCCTCGGGTGCCCAAACTCGGGCCAGGCTATGTGGCCTGCGGGTATTCATGGATGAGGCAGCGACCACTCGGCGCTACGCGTTGGCGGTGGCTAGCATGGAGCTGGCTTGCTCGCTTAAAACATGCTATGAGTTGATTTACCCGGCAAGTCACCCGTGCGCAACGCTGGCACCGGCGTGTCTGTCGAGAGAGCCGTCCCGGGTGGTGCGTCCCACGACGGGCACAGTCTCGCGAAAGGGGGCGCCGATGAGCAGCCGACCGGCATCGGCGGCTGCTTCGGCGGTGTTCGTCGCCCTGGGGGCGGTCGCCGCGGTCGTCTACGTTCTCGACCTGTCCGCGATCAGCACGATCGGAGCGTTCGCCGGTGTGGGCATCGGCAGCGTCGCCGCGTTGGTGGTCGGCCCGCGCCGGAACCGCGCGGTCATCCGACGTCCGTGGAGGTTGCTGGCGATCGCGGCCGCGGGCTTCGTGATCGGTGCCGTGATCCGACCGTGGGCGGTCGAGCAGTCGGGCACCGCCGCCCTGCTGGCGGACGCGTTCACCGTGCCGGGGTACATCTTCTGTGTGCTGGCCCTCGCCGGTCTGCTGAGTGCCCAGCGCGGGTTGGAGCGACACGCGCTCATCGACGGGCTGATCGTGGGTGTCGGCGTCGGGGTGGTGTTCGCGGTGCTGTTCTCCCTGCCCGCGGCGTCGATCGAGGGTCGGTCCCCGGCCGTGTCGGCCCTGGCGGCGGTGTACCCGTTCTTCGACGTGATGCTGGTCTTGGTCGTGACGAGCCTCGCGTTCACCACCGCGGCGCGCAACTCCAGTTATCTTCTGCTCGTCGGCGCTGCGGCGCTGCTGCTCATCGGGGACGTGGCGTACGCGATCATCGGCGCCTCCGGCGACCTGACCGGCTCGAGATTGCTGGACCTCCCGTTCCTGGTGGGGTTCGTGTGCATCGGTGCCTCGGCCTTGCATCCGTCGATGGCCGAACTGGGCCGTGCGTCGCCGGTGCCCGTCCAGGCCTGGTCGTGGCCGCGTCTGCTCCTGATCGTGCCCGCACTGGCGGCGCCGTTCGCGTTGACAGCTATGGTGTCCCAGCTGTCCCGTACGGATCGTTGGGTCGTTGCCATCGGTGGCGTGGCGCTGGTGTCCTTGTTGCTCGGGCGTGCGGTCTCCGCGGTGCAGGCGTACTCAGCGGCGAAGCAGCGGTACCGACATCAGGCCACGCACGACCATCTCACCGGGCTGCCCAACCGGTTGTTGCTCGCGGCCCAGGTCGACCGGCTCATCGCCGAACCGCCGCGCGTCGAATCGCAGATCTCGGTCTTCTACGTCGACCTGGACGGTTTCAAGCTGGTCAACGACTCCCGGGGTCACCAGGTCGGCGATCAGGTGATCGTGGAGGTGGCCCGGCGCCTGCGATCGAGCGTGCCGGCCACCGCAGAGGTCGCCAGGGTCGGTGGCGACGAGTTCGTGGTGGTCCAGCTCGGACACCACGCGGACGCGGTCGATGCCGCCGAACGCATTCTCCGGTGCTTCGCGACGCCCGTACACGTCCGCGGCATCGAAGCGATGATCACCGCTTCGGTCGGGGTGGCCAGCGCCCCGGTCGATGGCCGGACCGCGGCCACGGCGGAGGCCCTACTGCGGGACGCGGATACCGCGATGTATCAGGCCAAGTCTGAAGGACCGGGCAAGTGGACGATGTTCGACGCGTCGATGCACGAGCGCGTCCGCGAGCGAGTCGATCTCGAGCTCGCGTTGCGGCACGCCGTGGACGAGAACCAGATGAGCGTCGCGTACCAGCCGATCGTCGGGCTGGCCGACGGCAGGTTGCTGGGCGCCGAGGCGCTGCTTCGGTGGCACGACCCGGTGCGCGGCGCGGTGTCGCCCACGACGTTCATCCCCGTGGCTGAGGAAACGGGCCTTATCTCGGTGATCGGGCGTTGGGTGGTACACGAGTCGCTGCGGCAGCTTGCGGCATGGCGGCACGGGCAGATCGTTTCGGAGGACTTTTGGATCTCGATCAATGTGTCGCCGCGGCAGCTGCGCGACTCCGGCCTGCCCGACATGATCGCGGCGGCGTTGGCTGAGCACCACGTGCCAGCGAGGAATGTCGCGCTGGAGATCACCGAGTCGGTCATGATCGACCAGTCGACCGTCGCCGAGAGTGTCCTGCGCCAGCTGCGCGCGGGCGGTGTTTCGATCGTCGTCGACGACTTCGGTACGGGGTTCTCCGCCCTGGGTTATCTGCGGCGACACCCGGTTACCGGCGTGAAGATCGACCAGGCGTTCGTGAGTGGGCTCGGCGTCAACGCCGAGGACGAGGAGATCGTGCGCGCGGTCGTCGCGATGAGCGCCGCTCTCGACCTGACCGTGGTGGCCGAAGGGGTGGAGGCGGAGCCTCAGCGGCGGGTGCTCGTCGACCTGGGCGTGACGCAGGGGCAAGGCTGGCTGTGGGATCGACCGCTCGAGCCGTCCCGGTTCATCCAACGATGGCCGAGTCTCACCCCCGCAATGGGCGCCGGTCAGGTCGTCGGCGGCGCCGCGTAGACCCAGTACGCCTGCTCGTCGATACGGGATGCCGTAACGCCGGGCGACAGCGAGTCGAGCGTCTGCGCGATCGCCTGCGGTAGACCTAGCTCCTCGTTGCGTCGGCAGATGTCCAACGCGGCGATTCCGTGTCCCGCCCGCACGACCTGCCACATGTCCTCGATGACCGCCTCGAAGATGCCGGTGCCCCGATGCTCCGGGCGGACCGCGAAGAAGCCCAGGTACCAGATCCGACGGGTGGCGTAGAGATCCGGCCACCGTCGAGCGAAGTACTCCGGAGAGATCAGTGGCATCGCCTCGAGGTCGTTGGTGTACGTCGCCAGCGCGACCACCATGTCCGGGTCCGTCACGCCGACGACCTTCACGACCCGCTCGTCGGCCATCACCTCGTCGAACTCGTGTCGACGCATCAGGTGACGCTGCACCGCGGCGGCTCTCAGCTCGTCGAAGGCGTCGTTGTAGAGCCGCCATGCGGCTTCCCGCCGGGGGCCGGCGACTACCTTGGTGACCTCGATCTCCATGCCATCCCGTTTCCGACCGACTGCGATGCTGCGGAGCGGACAACACGGTACCCGGCAATGAAGGTACTCATGTGTGGGAGACGTCACGGCGAGGGTGACCGATGGGCAGGAATGCTACGGAGCGTCGACTATGTCGGTAGCTCTCCAGTTTCTGCCAGCTGTTGAGCGACGTCGGCGAGTTTGCGGTTCAGCCGCTGCGATACGCGGCGCAACAGGTCGAAGGAGTCACCGGCGGACAGACGTTGGCGTTCCATCAAGATGCCCTTGGCCTGCCCGATGACATCACGTGTGCTCAATCCTCGATGCAAGGCGGCTTCACGGCGGTCGACCTCGTCGTGGCGCTGTGCCGTGGCCACGGCAATCGCTAGGTACGCAGCGAGGATCGTACCGAACTCGTGGTCATCATCGCTGAACGCGTCGGGTGTCGCGCCGTAGAGGCTGAACGCACCGAGCGCCGACCACTGGGCCGGCCGATGGACGAACAGTCCAAGGCACAGGGCACTGGACACGCCCAACTCGGCGGCGGTGGCGGCCAGAACCGGCCAGCGCGATGCACCGGCCAGATCGGCCACGCAGATGGGATGCTCGCTATTCATCGCCTCGGGTGCGGGGCCGACTCCTGTCGCGAACTGGATGTCGTCGAGGTCCGCAGCGACCGCATCGCTGGTCACGGTGTCGACGACACGTCCGTGTTGGTAGAGCGTGACGCTGGCGCAGTCGCATCCGGCCACGGCGCCGGCGGTGAACTTCAGCACCTGCGCGAGCACGTCGCGCAGGTCGTCGTTGCCAAACAACTGCCGAGCCAGCGGAGCGAAGCTGGCCAACAACATCGGCCCGTACGCCTGGGGACCCCACACCGCAGCGGCACGGGCCCGATCGTGCGCCGCGGCACGCCGGCCGGCCGCGGCACGCTCTCGCTGGCGCTCACCGTCGGCGCGCGCCTCTTCGTCCACCGCCGGATCCCGGACGGTGCGAAGCCGCGTCGCCCCGGCCCGACGGCCGGTTGGTCGCAGCTGGTCGAAGCGCCGCTCCCGTTCCAGCAACTCACGTTCACGTTCGTCGGCCAGCCGCTCGCGCAGTCCGGCAGTCTCCTCGCGCCGGTCGGCGATCTTGTCCCGTTCGTCGGCCTGACCGTCGCGTTCGGCGGCGACAAAGTCGCGCCGATCAGCCAACCACGCGGATTCCTCGGCATCTACGGTCTGCTCCACAAGTCGGGCGGTCGCGGCCCGCTCGGTGCTGGCGACGCGAAGGGCAGCGCGGGCCGCGACCCGGGTGGCGGCCTGCCGCGTCCGCTCCAACTCCGCCTCTGCCCGCAGCACCGCGGCCTCGGCACGGCGCACCGCCGCCTGGGTCGCGGCCGCCTCCGCCGCATCGTCGGCCTCGCCGGGCACGGAGGCGGGCGCCTCCCGGTCGGCCTCTCGCCCGTCCTGCGCGTGTTCCTGACGATCGGCCAACCGTTCCCGCTCGTCAGCCAGCGCCTCCCGCTCGTCGGCCAGCCGCTGCCGCTCGTCGGCGAGCCGCTGCCG
Organism: Micromonosporaceae bacterium; assembly: GCA_035650075.1. Lineage (GTDB taxonomy): Bacteria > Actinomycetota > Actinomycetes > Mycobacteriales > Micromonosporaceae > DASSUC01. Next base: position 13,400 of record DASRII010000426.1, on the reverse strand, counting down.
CTCGTCGGCGCCGGCCTCCCATAGATCAGCCCGCCGCATGCGTTCCTCCGACGAACCGTCGCCGTGCGACGCCGCCTGCCCGTCTGCCTCGGCCACCCGAACCCCTCCCGCCATCGCGCGCCTCTGGCCGGCGCGCCAGTATCGGCTCCAACCCGAGCCGGCCGAATATCAACGCCGTTATGCCGTGCAGCCCGTCAACCTGCAACTGTCGACCACGACACGTCGCAGCCTTCCAGGCGGCCATGATCACGCCGATGCTGTGGGCATCGATGAAACGCACATCCGACAGATCCAGCACAATAGTGGCGGCAGCGCTCGTTTCGGCGACGCCCATCAACCGCTGGCGCAGCTCCGCAGCCGTCGCCAGATCCAGCTCACCCGCCAAATAGATCACGTCAGCGCCGTCGACGCGCCGCTGCGACCAACCAAGACGGCCCGGCCCCCATCGCGGGGCACGCACGCTATCAGCAGAAATCTTGAACACCCAGCCATCTCCTCACGGAGCATCGGCTGGGTCATCAACCTCACCCTATTCTCGCCCCGACCAGCACCAACCGCAACTCGCACCCCGCGTGGCCCGTACGCGGGCAGCAGGACCGCGCCGTGGTGGCGGATGCCTCGAGATCGATTGAGGTAGGCTGCCGGCGGCTCCGCCCCGGCAGCCCGGTACCTCGGCTACGGATGTATTCGACCCGCCACGGTCAGCGACCACGACCAGCCGGGCGGTGCGTCGGTGAAGCCGGCCTCGACTGCGACGTAGCTCGAGGTCGCCGTACTGCGGCTGGCCGACACTTGGCCACCGAAGCCGTTGATGCTCACCGCGACCGACTCCCCGTTGACGAACTCGGAGATCTCCTTGTCGGTCGCCGGCTGTGGCGAGTCGATCCAACCCCACCGGACCGAGCTGGACGACGTCTTCTGACCCGGTACGACCGTTCCGGCGAACAGGTACACCTCGCCGTTGCGGGTCAGGATCACGCCGCCGGTGACCGTCGTTTCGCGGACCGCCCCCAGGCCGCCATACATCTTCTTGTACAGGCGATCGGTCTTCGCGTCGACGCCCGCCGGTGGAACCCATTCGCCTTCGCCCTGTTGGGTCAGCGTGCACGTGGAGAACGGCAACCAGGTGAACTGGCACTTGAACGCCTCGAGCTGGTTGCCCGGCTGCCGCTTCTTCAGGTCGTCCGGGATGTCGACCGGCGGTCTGTAGACCGTGGTGCGGAAGACGATGGTGGCCTCGAAGACGATGTAGTCGGCGGGTCGCCCGTTGAACTTCGCCGGCGGCGCGGGATGACCCTTGAACCCGCCCACATTGGCCGCGGCGGCCTTCGCCTGCGCGACAATCGCGGCTACCGCTGCCGCCTTCATCACCTTCGCCGTCGCCGCCGCGGCCTTACTCACCGCCGCGCCGATCGCGGAGCCCGAGATGTTCGGCTTCGGGCTGGGCGAGTGGCCGCAGACGTAGTCGGACTCGCACGGGCGCAGCCCGTCCGGGTCGCTCATCGTGATGGGCGAGTTGTTGGCGTAGCTGTAGCCGTGCATCTGTTGCGGGTCGCCGAGGTCGATGACCGGGTCGACGCTGAGGAACCGGCCCGTCGCCGGGTCCAGCTCGCGGGCGCCGAGGTGCACCAGGCCGGTCGCGTCGGCGTACCCGTCGACGAACCCGCGCTGGTTGGGCCAGTTCGCGGCGGACCCGCGGGCCGGGCCGAACGGCGTCTGGTACCGCCGGGTGATCGCCAGGTCGGAGTCGCGCAGCGCGATCGACGCCGTTCCCTGGTGGTCGTTGAAGAGCCAGGAGAGGCCGGTACCGGCGGTCCGGGAAGCGATGGCCCGCCCGGCGTACGCGTACAGCCGGGTCGCCGTCGCGCCGCCGCCGGAGGCGTTGACGCGTACCTCCATGCCCATCGGCAGGTGCAGGGTACGGCCGTTCGGGTCGCGCGTGACCAGCCTTTCGCCAGTGGCGTCGTAGGTGTAGCTGGACGAGTTGGCGCCCTCGGTCACGGTGGCCAAGTGCCCCTCCGCGTCCCAGGTCAGCGTCTGCTGCGCGGTGGTACCCGGGCGGCTGGTGGTACTGCCGCTCGTGTCGTACGCGTACGTACCGGTGGTCGCCCCGCTCGTCGCGCTGAGCGCGTGCGGGCGTGGCTGGCCGGCCGCGGGGTAGGCGTAGGTGGTGGTCTGGTTGCCGCCGGCGGTGTACCGGGTCTGGCCGGTGCGGTTGCCGGTGGAGTCGTATGTCCACGACAGCCAGTAGGGCGCGGGACCGCCCAACCCGGCCACCGATGGCGCGGTCGCGCAGTTGTTGGAGTCCGGCGTCCATGCGCTGGTCAGCCGGCGCAGGTAGTCGTAGGACAGGCACTGGGTGTCGTCGGTACCGGCGCCGGGGCCGTACTGCTCCAGCAGGTCGGACACCTTGACGATGTTGCCGGCCGGGTCGTAATGGTAGTCGGTCTCCTGCAGCACGCTCGGCGTCGAGGCGGCCTGAGCGTTGAGGTGGGTCAGCCGACCGGTGACCGGGTCGTAGCTGTACGACCGGTACGCGGTGAACGTGTCGTGCGTCATCGAGGTGAGCCGGCCGGTCTGCAGGTACGTCGTCTCGGTGACGTATGCGGTTGCGCCGGTCAGCGTGAACTCCTGGCCCATGCCGGTGTACGTCGTAGTCAGCGTCTCGGTCCCGAGCCCGCCGGCGGCCGGCAGGGTGCGGCTGGCCATCGACCCGTTCGCGGTGTAGGTCGTGCCGAAGGCGTACGTGCCGCCGAGGCCGGACTCTGCGGCCGGGATCGACACCTCGGTGCCGGTGGGCCGGTAGCTGGCGTCGTAGCCAGTGACCGTCACGGCGTACGGCTGACCGCCGGCGAAGCGGGTCGACGAGGTCGGCCGGCCTTTGGCGAGCGTGTCGAAGGCGAACTCGGCCAGCTTGGTACCGGTGCCGGCCATCCCTTGCCAGACCTCCGTCCGCCGGTCCAGCTCGTCGTACACATAGGACACCCGGACCCCTCGTGCGTCCACAGTGGACGTTGCCCGGCCGGCGTCGTCGTAGCTCGCGGTGACCGTGCCCTTGTCCGGGTCGACGGTCGTCGTCACCCGGCCCCGCTGGTCGTACGCCCAGGTCCAGGTGTTGCCGGCGTGGTCCTGCATGCTGGTCTGCCGGCCGGCGCCGTCGTAGGCGTACGTGGTGCGGTCGTAGCTGCCCGGCGTGCCCGGCGTCGGTGTGGCGCCGCGGTACTGGCGGACCTCGGTGCGCAGCCCGCGGGCGTTGGTGACGGTGGAGGTGGCCGTCCCGCCGGTTGGCGGCGTCACGTCCACCCGGTCGCCGCCGTAGCTGGTCGTGGTGCGCGAACGCTCGACGCCCAGCGAGACCAGCTGCGTCTGGATCGGACGGCCGGCGCCGTCGAACGCGGTGCGCTGCTGCGCCGGTACCACGTGGTCGGCGGTCGCGAGCAGCGTCGTGCCGGCGGTGCCGGTGGTGTAGTAGGGGTCGTTGGTCCGGGTGACCAGGCCGCGCGAGTCGTGGTACATGTCGGTGACGACTCGGCCGGAGCCGGTCATCGCCGGGCCCTGTGTCTGCCGCGGCCGCAGGAAGCCGTCGTAGAGCTGGTAGCTGAGCCAGTGCCCGGTGCCGTCGGTGTTCAGCTTCGACGTGGTCACCGCGGTCGGGCCACCGGAGGAGCGGACCAGGTAGGCGTATGCCTCCGAGGGCAGGCTCGGGTGGTCGGCCTTGGCCCAGCCGGGCTTCCACACCGCCGTGGCCCGGCCCAGCGAGTCGTACGACACGTCGGTGACGCGGCCGTTCGGGTCGGTGATGCGCGTCTGGACCCCCCACGCCGGCTCGAGCTGAGTCGTAGTCGCCCACAGCTTCGGGTTGGTGACCGTCGTCGAGATGACCGGGGCGCCGGACGCTGGGCTGTAGCTGGTGCTCGTCTTACGGTTCAGCGCGTCGTACGAGTCGAGCGCGCGCCCATAGGCATCATGGGTGGACCTCGACGTTGTCGTGTAGATCCGGCCGGCCGGGTCCGGCTGCCAGGTCGACAGCTGCTGCGTCCTGGTCACGTCCCCCTTGGTCGGGGTGGTGGGGAACGTCGGGCCGCCGTCGTACCAGGTGCGGAGCGCCGAGAGCACCTCGCGGCCCTGGGTCGGCGGGACGGCACAGCGCAGCGCGTCGGTCTCCACTTCGGACACCAGCGAGTGCAGGTGCGCCCCGTCGTTGCGGGCGTAGGTGTACCGGGTGCACGTGTCGTCGCTGGACGTCGAGGGATCGCCTTGGTCGTCCACGGTGAGCAACCGGCCGCGCGGGGTGCCGTCGGTGCCGTCGGTGTAGGCATACTGCACGGTCGACAGCCGGTCCGGCCGCCCACTGTCCAATGTGGTCCGAACCGTCGTGCGTAGCTTGCCGGTCGCGTACGCGTGCGTGGTGACCCCGTCGACGGTACGCGAGGCGGTCGGCCCCGACCACCACGGTTCGCTCGCCGTCGTGGTAACCGTCGCGCCGCCGGGACCGTTGTACGTCACCTCCTCCCGGAGCATGCCGGCGAGCCAGTTCTCGTCGTTGTACGACACCCCGTTGACCGTGTACGTCTGCGTCCGGCTGCCGGTCGGCAACCGGTCGCCGTGCTTGCCGCGGAAGAACTTCGACACCGTCACGAGCTGCGTCCCGGTCGTGCCGTCGCCTTCGGTGACGGTCACCTGCTCGTACCCGCGCCAGTGCCCGTACGTCTTCTTTCCCACCGGGGTCAGCTCGGACTCGTCGTAGTGCCAGAACGCGCCGTCGGTCGGGTAGGTGTACGTGGTGTACTGCGGGCTGTTGCCGCCCGCGTTGTCGGTCTGCCCGACGCCGGTGATCACGTACTTGTGGAAGTAGTCGAGGATCTGCGAGCCGCCCGGCGGCGTCCAGTGGACCGGGAAGCAGCGGTACGTGTTGCTCTCCGGCGCCGCCGGCATCCGGGAGCCGGGCGTGCAGTCGGGGGCGGAGTAGGTGATGGCCAGCACGCCGCCGAGTTCGTTGGCGATCGTCCCGAGCCGGTACCGCCGGAACGCGCCGTGGCTGTCGGCCGCATTGACGCGGTTGGCCATGATGGTCGCGGTCGGGTTGAACACGATCGACGGCAGGGCGATATCCGGCTCGGTCCCGTTGCGACCCGTGGCGGTAACCGTGTTCAGCCACATGACCTTGGTCTGGTCACCGCCGGCCGGCGTGATCCACTGCACGCCGAGCGCCCAGGACTCCACGTCCTTCCACGCCTGCGTACCGGTGGGCACCTGGGTGGTCACAGTGGACAGACGGGTCGTCGACCAGAACGTCGGGGCGTACCGGCCCGCGCACGACGTGGCCGACGCGCACTCCCGGTCCCACGGCACGTCCGGCCAGTGCGCCAGGTCGTGGGTGGCGCAGCCGGAGCTGAGCGCGCACCGGTCGGCCAGCGTGAAGACGACCCGAGCCGGCGGCGTCCCGGTGAAGGTGCTGTCCACAGTGGATCTGTTGTCGGTGCCATAGTCGATGCGGGCCAGGTGATTGGCTCGCACGTAAGTCGAGACGGCGCCGTCCGTAAGGTTGCGGGAGTAGTTGTTGGTCTGCCGGGTGTACCAGAACGACATCGTGTTGCCGTGGGCGTCCACGACGTAGTCCAGCTGCCACCGGTACGCCTGCGCGCACCAGGCGCTGGCGTACACGGCCTGGTAGCACGGTTCTCCGGCGTCGTCGCCGAACACCGGTACGTACGACACCGAGTTGGTCTCCGGACCGCCGGACTGCCAGCCAGGAAGCCGGTGGCGGCCGAAGAAGGACTGGGTGCCGTCCGTCGCGGTCATCTTCCAGTACTCGCCGTCGCCGTCGCCGTTGACGTTGGATCCGTGGCGCAGCCGCTCCACCCGCGTGCCGTCGTCTTCGATGGGACGCCACAGATCCGGGTTGGTGGAGTACCGGATCAGCTCGCCACCGCGGCCGGACAGCGCCATCGTCGCGTTGTCCGAGCCCCAGCACTGGTCGCCGGTACCGGGGTGGCCGTCGTCGGCGCACGCCTTGTACCGGCGCTCGATGAAACCAGGGTCGTACGCGAACCCGTCACCCAGCCACGAGGCCTGATTGTTGGTCGCCGAGGTGAGCCCGTCGAGGGACTGCGAGGAGTACGAGAACCCGATCTGCGGAGCCGGGCCGCCCAGCGACGGCGGTACCCGCAGCGGGTACGACCACGTGAAGTTGCCCGTGGAGCCGCCGCCCGACCAGGTGGCCGACGGCTCGAGCGAGGTTGCCGTGAAGTCGCCGGTGGTGGACGAGTCACCGGCCAGCAGGGCCAGGATGGCCGGCGCGGCTACGTCGGTGACCACCCGGGAGTTGACCCGGTCGTTGCGCGACGGTACCGGAGTCGGCCGGCAGGCCGGCGCGTCCGGTGTGGTCAGGGCGCACTCGGGCACGATCGTGGCCCGTAGCCGGCCCGCCCAGTCGCCGCCGTAGGCCGAGGCGAACCCCCCGTAGCCGAGCGATACCTCGGCCTTCGGCGCGACCTTACCATCCACAGTGGACAAACGAACGACGAGCCCGTCGCGCAGGTGCGGCGCGAGCCGCGTGCGGTCGAGCGTCTCCACGCGGAGTTGGCTCGATGTCACCCGGACCGCAGCGGCGGTCGGCCAGACCGGCGTCGGCACCGGTGCCGCCTGCGCCGCCAGCCGCGCCGCGAGGTTGTCCGCCGGCTTCGACGGCACGACCTCGGTCGCCGGCACGGGTTGGAGTGACTGGGGTGTCCGCCAGGACGGGACCGCCCGGGCCGCACCAGCCGGTACGACCAGTGTGGCGGCGAGGACGAGCAGTACGGGTGCGCTCTTGCCGAGTCTGGCCATCCGAGGTCCCCTTCTACTGCGTCGCGAGATAGGCGATCTGGGCGTTGGACAGCACACCGGCGAAGACGCGTACGTCGTCGACGCCGCCGGGCCACCAGTCGGTCTGCGCGCTGTTCCACTTGGCTCGGCCGATCACGAACGGGCCGTTCGCGTGCCACGAGCACGCGCAGGCTGTGGTGGCGGCGTGCGCGCCGTTGACGTACAACCGGATCTGCCCGGCGCTGGCGTCGTAGACGCCGGTGAGGTGGGTCCAGGTGTTGCGCGCCATCGGGGCGGTCGAGTACGCCCGGATAGGTTCGGCCGAGGCGTCGCTGGGGGTACGGGTGAAGCCCCACACGCCGCCGGCCTCGCCCAGGAAGAAGCCGGACGTGGTGGTGCCATCCTGCGAGACGGCGTGGTAGTACCACGGCGTGGACGCGGTGACGTTGACCCACGCGGAGACCGTGAACGACCGGTCGGTGCGGATCGCCGGTCCGGAGGCCGTGAGCGCCGCACCCACACCGGCGGTCCGCAGCCCGTACCCGGTCCGTCCGGCAGCCCACGCGGCACTGCCGGCCAGCGTCGCGTCGTGGTCCGCGGTCAGCCCGGACAGGTCGGCCGCCACGGCACTCGCCGGGTCGTCCATGCCCCATCGGCCCGCATTCGGCGGCAGCTTGGCCAGCGCCGCGATGCCGGCCGGATCGAGAATCCGTTGCCACGCCCGGATGTCCGCGACGTCCCCGACGAATCGTCCGCTCGCCGTACCCGACGCGACGCCGCGGCCGACGGCGAACGCTCCGGTCGCCGCCCAGGCGGTCGGTCTCGGGGTGGTGCCGGCGAGGCCACCGTCCACATAGAGCGCCAGCGTCTGCGCGGCCGGGTCGTAGACGCCGGCCACGTGGGTCCACACGCCGTTGGCCGTGGTGCCGCCGCAGACCTCGTGGTACGCCGGGGCCGGGGCGTCCGCCGCCGGCGCGCCGAAGCACCACGTGCCGCCCCGGGCCAGCAGGCGGAACCCGTTCTCCGAGGCACCGTCCTGGCTGAGAACCACCCGGTCGCCGGACAGGTTGGTCGGGCGGGCCCACGCCGCCACCGTGTACCCGGCGGTCGTGTTCATCACCGCCGCGGGCGTGGTCGCCTGCGACGACGACCCGGTCAGCGTCAGGCCGCCGTACCCGAGGCTCGCGCCGCTCGACAGGGTCAGCGGGGCACCGGTCGAGACGACGTTCGGGATCGGCCCAGCGGTACCGGTCGTCACCCACCAACCCGCCGCCGGGTGTGCCTTGAAGCCGTACGAGTAGTCCTGGCCGGCCGGTAGCGCCGAGCGGTTGCCGGCCCGGTCGACGGCGAGCACGGTCAGCCGGTTGACGGTGAACCCGGCGAGGAGTGGCTCCACGGTCACCGTCACTACCGCGGTACCGTCCGAACCGGCCGGCGCCCAGCGGTCGGGGGCTGCCGTGTTGAGCCCCCACAGGTACGCGACGACGTTCGGGTCGGTACCGCCCGCCGGCCGGAAGCGCACCTGAGTGGGCCGGCCGACGACAGCGGTGGCCGACGGGTTCGGCGGTGTCACCCCGAACGGCGCCAGCGCCAGGTCGTTACCCGGATCGGGGGTGACCGTCGGGACGCCGGGCGCCGTGGTGTCCACCACGAACTCGCACCACTGCGACCACGGCTTGACGAAGCCACCGTCGTGACCGCGTACCCGCCAGGAGTACGCCTGCCCTTCCGAGAACGTGGCCGCAGGCACGGTGGTGGTGAACGTGGAGCCCGAGGCGAGTCCCGGTGCCGGCGTGATGACCGAGCCCATCGGCGTGGAGCTGGTCTTCAGTGCCCACTCGAACTCCGCCCGGGTCGCGCCGCCGTTGACGTCGTCGACCCGCGCCTTCAGGGTCAATCCGGCACCGGCGTTGTTCGGGTTGAGCCGCGGCAGCGGCCCGGTATCGGTGACCCCAGGGGTGAAGACGCACGGCGACGGCAGGCTCGTCGACATCGCCGTAGGTGCCTGTGAGTCCACAGTGAACTCGCACCAGCCGGACCAGCCCGACCACTTGACTCCGTCATGCCCGCGGGCCCGCCACGAGTACGTGCCACCGTCGGGCAGGTCGGCCGCCGGGATCGTCACCGCCGGCTGCCAGCCGCCGGAGGGGGCCGGCCCGGACGCCGCCGTGCCGATCGGGCTCGAGCCGCCGGTGACCCACCACTCGAACTGCGACCAGGTGGTCGCGCCCTCCGGGTCGCTGAGGACGGCGGACAGCTGCGGGATCGACGACAGGTGCGGCCGGTTCGCGCCGACAACGCACGCGGTGCTCGGTGTGGTGCCCATCGCGGTCACGGTCGGCGGGTAGTGGAAGTTGATGGTCACCTGCGGGTCGCCGTACGACGAGTTGGACGACCGGAACCGCTTCCACGAGTCGCTGCTCCACTCCGCCCCGCCCCGCAGCCCGAGGTTGCTGTACCGGTCGGACGTGTCTGCCATCTGCTGGAAGTAGTTACGCGCGTCGATGTTCACCCAACCGTCGCTCTCGCACGAGTCGTACCCGGTGGTCTCCGAGGACGAGTGGTGGTACCCGACCCACACCTGGTTCGACCAGGTCGTGGTGTGGTCGGCGTAGCCACTGGTCCACACCTGCCACTCGGCGTCCCGGCAGGAGAACGCCCACGTCTCGTACATGTGCAGCGTTGCCCAGTTGATGTAGGTACCGAAGAAGGGGGCGAGGTCGAAAAGGATGAACGAGCGGGCCACGGTGCCGCCGTTGTTGAACGAACCGATCTTCAGCTCGGGGTCGTTCCACCCGGTGGAGCCGTCGCTCTGAACCCATGTGTCGTGGTGGCCGCCGGCGGCCCAGATGTCCCACTGCGGATCGATGGTCACTGGGTAGGTCGTCTTCGGGTCGGCGAGGAACCCCGCGTTCGGCGTGAGCCGTAGCTCGGGCCCGCCGAGAGTCACGTCCACCGGTACCTTGCGGGCCGGCTCGCCCGAACGAGCGTCGATGGTCGCGTCCCACATGTACGCCTTGGACATCTGTCCGCGTACCGCGCCCTTGCTGTCGACGAGGTCGATAGCGCCGTTCGCGCCGGACTTCGGCGCCAGCCCGTGGGCGCGCCACGGTGCGACCACCGATGCGACGTGGGCCGCGGCCGCCCGGTTCTTGACAATCAGGAACGACTCGAAGCCGGTCCGGGTCACCTCGACGACGAGGTCCACCCCGGGCTTGACCTCCGCATAGGTGGCCTTCGTGCCGTCGAGCACCGGCTCCGGCAGCTTGCCCCGCCAACCGACGACGACCTGCTCGGCGCCTGCGCCGAGGCTGGCCAGGTCGTGGTCGCCCGCCCCGCCCGCCCCGGCGAGCGTGAGGCCCACGGGATGCACTCGCGACACCACGGACCCGTCGGCGCGACGCTCCAGGTTCAGGTCGACGTCCTGCCACCCGCCCAGGGCATCCTTCACGCGCACGACGCCGCTGTGTATCTCGGCGGTCTGGCTGCCGTCCGGCTCGGCGTAGATCTTGGTGGTCTCCGACCGGGCCGCCAATACCTCGACCTGACCGCCACACACCGCCGCAGCGGCCCGGGCGTGGGCGTGGTCCGGCTGCGACGCCGGGCACGCCGGCCGGGCCGGTTCGGCCGCGGCCGCCGGTTGGTGCGGCGGTACGGCAGACACGGTGATCGCCAGGAGCACGGCGATGGGGATGGATGTCGGCACAGAGGTCTCCGCGGCGTGATCGAGGACAGGGCACGCCGAAGGTGCCAGGGCGGTGTCTGGTCGGCGTCTGGTCGGCGCCTGGCGGGTCCGATAGCATCGACGACGATCTTGCTTGCCGCTTCGATTCGCGGGGATGCATCGGCCGTGGTGGAGTTCCAGCTGCTCGGTCCGTTGGCGATTCGCGACGGCGAGGTGTGCCGTCCGGTCCGTGGCCGGCGGCAGCAGCTCCTGCTCGCGGCACTGCTGTTACGGGCAAACCAGACCGTGCCGGTGGACCGGCTCATCGAGGCGGTCTGGGGCTCGCGGTCGCCGGACACCGCGCCGGGACAGGTGCGGGACCGGGTCCGGCTGCTCCGGCAGGCGCTCGCGGCCTGCCCGTCGGTCACTGACCCGAGCGCGGTCCTGGTCACCGCCGGGGGTGGCGGGTACCGGCTCGTCGTGGCATCCGGCGGTACGGACCTCGACCGGTTCACGATTGGTGCCGAGGCTGGCCGGGCGGCGCTGGCGGCCGGCCGTGCCGCCGAGGCTGCCCGGACCCTGCGGATGGCGCTGGACCTCTGGCGGGACGAGCCGCTGGCCGGGCTCGACGCGGACTGGCTCACCGCCGATGTCGCCGGGTGGCAGGAGCAGCGCTACGGCGTGCTGGAGGATCGCATCGACGCGGACCTCCACTGTGGACGCCACCGGGAGGTCGTGGCCGAACTCATCTCGCTGGTCGCCGTCCATCCACTCCGGGAGCGGCTGCGGGCCCAACTGATGATCGCGTTGCATCGCGTGGGTCGCAGCGCCGAGGCGCTGGCCACCTTCGACGAGGCGCGCCGGGTGCTGGCCGACCAGATCGGCGTCACGCCGTCGGCCGAGCTGGCTGATCTGGCGCAGTCGATACGGCTCGGCAACCTGCCGGTTGCCGGGTACGCAGAACTCGCCGCGGACGGTCTCCCGTCCGGCGAGGCTGGCCCGTGCCAACTACCGGCACCAGAGACCGAGCTCGTCGGGCGGGAGCCGGAGACCGCGACCATCCTGCACGCGCTCGACGACGTCGGGCCGGACGTTCGGGTACTCGTCGTCACGGGTGCGGCCGGTGCCGGCAAGACTGCGCTTGCGATCTGGTGCGCCCACCGGCTGCGCGACGCTTTCCCGGGCGGCCAGCTGTACGCGAGCCTCGGCGGCGCGAGCCGGCCGGCATCAGCCAGTGAGGTACAGGAGCGCGTGCTTCGGTCGCTGGGCGTTGTCGAAATGCCCGCCGATGCCGAGGTGCGCACCGCGGTGTACCGCGACCGGCTCGCCGGCCGGCGCGTGCTACTGGTGCTCGACGACGCCGCGAACGAGGCCCAGCTGCGCGGGCTCGTCCCCGGGCGGGGTGCCGGGGTGCTGGTGACGAGCCGATCCCGCCTCTCCGGGTTGACCGGCGCGCAACGACTCGAGCTCGGCCCATTGTCCACTGTGGATGCTCGGCGGCTGTTCTGCTCCTGGATCGGCCAGCAGCGAGCAGCCGCCGAACCCGCCGCGGTGGACCAGGTCGTCGGCTACTGCGATGGCGTACCACTCGCGCTACACGCGGCCGGCGCCAGGCTGGCCGCCCGTCGACAGTGGACGGTCGCCGCCTTCGCCCAGCGACTCGCGGAGTACCGGCACCGGTTGGACGAGCTCGCCGCCGGCGACCGGGCTGTCCGGGCCAGCCTCGCGGTGTCGTACGACGTGCTCGACGAGGCGGCCAAGGGCGCCCTGTGCCTGCTCGCGGTCACGCAGTGCCCATCGCTGCCCGGCTGGGCGGTCGCCGCGCTCGTCGACGCCGACGAAAGGGCGGCAACCGCGGCACTCGACCGTCTCATCGAGGTGCACCTGGTCGAGGCGTTGGCCGACGATCCCACCGGACAGACCCGGTACCGGTTGCACGACCTCGTTCGGCTGTTCGCCGCGGAGCGAGCGGTCAGCGACGAGCCGGCCGACCGGTTGCGTTCGGCCCGGTCCCGGCTGGAAGGTGCGTACCTGTCCGTCGCGGCTGTCGCCGCCGACAACCTCCCGAGCCGGTTCTTTCCTACTCGCCGCGGCTCCGCCGCGCACTGGGCCGTGCCGGAAGCCGTCCGGAAGGTTGCCGCGACCGCCCCGCTCGACTGGTTCGACGCCGAGCTGGACTGCCTGACCGCGGCGGTGCACAACACCGACGACGCGGCAGTCGCGTGGGAACTGGTCGGCTCGCTCGGCGGTTACCTGACCACCCGCAACCTGTGGCAGCACCTGCAGGATGTCGGCGAGCATGCGCTATCTGCCGCCCTGGTGGCCGGTGACCTGCGCGGCGAAGCCTACCTCCGCTGCCTCCTGGCCGAGCTCGAGGTGCTCCGCTACAACGACCTCGAGGCGGCGGCCGCCTTGCTCGAGCAGGCGTTGCCGGTCCTGCTCCGCCTCGGCGACCGGCATTTCGCCGCGTACGCGACCGACCTACGCGGTGTCGTCCACCGCACCCGGGGTGACCTGCCCGAGGCGTACCTGTGCTTCGCCTCGGCGCTGCGCCGGTTCCGCCGGACGGGGGACCGGGCCGGCGAGGCGCACGCGCTGCACGACCTGGGCATCCTGCTGTTCCGGCAGGGGCGGCACCGGGGCGCGCTGCGATACCTGCACCGGGCGGCGGCCGCCGGCCGCGCCGCGGGCGACCAACGCACGACCGGGTACTCGCTGATGTGGCTGGGCCGGGTGACACAGGCGATGGGCGAGCGAGCGGACTCGGCCGCGTACCTGCGCCTGGCCATGGACGAGCTCACCGCCCTCGGTGAGCCGACCGGGGTGCGGATGTGCCGACGGATCTCGGCGGCGAACCGGCTGGCCTCAGGCGACCTCGCAGGGGCACGGGAGGATCTGATGATCGTGCTCGAGGAGGCCGGACGGGTCG
>DASRII010000425.1:0-7036 GCA_035650075.1 Micromonosporaceae bacterium | reverse complement strand
ATGTCCGCGCGCGGCTCGAGCCGACCGACGACTCCGATGTGTACGACGTGGTGACCGAACACGCCACCGCGGCCCGGGCGGCGCGGCGATTCCCGAACTCGCCGAACCCGGAGCTGCGCGAAGCGGTGCGGCTCGAGTGGTCCGCGATGACCGAGTGGCTCGAGGAGGACGAGCCGGTGTACACGCACGCGCGGGACCCGTACACCCGGGTCGACGTCCTCGCTAGCAGCCGGCATGTCCGGGTGGAACTCGACGGCGTCGTGCTCGCGGAGTCGCGCAGCCCGCGGATCCTGTTCGAGACCGGCCTGCCGCCGCGGTACTACCTGCCGCTGTCGGACCTGCGGGTCGACCTGCTCCGCCCGTCCTCGCGGCAGACGCACTGCCCGTACAAGGGGACTGCCGGGTACTGGTCGGTCGAGGTGAACGGCGTCGTCCACCCCGATCTCGTGTGGATCTACCGGACACCGTTGCCGGAGAGCCAGAAGATCGCCGGGCTGGCGTGCTTCTACAACGAGCGCGTCGACCTCGTGGTCGACGGTGTCGCCGTCGAACGCCCACGCACGCCCTTCAGCTGAGCCCGATCGACGGCGTGCCCCGCGCCAGGTCTGTCAGGGGTGCCAAGTACCGTCCAAAGGGTGACTGACGAGGGGATCCCGCAACAGGTTACGGCGGCACAGGAGCGCGCGGCGGGCAAGGAGCCGACGGCCGAGGCGCGGGAGCGGCACGCGGTGCTCAGCCAGGAGATCGAAGACCATCGGTACCGGTACTTCGTGCTGGATGCGCCGGTCATCGCCGATGGCGAGTTCGACAAGCTCTACCGGGAGCTGGTGCGGCTGGAGGAGAAGTATCCCGCGCTACGCACTCCGGACTCGCCGACGCAGAAGGTCAGTGCCGGCTACTCGACGCAGTTCACCGCGGTCGCCCACGCCGAGCGGATGCTGAGCCTGGACAACGCGTTCGACGACGACGAGCTGAACGCGTGGGCCGAGCGGGTCGAGCGCGACGCCGGTGGGCCGGTCCGCTACCTGTGCGAGCCCAAGGTGGACGGGCTGGCCATGAACCTGACGTACCAGCGGGGGCGGCTGGTGCGCGGCGCGACCCGCGGCGACGGGCGCACGGGTGAGGACGTCACGCCTAACGTGCGGACCATCCGGGAGGTGCCGGAGCGACTGTCCGGAAAGGACATTCCCGGGCTGCTCGAGGTGCGCGGCGAGGTGTACCTGCCGATCGAGGCGTTCGCCGATGTCAACGCGGGCCTCGTCGAGCAGGGCAAGGCACCGTTCGCCAACCCGCGCAGCGCCGCCGCCGGGTCGTTGCGGCAGAAGGACCCGCGGGTGTCCGCGTCCCGCCCGCTGCGGCTCGTCGTGCATGGCATGGGGGCGCGCGAGGGCTTCGAGCCCGCGACGCAGTCGCAGGCCTATGAGGCCTTGCGGGGCTGGGGTCTGCCGGTCAGCGAGCGGTGGGAGGTCGTCGAGGACCTGGCGGGGGTACGGCGGTACATAGCCTACTACGCCGAACACCGGCACGACCTCGAGCACGAGATCGACGGTGTGGTCGTGAAGGTGGACGAGGTGTCGATCCAGCGTCGGCTGGGCGCCACGAGCCGCGCTCCGCGCTGGGCGATCGCGTTCAAATACCCGCCGGAGGAGGTGACGACCAAGCTCGTCGACATCCGGGTCAACGTCGGCCGGACCGGTCGGGTCACGCCGTACGCGGAGCTGGAACCGGTCCGGGTGGCCGGTTCCACGGTCACGTTCGCCACGCTGCACAACGCGCACGAGATCGAGCGCAAGGGCGTGCTGGTCGGGGACACCGTGGTGCTGCGCAAGGCCGGCGACGTGATCCCGGAGATCCTCGGCCCGGTGGTGGACAAGCGCGACGGGACCGAGCGGCGGTTCGAGATGCCGGAGCGCTGCCCGTCGTGCGACTCCGCACTCGCTCCGGCGAAGGAGGGCGACGTCGACATCCGCTGCCCGAACAACCGGTCCTGCCCGGCGCAGTTACTGGAGCGGGTGTCGCACCTGGGTGGCCGCGGTGCGCTGGACATCGAGGTGATGGGCTGGAAGTCGGCCCAGGCGTTGCTGAACGACGGCGTCATCGCCGACGAGGGCGACCTGTTCGCGCTCGACGCGGAGCAGCTCTCGCGTAGCCCGTTCTTCGTCAACAAGGACGGCACGCTCGGTTCCAACGCCACGAAGCTGCTCGCAAACCTGGCCGAGGCCAAGCAACGTCCACTGTGGCGGGTGCTGGTGGCACTGTCCATCCGGCACGTCGGGCCGACCGCGGCGCAGGCGCTCGCCCGCCAGTTCGGCTCGATCGACGACATCGCGGCCGCGAGCGTGGACGAGTTGTCCTCAGTGGACGGTGTGGGGCGGACGATCGCCGAGTCGATCGTCGAGTGGTTCGGGGTGGACTGGCACCGGGCGGTCGTCGAGAAGTGGCGGGCGGCCGGGGTACGCATCGCGGAGGACCGGGTCGACAGCGGTCCGCGCCTGCTGGAGGGCATCACGGTCGTCATCACGGGCTCGCTCGCGCACCACTCGCGCGACGGGGCGAGCGAGGCGGTGACCAGCCGCGGCGGCAAGGTGACCGGCTCGGTGTCGAAGAAGACCGACTTCGTGATCGTGGGGGAGAACCCGGGCTCGAAGTTCGACAAGGCGATCGCGCTGAAGGTACCTGTCCTCGACGACACGGCCTTCGAGGTGCTCCTCGAGCAGGGTCCGGAGGCCGCCCGTACGGCCGCCACGCGCGGGACTGCGGAGTAAACCGGACTTATTTCCATTTAGCCACAACTACACCATATCCTTCCGAATACGGCGTGACCGATCTATGTTTGGGGTCGTTTCACGTCGTAGGTCGGGAGGTGAGCGTGGAGGCGTCAACGCTGCGCAACAGACCACCACCCGAGCGTGCGACGGTGTTTTTTGGCTATATGTCCGGTGTGGTGGCCGTCAGCCTGTTGGTCACCGTCCCGGCGCTTCTGGCCCTTCCGGCGACACTCCGGACCGCCCCGCTGGCCTTCTGGCTGATGGCGGTGTTGGCGGTGCTCGGCGACGCCCGCCCGTTCCTCACCTCCAGTCGCAGCGACTCCGCGGTCGTACTGCCGTCGGTGTGCTTCAGTTTCGCGATCCTGCTCGACTGGGGACTGCCCGCGGCCGTGGTCGTGCAGTCTGTCGCGGTCGCGATGGCGGCCCGGCGAATGCGGCACACGCCCTGGCGGGCGGCCTTCAACGGCGCGCAGTACGTGCTCTGCTACGCGGCCGCCGCCGCGGTACTCAGTCTCGGATCCGGCCTACCCCTGGTGCTGGCCGCGGCCGCGGTCTGGTTCGTCGTCAACAACGTGCTCGTGTCGACGGCCGTGTGGTTGCGCTTCGGCGCTACGAGGGACGGCTGGTCGTGGTGGCGGGTGTTCACCCGGTCGCTCCGGCTCGAGGTGCTCTCCACCGGAGCGCTGCTGTTGCTGGGACCGATACTCGCGGCGGCCGCCCAGGCCCACGTCGCGCTCGTCCCGCTCGTGTCGCTCCCGCTGTTCGCCGTCGAGCGCATGGCCCACCTTTCGGTCGAGCAGGAACGGCAGGCGCTCCGGGATCCGCTCACCGGCCTACCCAACCGCAAGGCAGTCGTGGAGCAGGTCGAACATGAGGTGGCGGTACACGCCGAGCGCGCGGCCGCGGGTCGGGTCAACCGCCGGTTCGCGCTGCTGCTGATCGACCTCGACCGGTTCAAGCACGTGAACGACGCCCTCGGCCATGCCGTCGGGGACCGGCTGCTGGGCGAGGTCGCGCGCCGGTTGCACGCGTGGGTACGAGCCGACGATCTGGTGGCGCGGCTGGGCGGCGACGAGTTCGCGGTCGTCGCGCCAGGGCTGGTCGACGCCTCGGAGGCGAAGGACCTCGCCTACTGCATCGCCGACGCGTTGAGCCGACCAGTACCGATGGACGGGTTGCCGCTCGACGTCGCCGGCTCGATCGGCGTCGCCGTCTACCCCGAGCACGGCCAGGACTACGTCACCTTGATGCGGCACGCCGACGTCGCGATGTACGAGGCCAAGCACCGCGGCGACAGTGTCGCCCTGTACCAGCCCGAGTCCGACCACAACAACCCCGAGCGGCTCGGGTTGCTCGCCGACCTGCGCAAGTCCCTGGAGTCGCCGGGCAGTGCGGAAATCACGATGTACTACCAGCCGCAGGTCTCCCTCGACACCGGCGCGGTCGTCGGCGTCGAGGCTCTGCTGCGCTGGCAGCACCCGCGGCGCGGAATGGTCAACCCCGAGGAGCTGATCCGCGTCGCCGAACACACCGCGGTCATGCGGCTGCTCACCCGGCGGGTCGTGGACGACGTGGTGGCCCAGGTCGCGAAGTGGGCGACGGAAGGGCTCACGCTGCGCGCGGCGCTCAACGTGAGCGTGCGGGACCTGCACAACGGCGACATCGTGGACCAGCTCGCCGAACGGCTCACCGAGCACCAGGTACCGCCCGAACAGATCCTGCTGGAGATCACCGAGGGCGCGTTGATGGCCGATCCGCGCCGGGTGCTCGCCACGATCGTGCGGCTGGAGCGGCTCGGAGTGGCCATCTCGCTGGACGACTTCGGTACCGGCTACTCGTCGTTGCAGCACCTGCGCCGCCTGCCGCTGGCCGAGGTCAAGGTGGACCGCTCGTTCGTACTCGGGATGTCGTCCGACGCCGACGACGCGGCGATCGTACGGTCCACTGTCGAGCTTGCCCGGGCACTGGGCCTACGGGTCGTCGCGGAGGGCGTGGAGGACGAGCGCACCTGGCGGCAGCTGTGCGACGCGGGCTGCCACGTCGCGCAGGGTTGGTTCTTCGCCCGGCCCATGCCCGGCGACGAGCTGGCGGCGTGGCTCGCCCGGTACCGCCCGCTGCCTGCCACGCGAAGGCGCTGACCGACCGGTCGATAGACTCGGCCCGTCACCGGAGTCCATGCCAGGGAGTAACCATGGCCGCCATTTCCCGCGAGGAGGTCGCGCACCTCGCGCACCTCGCGCGGCTCGCCGTCACGGACGAGGAATTGGATACCTTCGCGGGCCAGTTGGATGTCATCCTGCAGGCGGTAGCCCGAATCGGTGAGGTCGCCGCGGCCGATATCCCGCCGACGTCGCACTCGGTGCCGTTGACCAACGTGCTGCGCGAGGACGTAATGGTGGCGTGCCTGCCGCGGGACGAGGCGCTCGCCGGGGCGCCGGACGCGCAGGACGGGCGGTTCCGGGTACCACGGATCTTGGATGAGGAGGCGTAGTGGTGATCGAGCGGACTGCCGCCGAGCTGGGCCGCCTCATCGGTTCCGGCGAGGTCTCCGCCGAGGAGGTCACCCGGGCACACCTCGACCGGATGACCGAGGTCGAGCCGAAGGTGCACGCGTTCCTGCACGTAGCCACGGAACGCGCGCTGGAGGCGGCGCGCGCCGTGGACGCCCGCCGGGCGGCGGGCGAGCAGCTCGGCCCGCTGGCCGGCGTCCCGATCGCGGTCAAGGACGTCATCACCACGCGCGGCATGCCCACCACGTGCGCTTCCAAGATCTTGGAAGGCTGGGTACCGCCGTACGACGCGACGGTCGTCGAACGGCTGCACGACGCCGGTCTCGTGGTGCTCGGCAAGACGAACATGGACGAGTTCGCGATGGGCTCGTCGACGGAGTATTCGGCGTACGGGCCGACGAACAACCCGTGGGACCTCGGTCGCATCCCCGGTGGCTCGGGCGGCGGTTCGGCGGCGGCGGTGGCCGCGTACGAGTCGGCGCTGGGCATCGGTACCGACACCGGCGGTTCGATCCGGCAACCCGGCGCGGTCACCGGAACGGTGGGCGCCAAGCCGACGTACGGCGGCACGTCCCGGTACGGCCTCGTCGCGTTCTCGTCCTCTTTGGACACTCCCGGCCCGGTCGCCCGTACCGTCGAAGACGCTGCCCTGCTGCACGCGGTCATCGCCGGGCACGACCCCCGCGACTCCACGTCGATCCCCGCGCCGGTGCCCGACGTGGTCGGCGCCGCCCGGCTGGGTGCCACGGGTGATCTGACCGGCGTCCGGCTGGGGCTGGTACGCGAGTTCAGCGGCGAAGGCGCCGAACCCGGTGTCACGGCCGCCGTGCGGGACGCGGTCGAGGCGCTGACCAAGCTCGGCGCCGAGGTCGTCGAGGTGTCCTGCCCGCACTTCCCGTACGCGCTGCCGGCGTACTACCTGATCGCACCGAGCGAGTGCTCGTCCAACCTGGCCCGCTTCGACGGCGTGCGCTACGGGCTGCGGGTCGGCGACGACGGCACCCGGTCGCTGGAGGAGGTCATGTCGCTGACCCGGGAGGCCGGCTTCGGCGCGGAGGTCAAGCGGCGCATCATCCTCGGCACGTACGCGTTGTCGGCCGGCTACTACGACGCCTACTACGGGCAGGCGCAGAAGGTACGTACGCTGATCACCCGCGACTTCACCGCCGCCTTCGAGCAGGCCGACGTGCTCGTGTCGCCGACGACGCCGTTCGTTGCGTTCCCGTTCGGCTCGCGTACCTCGGACCCGTACCAGATGTACCTCGCCGACCTGTACACGATCCCGTCGAACCTCTACGGTGGACCGGCCATCTCCGTCCCCTGTGGACTGTCCGAGGGCCTGCCGGTCGGCTTCCAGGTGATGGCGCCGACCCTGGGCGACGACCGGATGTACCGGGTCGCCGCCGCGCTCGAGTCCGCCATCCCGCCCCTGACCCCGCCCGCCCTGTAGAGAGGTTGTGCATGTCGACGGCATACGAACCGGTGATCGGGCTCGAGGTGCACGTGGAGCTCGGTACCCGGACGAAGATGTTCTGCGGCTGCCCGACCCTCTTCGGCGCGGAGCCCAACACCCAGGTGTGCCCGGTGTGCCTTGGCCTGCCGGGCAGCCTGCCCGTGGCCAACCGGGCGGTGATCGAGGCGACGATCCGGATCGGGTTGGCGCTCAACTGCTCGATCGCGCCGTGGTGCCGGTTCGCCCGCAAGAACTACTTCTACCCGGACATGCCGAAGAACTTCCAGATCAGCCAGTACGACGAG
>DASRII010000424.1:0-7380 GCA_035650075.1 Micromonosporaceae bacterium | reverse complement strand
CACGACTCCAGGTCGCTCAGCACGACCGGGGCGCACATCTCGGCGACCGTGCGCGGGGCGAGCAGGGACGGGTCCGGGTCGGTGAGGAAGGCCGCCCACCGGGCCAGATCATCCACTGTGGACCAGAGTTGTCCGGCCGGCGCCATCGCCTTCGCGTCGTGCCGCGGTTCCTCCCGCAGCGTGCCGTGCCAGGGGTGGACCACGTAGCCGCGGGCGTACGGCTCGGTGGGCTCGTACGTGGTCCGACGCATCCCGAGCGGCGCCAGCAGGCGTTCGGTGAGCAGATCGGCCCAGCTCTGCCCGGTGACCCGGGTCAGCACGGCGCCGAGCAGCCCGTAGCCGAGGTTCGAGTAGTGGTAGCCGCGGTACGGCGGGTAGGCCACCTTGTCGCCGGTGACGTCGACCAGGAACGCGTCCAGCTCCTGGCCGGCCGAGCGCTCCCACCAGTCGCCCTCCGGCTCCCGCTGGAGTCCGGCGACGTGGCCGAGCAGCTGCCGCAGGGTCACGTCGCCGACGGCGGTACCGGGCAGGTGCCGGGGGAGTGGATCGTCCAGCGCGAGCCGGCCCTCGTCGCGCAGCATCAGCACCAGGGCGGCGGTCATCGTCTTGGTGATCGACCCGATCCGGTACTGGATGTCCGGTTCCGTCGTACCGCTCACGTGCGCCAGCGCTCCGTCGCGCACGACGCCGGCGACCAGCGCCGGTACCCGACCGTGCGCCTGGGTGTGCGCGACCATTTCATCGATGCGACTTACGGTGTCGGGCAGCAGCGGTAGTGCGGACACGTGTCGAAGCGTGCCACGATCGGGACGTGGAGGCGTGGCTGTGGTGGTTGGCCGCCGGCGTGTTGCTCGCGGCCGCGGAGTTGTTGACCGGCACCTTCGTGTTGGTGATGTTCGCTGTCGGCGCCTTCGCGGCGACCGCGGCGGCGGTCGCGGGCGCGCCCGCGGCGGTACAGGTGGTCGCCTTCGCCGGCGTCTCCGTGCTGGGCATGGTGGCCGTACGGCCGGCGATCCAGCGGCGGTTCCACCGCGGCGCCGAGCACGCCCCGATGGGACTCGAGGCGATCGAGGGCTCCGAGGGCGTGGTGCTCGAACAGGTCGACGCCGGCCAGGGACTGATCAAGATCGGCGGCGAGATGTGGACCGCGCGGGCCTACGACGCGCAGCAGGTCTTCGAACCCGGCGAACGGGTGCGGGTCATCGAGGTCAAGGGCGCCACGGCGCTGGTCTGGAGAGAGTGAGTTGGAATTCGTCATCACAGCGATACTCGCGGCTATCGCGTTGATCGCTGTCATTACCTTGTACCGGTCGGTGCGGATCGTGCCGCAGCAGCGCATGGACATCGTGGAGCGGCTCGGCAAGTACCAGCGCACTCTGAAACCGGGCCTGAACATCCTGGTGCCGTTCGTCGACCGGGTCCGGGAGAAGATGGACATGCGTGAGCGCGTGGTCAACTTCCTCCCGCAGCCGGTGATCACGTCGGACAACCTGGTCGTGTCGATCGACACGGTGCTCTACTTCCGGGTCGGCGACCCGGTCCGGGCGACGTACGAGATCGCGGACTTCCTGCAGGCGATCGAGCAGCTGACCGTCACCACGCTGCGCAACGTCATCGGGTCGCTCGACCTCGAGCGGGCGCTGACCAGCCGTGAGGAGATCAACGCGCATCTGTCCCGCGCGCTGGACGAGACCACCGGGCGGTGGGGCATCAAGGTGACGCGGGTCGAGATCAAGGCGATCGAGCCGCCCCCGAGCATCCGCGACTCGATGGAGAAGCAGATGCGTGCCGAGCGCGACCGGCGGGCCGTGATCCTGAACGCCGAGGGGCACAAGCAGTCGCAGATCCTGACCGCCGAGGGTGAGAAGCAGGCCGCTGTCCTGCGGGCCGAGGGCGACCGGCAGGCCCGCATCCTGCAGGCCGAGGGACAGGCCAAGGCGATCCGGACCGTGTTCGGCGCGGTCCACCAGGCCAACCCGGACGCGAAGGTGATGGCGTACCAGTACCTGCAGGCCCTGCCCCAGATCGCGGCCGGGCAGGCGAACAAGGTGTGGATCGTCCCGGCGGAATTGACCAAGGCGCTGGAGGGGATCGGCGGCGCCCTCGGCGGGCTGGTTTCGCAGGCCGGCGCCCCGTCGGGCCGCGAGGACGTGGCCGCCGCCGAGATCGACGACACCACGGACGTCGACGTCGAGGCGAGGGAGGCGGCGGACGCGGCCAGTGCCGCCGTACGGGCCGTCGAGGCGGAACTGGAGGTGGCCAAGGCCCAGGCCTCCGGCGGGCCGATCCCGGGCGGCCCGCCGGGGCTGCCGGCCGCGCCGGAGGTACCGGCGTCGACGCTGGACGATATGGAATCGGAGCGGCGCCCCGAGCAGTCATGATCTAGTACATGAGCGACCGGCCGGCACTGCGTATCCAGCCCCGACCCGCACCGCGCGACGACCTCGTGGATACCGACGCCGCCTGGGCCGGTACCCTGCGCCGGTTCACCCGGATGGCGGTGTGGACGCTGCCGGCGTACGCGTTGGCGTTGTTCGTGACCGGTGTGCTGGAGCCGCCGCGGCTCGACAGCCTGATCGCGACGGCGGTCGCGGCCTGGCTCGGACCGGTCGCCATGGTGGCGCTGACCGCGCTGCTGGCCGGGGTGCGGGGTAGGCACCTCGCGCTGGCCGGCCTGCTCGCGGGGCTCGCGGCCGGCGGACTGCTGTTCGCGGCCGCCGGCGAGTCGCTGTACGCGCGCCAGCTCGAGTTCGCCGGCGGGGCGGCGCTCACGCTCGCGTGGCTGCTGTACGGCGTCGCCGTGCTGGCATCGCGGGTCCTCGGCCGGGCCGACGGCGCTCTGCTGCTGATCGCCGCGCCGCTGCTCGGGATCGGTGGGGCGTACTTCGAACGGTTGCCCGCCATCGGGGCTCTATTGCTACTGGCCGGTGGCCTCGGCCTGGCCTGGACCGCGACGCGCCTGCTGCCCGGCGCGACCAAGCCCAGCAAGACGAAGGCCCGGGCGGCACAATCGCGGGCGTGGAGCTGATCGCCGATCCGGACGACCCGCGGATCGCCGACTACCGCGCGCTCACCGATGTCGCCCTGCGCACCCGCTGGGAACCCCCGCACGGACTGTTCATCGCCGAGGGCGAACTGGTGCTGCGGCGTGCGCTGCGGGCCGGGTACGAGCCCCGGTCGTTCCTGGTGGACACCAAGCGGGTCGAGCAGCTCGCCGACCTGACGGGCGCGCCGGTCTACGCCGCCGCACCCGACGTGCTGGACCGGGTCACCGGCTTCCACGTGCACCGCGGCGTCCTGGCGTCGTTTCACCGCCGGCCGTTGCCGACTGCGGCCGACGTGCTCGCGGCGGCGCGCCGGGTAGCGATCCTCGAAGAGGTCAACAACCACACCAACCTCGGCGCCATCTTCCGGGGCGCGGCGGCGCTCGGCGTCGACGGCGTGCTGCTGTCGCCCACGTGTGCCGACCCGCTGTACCGGCGCAGCGTCCGGGTGAGCATGGGCGAGGTGTTCGCGGTGCCGTACGCGCCGCTCGCCCCGTGGCCCGGGGCCCTGCGGGAGGTACGCGATGCCGGCTTCGCGCTGCTCGCCCTGACCCCAGCCGCGGACGCCGTACCGATCCAGCGCCTGTCGCCCGCGCAGCGCGAACGGGTCGCGCTCATGCTCGGCGCCGAGGGTGTGGGCCTGTCTGCGGCGGCGCTCGCCGCGAGCGACGCGCGGGTCGCGATCCCGATGCGCCGGGGGGTGGACTCGCTCAACGTCGCCGCCGCGGCGGCCGTCGCGTTCTGGGAGCTGGGCCGCGACGACACCGTCGACCAGTAGCGTGAAACTGTGTTCCCCAGCGTCCGCGACGTGCTCGCGCTCGACCCGGTGCGGCACGGCGCGCCGCGGGTCGTGGCGGGCGAGAAGGCGCTGGACCGGTTGGTGCGCTGGGTGCACGTCGCGGAGGTACCGGACATCGCCTCGCTGCTGCGCGGCGGGGAGCTGGTCCTGACCACCGGCATCGGGCTGCCGGCCGACGACGACGGGTTACGCGCGTTCGTCAGCGAGCTGGCCGAGGTGGGCGTCGCGGGGCTGGCGGTCGAGCTGGGACGCCGGTATGCCACCAGCGTCCCGAAGGTCATGGTGGCCGCCGCCGAGAAGCATGAGCTGCCGCTCGTCGAGCTGCGCCGGCCGACGCCGTTCGTACGCATCACCGAGGCCGTGCACGCGCTGATCGTCGACGCGCAGCTGACCGAGCTGCGCGCCACCGAGGAGATCCACCAGCGGTTCACCGAGCTGTCGGTCGAGGGCGCCGAGCCGGCCGAGGTGATCCGGCAGGCCGCCGCGCTGGCCGCGTGCCCGGTGGTGCTGGAGAACCTGTCCCGGCAGGTACTGGCGTACGACGCTGCCGGCGATCGCGACGAGCTGCTGCTGGACGGGTGGGAGTCGCACTCGCGCCGGCTCCTCGCCTCGAGCGGCCGCCCGGCCGGGCGGACCTCGTACGACCCCGACACCGGGTGGCTCGTCACCACCGTGGGCGCGCGCGGCCAGGACTGGGGGCGGTTGCTGCTGCGCTGGCCGGCCGACGGTTCGAGCCCGCCCGACGGCACCCAGCCACCGACCCGGCTGTCGATCCTGCTGGAACGGGCCGCGTCGACCCTGGCCCTGGGCCGGCTGATCCGGCGGGACGCCGAGGGCCTCGAACGGCAGATCCACCGCACTCTGCTCAACGCGCTGCTCGACCACACCCAGCCGGTCGACGAGGTGGCCCTGCGGGCGCGGGCGCTCGGCGTACCGCTCGACCGGCGCCGGCTCGTCGGGGTCGTGGTGCGGCACCGGGACGACCCCGACTCCACTCCGGAGGCGGCCCAGGGCCGGTTGCGGGACCTCGCCGAGGCGGTGGGGCAGGCGCTGCGCGAGGCTCATCTGGCGGGACTGGCGAGCGCGCTCGACGACCAGACGGTCGGGGTACTGGTCGCGCTGCGAACGTCCACCGAGGAGGAGACCGCGCTGACCGCGTTCGCCGCAGCGCTGCGCCGGGCCCGCGGCGAGCTCATCGTCGCGGCCGGCTCGGGTGTGGACACGGTACGCGAGGCGCGGCGGTCCCTGGTCGAGGCGCGGCAGGTGGCGTACGCGGCCCGGCACGACCAGCGCTCCGTGGGCGTGTTCCGGCTACCGCATGTCGGGTTGGCCGGTCTGCTGCACCTGCTGCGCGACGAGCCCCGGCTGCAGACGTTCGTCGAGCGGGAACTGGGCGGGCTGCTCGCGTACGACGCGAAGCACCCGCGGGAGCAGCTCGCCGGCACCCTGCGCGCGTACCTGGAGAACGGCCGCAACAAGTCCGCCGCCGCGGCCGCGGCACACCTGTCCCGCCCCGCGTTCTACGAACGCCTAGCGCGCATCGGCCGCATCCTCGACGTAGACCTGGACTCGGTAGAAGCCTGCCTCAGCCTCCACGTCGCCCTCCTAGCCCTAGACGCGATCCGCGACACCTAACCCCCGCCCGACCCCGTTGATCATGAACCTAGTTTCGGTCTGGGCGGCGTGTCGCGCTGCCAACTTCATGATCAACCGGGGAGGGGGGTTGACGGTGTGTCAGGCACACGGGGGCGAGACCCTGCAGGGTGGGAGTTGCCGTCGGCGGCCAGGAAGTGCGAGCGTGCAAGGATGACCGACGACCTGCTCGCCCGCCAACGCGCCGTCCTGCCCTCCTGGGTGATGCTGTACTACGACGAGCCGATCGAGCTCGTCTCCGGGGACGGCTGCCGGGTCACGGACGCGGACGGAAAGACGTACCTCGATTTCTTCGGGGGCGTGCTGACGAACATGTTGGGCTACAACGTGCCCGAGGTGCGTGAGGCGGTCGAGCGGCAACTGCGTACCGGCGTCGTGCACACGTCGACCCTCTACCTCATCCGGCAGCAGGTCGAGCTGGCCGAGAAGATCGCCCGGCTGTCCGGCATCGAGGACGCGCGGGTGTACTTCACCAACTCCGGTACCGAGGCCAACGAGGCGGCTCTGCTGGTCGCCACGAACCACCGCCGGTCCAACCAGATCCTGTCGGTGCGCAACAGCTACCACGGCCGGTCGTACGGCGCCATGGGCGTCACCGGCAACCGTAGCTGGTCGGCCAGCGGCCTGAACCCGCTCAACGTCAGCTGGCTGCACTCGGGTGACCGCATGCGCGGCGTATTCAAGGGTCTCGATGACAAGCAGCACATCGAGCGGGCCGTCGAGGATCTGCGCGAAGTGCTCGCCACGACCACGGCCGGCGATGTCGCATGCCTGATCGCCGAACCGATCCAGGGAGTCGGCGGCTACGTGCACGGGCCGGACGGACTCTTCGGCGCGCTCGAGGAAGTGCTCGACGAGCATGGCATCCTGTTCGTCTCCGACGAGGTGCAGACCGGCTGGGGCCGGACCGGCTCGCACTTCTGGGGTTACCAGGCGCACGGCGTGACGCCGGACCTCCTCACGTTCGCCAAGGGCGTCGGCAACGGCTTCGCGCTGGCCGGCGTCGTCGGTCGCGCCGAGGTGATGAACAGCGTCAACGCAGTCTCGTTCTCGACGTTCGGCGGCAACCCGCTGGCCACCGCGGCCGGCAACGCGGTCGTCGACTACCTGCTCGACCACGATCTGCAGGCCAACGCCGCGCGGGTCGGCGCGTTGCTCTTCGACGGGCTGCGACAGGCCACAGTGGACAACCCCGCCGTGGCCGAGGTCCGCGGCAAAGGGCTCATGCTCGCGATCGAGTTCGTGCGGCCGGGTACGACGACACCGAACGCCCCCGAGACCGCGAGGGTCTTCGAGGAGTGCCGGCGCAATGGGCTGCTCGTCGGCAAGGGTGGCTTGTACGGCAACACGATCCGGATGGGTCCGCCGTTGACGCTGACCGAAGCGGAGGCCAAGGAAGGCCTGGACATCCTGACGGCGGCCCTGGCCGCATGAGGCACATCACGCACTTCGTCGGCAGCAAGCCGTGGCCGCACGGTGCGACGCGGCACGGCGAGGTCTACGACCCGGCGACCGGTCGGGTCGCCGGGCAGGTGGACTTCGCTTCACCGTCCGATGTGGACGCTGTGGTAGCCGCTGCGGAGAGTGCGGCTCGGAGCTGGCGGGAGGAGCCGCTCAGCCGCCGTACCAAAGTGATGTTCGCCTTCCGCCAGCTGGTCGACGCCCGCCGCGACGAGATCGCGGCCGTCGTGACCGCCGAACACGGCAAGGTGCTCGCCGACGCTGCCGGCGAGGTGCAGCGCGGGCTCGAGGTCGTCGAGTACGCCTGCGGCATCCCCGCGCTGTTGCAAGGGCGCTTCAGCGAGAACGTCTCGACCGGAGTCGACTCGTACTCCCTGCGCCAGCCGCTGGGTGTGGTCGCGGTGGTCTCACCGTTCAACTTCC
>DASRII010000423.1:0-30213 GCA_035650075.1 Micromonosporaceae bacterium | reverse complement strand
GCGCGTGACCGCCCTCGTGCGCGATCGTGATGGCGTGCCGCGCGAGACGCCACGCCGGCCGTGCCAACACGACGACGACAGCGACCGCCGCCGTGACGAAGACGAGCCACGGCGGCGGGTCGGGCTGTGCGCTCAGCACCCGGTCCAACACACCCGGGAGCCTAACCTCGAACTGTGCTGACCGAGGCGCCTGGACCTTCGGTCGGCGCAGACCCAGCCCAAGAAACCAGGCTTACGGGCAGGCGGTAAAGCCGGCTCGCGTACTCAGCGTGAACTGACAACCGAACGTCGCTTCCGCCACCGCGCTGCGGTCGAGGATGTTGTCGCCGGCCGGCCGGTGCCCGGTGCTCACCCAGTTGACCAGATCGTCGAAGCTCTGCCGCAGCTCGCCGAGCGTGAAGTCGCAGTGGCCGATCCCGCGGATCGCCCGCGACACAACGTTCTGCGACCGTCCATGTAGGAGGGCACGGAGGGCGTACACCTGCTCCATCGAGAACGGTACGAACAGGTCACCGAGGTCGTGCATCGACAGCACCGGCATGCGAGGCTTGCCCTCGACCAGCGGTACGCCGTCCAGTTTGCGGCTCGGCTTCGCGGTCCGGGACACCCGCAACACGTCGCGGTTGAGCCGCAACTCAGCGGCCGACAGCCGGAAGTCGTCGTCCATCTGGTAGAGCGTGAGCTTGTTGGACGTGACGTTGCCATCGGCGATGTTGAGCGTGCCGCCGGACAGCCCCGGGTAGAGGCCGAACAGGAACGGCACCGTGTTGAGCGGCGCGATCGACGGGATGCTGTTCCAGAAGCCGAAAGCGGCCGCGAACCCGGGGCGTACCCCGCCGCTGCGTTGCTCGACCACACCGGCCCACTGCTGCCCGGCTTCGTTGAGCGTCGGCGGCACACCGGTGCCCCAACCGGTACCGAGGGCCGGCAGGATCTGGGTCCGGACGGTCTGGCCGTACGCCGGGATGAACTCCGGCGGCGGCTGCAGTGGGAACGTGACCGGCACGTGCGCCAGCGCCGCCGCGGTCAGGTTCGCGTCCAGGAAGTAGTCGAACAGCTCGGCATCCCCGAGCACGCCACAGATCGGCATCGCACCGGCGAACGACCGCGGGAAGTGCTCGATCGCGACCGCGGTGATGTGGCCGCCCATCGAGGCACCCGTCATGAACACCTTGTCGGCGTGCCGACCGGTGCTGTCGGTGAACTGGTCGATGAGGGCGTGGGAGTCGCGGACGCCCTGACCGACGTCGTACCCGTTGGTCTGGTAGCTCGACGCCGCCCAGGCGAAGCCGCGGGACACGTAGTGGGCGCGCAGGCTCGGGCTGTCCACCCACACCACCAGTCCGGTGCCGCGGAAGCCGTGCGCGAAGAGGACGAGGTCGCCGTTCCAGTTCAGCGGGACCTCGACGCGGAACGACGCACCGTCGCGGATGCCGGTGAAGACCTCCGACAGCGGCTGGCCGGCCGCGTCGGTCAGCGGCACGAACGGCGCGCCGGACAGGTCACAATCCGGATCGACGATGGTGTAGCCGGGCTGAGTTTCGCTCGGCACCGGTGGGGAACACACGGGGGGTTCGGCGGTGGCCGGTGTCTGTGAGGCCACCAGCAAGCTGGAAATCAACAGAGCGCTGCCCACGAGACTGAGCCAGCGGCGGATCGGCGTACTGCGCATCGGCGCCACCTCCGACGCCATCCAACGCCCCATCGATGGATGCCGTCAAGGTAGTCAGACTGACCAGCGGTCAATTCATCGCGCGGCGGGCGACGATGACGAGCAGCACCAAGACCCCGACGCCGACCAGGCCGACTCCGATCGCGGCGACCGGCAGGAACCGCAGCGACTGCCGGTCGGTCGGCGGTGGGGTCGCGGTGGCATCGCCGTACAGCGCGATGACCGTCACCGATACCGGCTTCTGTCCGATCTGGACGGACCCGGGAAGCGCCAGCGAAACGTCGTCGACCGCCGCGCGCGCCGGCACGACCTGGCCGTCGGCCGTGGGCTCGGCGAGGGTACAGGTCATCGGGCCGGGGAAGCTGAGCGGTTGCGGCAGGGTCACGGGGCCGGTCGAGTCGACCGGTAGTACGAGCTGACCGGTAGCGCCGTCGGCGCAGGAGATCTGCAGGACAAAGGCCGCGGTACCGGTGGGCTGACCCTCGGCGCGCACGAGCACGCTCAGCGTGACGGACGGTTGCAGCTCGTAGACCGCCGTACACACCGCGTCGGGCTTGGCGTCGGTCAACTCGACGGACAGCGTTCCCTCGCCGCCGGCTTTGCTCGTCCCGGGGTCGCAGGTGAACTCACGGAGCAGCCAACTGCCGGCCACCGTCGTGGTCGGTGGCGTCGACACCAACGAGTACGAGCCGAAGGGCAGCCGGTCCGGCACGCTCCCCGTCGCCCGCGCCGGTGGACCCGGCTGGTCGGTCTGCGCGCTGACCGACCATCCGTCGGCGGACGCGGGCGCGGCCACCGCGGCCACCGTGAAGCCGGCCGCGGCGGTACCGCCGAGGGTAACCAGCCGGGCCGAGATCGTGCCGGCGCGGCGGCGGTTGTGGAAGACACAGTCCAGCGGCTGTCCGGCGGTCAGCGTGACGGCGGCCGCGGAGCCCGTGACCGGTACCGCGGTGCCGTTGCAGACCACGGCCACGAGAGTCCACCGGTCGTTGGCGGACTGGGTGAGCCGGTACGAGCCCGGCGGCAAAACGGTCGTGTCGTCTCCGCTGGCGGGCGTCGCCGTATCCTCCACAGTGGACGTAGCGGTCTGCCGTACCGTGCCGGCCGTCCCGTCGACGGCGAAGCCGAAGCTGCCGACCCCGCCGGACGTGGCGAGCCGGATCGTCAGGCCGGTCGGCGCCGGCCCCGGCGGCTCGTCGACGAACGTACACGTCACCACGTCACCGCGGCCGAGCCGGACGGTGGCCGTCGTATCGGCGATCGTCCACGTGCTCGCTCCCGCCTTCGTCCCGGCACAGGTCAGGTTGGCCAGCCGCCAACCGGGTGACAGTTGGGCACTGACCCGGTACTCGTTGTCGCTCGCGCGGTAGAGCGTCGTCGAGACCGGTTCGCCGGAGGTGGTCAGGTCGACCACGCCATCCCGGGCGTAACTGGCGTTGGAGGTGAACCCGAACCGCTGCGGGTAGCCGAGCCTGCGGGTCACCTCCTGCCGCACGACGAGCGCCCCGACGGCCGGGCGCGGATCAACGTAGTACGCGAAGCAGAAGACGTGCCGCGTACCGGCCGGGTACCCGATCCACTCGACGTTGCTGCCGTTGCCGTTGTCGATCGCGCAGCGCAGCGTGCCGAAGCCGTACCCACCGGCCGGATCATCGACCCGCCCACCCTGGACCCAGAGCCGGTGGTGCTGGGCGAGCACCGTCTGGGGTTCGGTCAACGTGACCGTGACGGCGCCGGCCAACTGCTGGTCCGTCGGCTTGCCGAGCCGGTCCAGCAACGGCGTACTGGCGACGGTCGCCGTGCTGCCGCTGGGTCTCTTCACGACGCTGAACGGACCGGTCCTGGTCCGGTCCTCGCCGAACGTGAACCGCCACCCGGTCAGCGGCTTGCATTTCGGGTGGGCGGCCGCCTCGGCCGCCGGGTCCACCGGCTGCCCCACCCCGTAGCCGCTGTCCGGTCCCAGTTGCGCCAGGCTCTCCTGGTCGTTGCCGCGCACGCGGTCGGCGACGATCTGCGGGTACGAGCCACACAGCCTCGCGGCGAGCGTGACCGTGTAGATGACCGGTGCCGACTTCGAGAACGGCTCGGGATCCGGGTACGCCGCCGCCGCCGTCCCACCGAGCATGGCCACTAGCGCGGCGCAGACCCCCGCCGCATGACTCCACCTGCCGGCCACCTGCCCAGTATGCTCGGGCGTGTGTTGCAAAACGGACACGATCGCGAAGCGGTTCGCGTCGTACGCGGTGCGCCTACTCCGGAAGAGGTAGCCGCGCTGGTCGGCGTACTGCTGACTCGTCGTGGCGAAACGCGGACGGCGCCGCCCGCGCGGTGGCGGACCAGCGCGTTGCCGGTCTGGCCCGGTCTGCGACCCGCCCCCGGCGCGTGGCGCGCCTCCTCACTCCCGCGCTGACTCGGTCGTCGTGGTCTGCCGCCGGCGCGGCAGCGCGATCCCGCGGCGGGCGCGTTGCTCCGCGAGCCGCTGCTGGGCCTTCTCGACCGACGGCAGCTCGTCGACCAACTGCCGCCCACACTGCTTGCACACCAGGGATTCGGTGGGTATGGGGGTGATGCAGTACGGGCAGTCGCGGGCGACGAACGACCGGGCCTGGCCGATACCGATCTGCACGACGAGCTTGATCACGGCGAACATGACGAACGCGAGGATCATGAAGTTGATCGTGTCGGTGAGGAACGCGCCGTACTTGATCCGCGCGCCGTTGAGGGAGAACGACAGCTGCGTGAAGTCGGGCTTCCCGAACACGGCCGCCACCAGCTGCATCAGTACGTTGTTCGCCAGCGACTCGACGAGCTTCGCGAACGCGGCTCCGATGAGGAAGCCCAACGCGAGGTCGAGCACGTTGCCGCTGACCGCGAATGCCTTGAACTCCCGCCAGAACTTGAGCATGCCCGGAATGTTGTCACGTCCCTCGTACCCGGCCGCAACCCGCTAGCCTCTGCCCGGTGGACGAATATGTGCGGATCGATGCCGACCTGCGCGGCATGAAGGACGTCGCCGCCACGCTGGCCGCCGAGCTGACGAGGAACTACGTACCGCGTCTGCACCGGATCGACGCGGACCTGGTGACGCCAGCCGGAGGCGCGTCGTTTCCGGAACTACTCCGGTTTCTCGAACGGCACCGGGAGAGCCAGCAGGTCGCTACCGCGCTGCTCGCCGAGCACGGCGACGCCACGGGAGCGCTGGCGCACGCGGCCGACCTCATCGCGACGCGGTACGGCGATGCCGACGGACTAGCCGCGGCCCGGGCCCGGGACGTGGAGCGGATCCTTCGGTGACGTCGAACTGGTCGGCGCTGAGCGTGCCGGAGCTGTGGGCGCTGGTGGCCCCGATCGACACCGATCCACAGTGGACACACGTGGCGGGTTGGCGCCAGGCGCTCGAGCTGACCACGCACCACCTCGAGCGGATGGCCGAGTACCGGTCGCGGATCGCCGCCGTCTGGCCACCCGAGCGGAACGAGGCCGCCCGCGCGTACCTGGCCAAACTCGACGAGATGGTCGCGTCGTTGCAGAAGATCTGCGACGCGGCGACCGCGAACTACGAGACGGTCAGGTCCGTTACCGCGGCGGTCGACATGGCGCGGATACAGCTCTGGCTGGTCAATGACGAGTACGCGGTGGCCGGTGCGGCTTTGCGGGCGGAGCTGACGTCGTATGCGCGCGCGGTCATGGCGGAGCTGGGCGGCGTACTGGCCGCGGCCACCGTGGCACTGGTCCTCCCGCCGGCGTACGCGGCGCCGCGAGTGGCCGGGTACGCGGCAACGATCGCGCCCGCGCTCGCCCGGGCGCGACCGCCCACGCCTGCGTCGCCGATCGTCGCTCCCGACGTGCGGCCGAGCCCGAGTTCCGCTGCCGGCCCTCGGCCGGTCCCGGGCGTCGCTCCCGCCGTGCGGCCGCCCGTCCTGGGCGCTGGTTCCGGCGTGCGACCGCCCGCCCCGGGTGGAGCTGGTTCCGCACGTCCCGGGTTGTTGCCTCGCCCGCCCGGCGGCGTGATCGGCGCCCCGCCCGGTACCGGTCCACGGCCGGTCTCGCGGGTGAACCCCGTCGGCGGTGTGCACTCCGGCGGCCAGCCGCTGGTCCCTGTTCCCGCGCAGCCCCGCCAGACCACCGCCCCTACCGCCCGCACGAGATCGGCTGGTCCACGGCCCGCGCCGGCGGCCGCCTTCCGTACGGCTGACGGGCACCTGGTCTCGGTACGGACGGCGCGGCAACGGAAACCGTCCACCACGATCGGCGTTATCGAGCCGCCCGCACCGCCCGAGGAGCATCATCCGGGTCCGGTCATCGGCGGCCCGCGCTAGATCTTGGAGATTTACCGTCGCTAGCGCGGGCCGCGCCGCGTGCGGCGCGGCCCGGCTGGAGTCGCCTCCGGTTGCGGACCAGGGAGACGTCTCTCCGTCAACCTATGACATCTTAATGCATCAGGCAATAGCTGGGCAGAAATTGCTACGCCCTGGGGCTTGAGGTTCGGTCGGTCGGCATGGTCAGATATCCCTGCGGATCAGGGAGTTTGCGATCATGCCAGTCTCGAAGACACAGAAGATCATCGACGACTACACCGAAAAGATCGAGTCCGGTGAGCTGCGGCCCGGCGACAAGTTGCCGAGCGCCTCCCAGCTCCGGTTGGAGTACGGCGTTTCGATCACGGTCGTGCGGTACGCGGTGGGCTGGCTCAAGGCGGCCAACCTGGCGGTCGGCGTCCCCGGCGTCGGCGTTTTCGTGGCCGACGAGCCCGGAAACGAGCCGCCGGCCAAGAAGAGCACGGGCACGTCGCGCCGACCGACCAAGGCGGCCGACCGGAAGAAAACGCGCTAGCGGTACCCGTTCCGCTCGTACGTCAACGAGAACGCGCCTTCGTTGCCGAAGTAGCTGGACACCAACTTGGCCGGGTCCGTCGCGAGCAACCCGCGCGGCAGGTCCGAGCCGTCGTCGCCGTCGTCCCAGCCCCACGGCGCGTTGGCCGCGTTGTCCTGACCGTTGTCGCCGCGGAACGTGCCGAACGACGCGAACGTCAGCGAGTCCGCGCGGTGCGCCCACAGGCCACCGGTGGCGAACACGTCCACCAACCGGTACGCCACCGAGCGGTCGTTGCCGTTCGACGGCACCTCACCCGCGCCGGCCGCGGACGGGAAGTAGACCACGCCGTCGTTACCGGGGAACGAGCCGCCGTTCCACGCGAAGCAGCCGTGCCCCTTGGCCTCCTGCCGCGTCGTCGGCCGTACGACGCCGTCGACCGTCTGCAGGAGCAGCGGTCCGTCCACTGTCTCCCGACCGGAGGTGTACGGCGAGCCGGCCGGCACGTACGAGTAGAAGTTGCCGTGCGCCACGGTCACCATCGCCTCGAGCGCCCCATGAGCAGACCCGTCCCGCCGGACGGTCAGCAGTACACCCTCCATGTCGTTCTCGTGTGTGACCAACCCGAACGGGTCGAACTCTGTCCAGTCCCGCGGGTGGTAGAAGCCGTACATCAGGAACCAGTGGGTGCTCGTGGCAACCACCGAGTAGTAGACCGAGCCGACCAGCCGGGAGACCGTGTCGTCCTGGCTCTCCCAGTTGTTCCGCGCGTTCCAGTCGCCGTCATAGTCCACAGTGGTCAGATAGTCGGCGTCGTAGTCGGAGGAGTCGGTGTCCTGGTAGTGCACGGGCGCCCAGCGCACGGCGAGCTCCAGATCGGATGCCGCAACGGCTTTAGACGGCATCGCGAGCACGCCGAGCAGCAGGGCGGCCACTCCCACCACACCACGCAAGAGGGGTCTCATGCCCCCGCAGCGTAGGGGACAACGATGAACATAAATAGTCAGCGAAGTAGCGCTGCGGCCCGTTCCGCGAGACTGCGGGCGTACGCCTCGCTTCCGCTGGTGCGGATCGTCGAAACCGTGTCCCCGACCCGGATCACGACCAGGTAGCTCACGAACGGCGTGGGCGCGATCGTCTCCTCCTCGTAGTAGTACTGGGACAGCTTCACCAGCAACGAATCGTCTCCGGCGAACCCGGTATCCACGACCTCGTACACCGACGGCGCCACGTCCGGCGGAGGCGTCGACGACGCGCACAGCGCCAATACCGACCGCACGTCGGCGAGGTTGCGGGCGCCCCAGCCGTCGGCGAAGAAGTCGACGTGCTGCGTAACCGTGTCGTTCGACTTCGCCCATGTCACCGTCGCCATTCGCGGCCGGTGCCGGAGCGACTCGTACCGGCCCGGGACGTAGGCGGGACACGCGTCCGCCCACGTCCAGATGTCCGAACCCTCGAACGCGTCTCCGGAGATTTCGCGCCAGTCCCCGGGCCCGAGGTCCTCGCGGCGGAGCAGCGCGTTGGACGGTACCAGCGTGGGCTCGATCTTCCCCGACGGCGTCACCGACACCGGCGCCGCGGACGATGAGGTCGACGGCGGCGGCGAAACCACCGGCGGCTCCGGCGGGCCGGCGACGCTCGCCAGCATCCCGACTCCGGCGCCGGCAACGGCGAGCACGGCCGTGCTGGCCGTCAACGCCTGGCGGTGCGCGCGCTGGCGGCCGCGCCGGCGGACCAGCTCCGCAGGGGCGAACGGTGCCGGCGGCTGCTGCCCGCGAAGCTCCTCGAAGAGCAGCTCAATTGACATGGGAATCCTCCGCAACGGAGCGGGAGAGAAGTATCGCGAGAGCGCGGCGTCCGCGCGACAAGCGGGCCTTGACGGTGCCGACCGGCACCCCGGTCTCCTGGGCCACGTCGGCCACGGACAGGTCGCACAGGTGGTACAGCACGATCGCCACCCGCTGCTCGACGGGCAGCCGGGCGAGTGCCGCTACCAGAGCGACGTGGCCGGGTCCGGGGCCGGGCACCGCGGGCGGCGGGCCATGTCGCCGGTGGGCCACCAATCGGTTTCGGGTACGCCGCCAGCGGCTGACCGCGATCCGCCGGGCCACCGTGCGGACCCACGCCTCCGGATCGGCGTACTCCGAGACCGTCGACCAGCGTTGCCACGCCCGTGCGTACGCCTCGTGTATCACGTCCTGCGCCTCGGCCGCGTTGCCGGTCAACGCGTACACGCACGCGTAGAGCCGTTGCTGGGACGCGCGGTAGAAGGCGTCGAACGCGTCTGTGTCTGACACGTCCCTTGTCACGCCTGAGTCCGGCGTCCGGTTGCACGGCAGGTACCCTCACCTGTCGTGCGCACCCGATTCGTGCTCGCCTCGGCCAGTCCAGCCCGGCTCACCTTGCTCGCCAACGCCGGTATCGTCGCCGAGGTCGTGGTCTCCGGCGTCGACGAGTCCACTGTGGAGTCCACGGACGCGGAGACGCTCAGCCTGACGCTGGCCCGGCTCAAGGCCCGGACGGTCGCGAGCCGCCTGACGACCGCGGGTCCGACGCTCGTGCTGGGTTGTGACTCGGTACTCGCAATGGACCACGAGATCCTCGGCAAGCCGGTCGACGCGGACGAGGCGGTGCGGCGCTGGCGGGCGATGCGCGGGCGGGCCGGCGTGCTGCATACCGGCCACTGCCTCATCGGGAGTGCCGAGACGGCCGAGGCGGTAGCGAGCACGACCGTCCACTTTGCTGAGATCAGCGACGCGGAGATCGACGCGTACGTCGCGACCGGTGAACCGCTGCGGGTGGCCGGAGCGTTCACCATCGACGGACTAGGCGGCCCGTTCGTCGAGCGCATCGACGGCGATCCAGGTACGGTCATCGGCCTGTCCCTGCCGCTCCTGCGGCACCTGCTCCACGAACTCGGGCTGCGGATCACGGACCTCTGGGCGACCCACTGACCTCAGCGAGTACGCGAGCAGTGCGGCGGCTGCGAGCAGCACCGGTACGAGGAGGAACGCCGGGTGCGGTCCGACGCGATCCGCGATCGACCCGAGCGCCAGCGGCGCGACTCCGAAGCAGACCGCGAGGCCGTACGACGCCCGGGCGGAAGCCAGGTCCTCGAGCCCCGGCGCGGTACGCAGGGCCAGCGAGATGCCGAGCGGGAAGTGCATCGCGTTGCCCAGCCCCAGCACGACGAGCCCGGCGGTAGCGAGCCAACCCGAGGTGGCGAACCAGAAGGTGGCGAATCCCACGGCACTGACTCCGAGCGCCGCGACGAGGAACGGCACCGCCGGCACACGCAAAGCTAAACGGCTACCGAGGAGCCGGCCGGCGAACATGCCGGCCACGATGCCCGCGACCGCGGCGGCGGCCTGGCCGGACGCCATACCGGCGTGGCCGCGCAGCACCTCGACCGCCCACAGCGACAGGCACACCTCGACCGAACCGGTGACGCTGATGAGGATCCAGGCCACCCAGTAGCGGGACGGGAGTCGGCCGGTGGTACGAGGGGCATCGGTCGAGGGACCCGACGGTAGGCGTACCCCCAAGAAGACGGTGAGGAGCGCGACGAGCGCGACCACGACCACCAGACCGGGGCGCCAGCCGAAGCCGGCACCGACAGACAGACCGACGACCAGCGGGGCCAGTACGCCCATGCCGACGCAGACGGCGTTCGCCTCGGTGATCGCGGCCGGGCCGGCCGGACCGTGTAACTCGGAGAGGGCCGGGACGATTCCGGACAGCAGCGTGATGCCGAACGCCGCGGTGACGAATGTGGCCCCGACGGTCAGCGGTACCGACCGCATGAGGCAGAGCAACGCAACGCCGGCGGCCATGCCGTACAGACCGACCCACATCGCGGTACCGCGACCGTAGCGGCGCGCGAGGATCGGGAAGAGCGCGCCGCCGACGAGGGCACCGGCCGCGATCCCGGTGCCGTGCAGGCTCGCTACGCGCAGGCTGACGCCCTGCTCGTCGCGCAGCAGGGGCACGACCGGGCCGAAGCCGTAGAGGAAGTACCCGAAGATGCCCAGCTGCGCGTAGATCAGCCAGGTAGCACGGTCACGGACGACGCGGGGCACTCCCCGACGCTAGACCGCGCCGGGGAGTGCCCAACCCCCGATGAGAGCAAGCTCACCGCGCGCCGCCGGCGCACCCGCCCACCCGCGTTGATCATGAAGTTGGTGACTCGACACGCCGCCGAACCACCAACTAACTTCATGATCAACGCAAGGGGTCGCGCACGGGGTCACGGGCGGCGGTGCCGTCAGCGGACGCTGCGGGCGAAGGAGCGGGCCGCCCAGCCGAGCGATACCGCGGCGAGGACGGCGATGATGAGCAGCGCCTTCCAGACCGCGCTGTTGCCGGGGTCGCCGGCGAACAGCGCCCGGCTCGCGTCGACGCCCCAGGCGAACGGGTTCCAGTCGGCGACCCGCTGCAGCCACATCGGCGCGAGCGCCAGCGGCAGCAGGATGCCGGACAGCAGCAGGATCGGCTGGGCGACGCCGTTCATCAGCGGGGCGAGCGCGTCTTCACTGCGCAGCTTCAGCGCGAGCGCGTTGGACAGCGCGGACAGCATCAGCCCGATCAGGCCGAGCAGCAGGAACGCGAGCATCAGGTCACCGAGCTGCACGGTCAAGCCGAACGGGATGGCCAGCAACGTGATGAGCGCGGCCTGGAAGAACAGCGTGACCACGTCGCGCAGGGACCGGCCGAGCATCAGGGCCAGCCGGCTCACCGGGGTGACCCGGCTGCGTTCGATGACGCCCGCGCGCAGCTCGGCGATCAGGCCGAAGCCCACGAACATCGAGCCGAACATCGCCAGCATCACGAGCAGACCGGGGATGAAGATGCGGTACGCCTCGGCGTTGGTCGATACCCCGAGCGCCGGCTTGAGCAGCGGGCCGAAGAGAAACAGGAAGTACAGCGGCTGGACGATACCGATGACGACCCAGACCGGGTTTCGGATCACCAGCAGGATCTGCCGCTGGAAGATCAACCAGGTGTCTCGCAACAGTTTCATCTCAGCTCTCCCGCAACGATCGGCCGGTCTTGGCGAGGAACACGTCGTCGAGGCTGGGCCGGTGCAGCTCGATGGCGCCGAGCGCGATACCGGCGCCGTCCAGGGTGCGCAGGATTTGCGGGATCGCGGTCGGACCCGAGTCCACGAACAGCCGCACGCCGCCCTCGTCGAGCGTCTCCAGCTTGTTCACGTACGCTTCCGCGTCCAACAGCTCGGCCGCCGTCGCGGTGGCCCCGTTGACCCCGACGGTCACCACGTCCCCAGCGATGTCCCGCTTCAGGTCGTCCGGCGTACCCTCGGCGACGATCTCGCCGTAGTCGATGATGGCGACCCGGTCGCAGAGCGCGTCCGCCTCCTCGAGGTAGTGCGTGGTGATGAAGACGGTCATACCCTCCGTACGCAGCCGCCGGATCTCGTCCCACATGTGGGCCCGGCTCTGTGGGTCGAGCCCGGTGGTCGGCTCGTCCAGGAACACCACCCGCGGCTCGTGGATGATGCCGAGCGCGATGTCGACCCGGCGGCGCTGGCCGCCCGAGTACGTCTTGCATTTGCGGTCGCCGTACTCCGCGAGCTGGAACGCGTCGAGTGCCCGGGCCGCGCGCCGCTGCGCCTCGGCCTTGCTGATGCCGTACATCCGGGCGTGCAGCACGAGCTCCTCGCGGGCCGTCACCTCGTCCCAGGTGCTCCCGCCCTGCGCGACGTACCCGATGCGTCGGCGCACCTCGCCCGGGTTGCGGCGCAGATCGACACCGGCGACCGTGGCGTCCCCACCGTCCGGCTCGATCAGCGTCGCCAGCATGCGCAGAGTGGTGGTCTTGCCCGCGCCGTTCGGCCCGAGAAAGCCGAAGATCTCGCCCTCCCGTACCGAGAGGTCGACCCCGCGGACCGCTTCGACGGTCTTCTTCGTCCGACCGTCGCGGGACCGGAACGACTTCCGCAGTCCCTTGGTCTCGATCATCATGCGGACCACTCTAACGCGACATGTCGCGAGCGGTCAACTTTGAATATTGCTTGAGACTGAGTCCCCTCAGGCGCCTGGACCTCCGGTCGGCGCGGCCTACGACTCTGTGGGTAGCTCCTTGGCCTCGACCCGGTCCGCGACCCGGTCGCACCACTGCGCCTCGGCTTCCATCCGGACGATGCCGAGCCGGAAGACCTCGGCCACGTGGGGCGGCCGGTCGCGGTCGACCCAGCCCTCTTCCAGACCGCTCGTCAGGTACGCGATCTGCGACCGCAACTGCTGAGCGCGGGTGCGCAGGGCGGCCGCCGCCTCGCGACGCGGCAGGGCCGGCAGGAACGAGAACGCCGCCAGGAACGGATCCACCGGCTGCCGGTACTCCCACCAGAACTCCCGCAGCAGTTCCTGGAAGACCATCTCGCCTTTGTCGGTGATCTCGTACATGGTTCGGGCCGGGCGAGCGCCGACCTGCTCGGTACCGGCTTCGCGCAGCAGCCCTTCCTCGGTCAGCTTCTTGAGCGCGTGGTAGATCGAGCCCGGCGCGACGTTCGCCCACTCGTCGGCGTTCCAGCTCAGCAGCTCGCGGCGCACGTCGTAGCCGTGGACAGGCTGGGTCAACCGGACCAGCCCTAGGATCAGAAGTCGAGTGGCGGACACAGCACAAGCGTAATAGCCAAAGTTGACTAACGCCGCTGACCGGTGGTGTGAAGGAGCGTCGGACGTGCGCAAGGTACTCATCGCCAACCGCGGCGAGATCGCTGTCCGGGTCATCCGCGCGTGCCGGGACGCCGGCCTCGGCAGCGTAGCGGTGTACGCCGACTCCGATCGGTCCGCTCTGCACGCCGTGCTGGCCGACGAGGCGTACGCGCTCGGCGGCGACACCGCAACCGACACGTACCTGCGGATCGACAAGCTGATCGACGCCGCCGCGAAGGCGGGCGCCGACGCGGTGCACCCCGGCTACGGCTTCCTCGCCGAGAACGCCGACTTCGCCCGGGCCGTCCTCGACGCCGGCCTGACCTGGATCGGGCCGACACCCGAGGCCATCGAGGCGCTGGGCGACAAGGTGACCGCACGATCGATCGCCGCGCGGGCCGGAGCGCCGCTGGTGCCCGGTACCCCCGATCCGGTCTCCGGGCCCGACGAGATCGTGGCGTTCGCGAACGAGCACGGCCTTCCGGTGGCCATCAAGGCCGCCTTCGGCGGCGGCGGTCGCGGGCTCAAGGTGGCCCGCACCCTCGAGGAGATACCGGCGATGTTCGAGTCGGCCACCCGCGAGGCGGTCGCCGCGTTCGGCCGTGGCGAGTGCTTCGTCGAGCGGTATCTGGACACCCCCCGACACGTCGAGGCGCAGGTGCTCGCCGACCGGCACGGCAACGTGGTAGTGGTCGGCACGCGGGACTGCTCGCTGCAGCGCCGGCACCAGAAGCTCGTCGAGGAGGCGCCGGCGCCGTTCCTGACCGACGACGCCCGCGCCACGATCCACGAGGCGGCGAAGGCGATCTGCCGGGAGGCCGGCTACCACGGCGCGGGTACGGTCGAGTTCCTCGTCGGTCGCGACGGCACGGTCTCGTTCCTCGAGGTCAACACTCGGCTGCAGGTGGAGCATCCGGTCACCGAGGAGACCGCGGGCATCGACCTCGTCCGCGAGCAGTTCCGCATCGCCGCGGGCGAGAAGCTGCGTCTGGAAGCGGATCCCGCACCGCGCGGGCATTCCATCGAGTTCCGCATCAACGGCGAGGACCCGGGCCGCGGCTTCCTGCCCGCGCCCGGTGTGGTTACCGCTCTGCGCCTACCGTCCGGCCCGGGCGTGCGGGTCGACACCGGCGTCGAAGCGGGCAGCGTCATCGGCGGCAACTTCGACTCGTTGCTGGCCAAGGTGATCGTCACCGGTGAGACGCGTACCGAGGCGCTGGAACGCGCCCGCCGCGCGCTCGACGAGATGGTCGTGGAGGGCATCGCCACCGTGCTGCCGTTCCACCGGCTCGTCGTGCGCGATCCGTCCTTTGTGGACGATTTCACGGTACACACCCGGTGGATCGAGACCGAGTGGACCGGGTCGGTGCCGCCGTTCGCCGGCGCCGAAGCGCCCGCCGAGGCCGAGGAGCGCGAGACCGTCGTGGTCGAGGTGGGTGGCAAGCGGCTGGAGGTCTCGCTTCCCGCCGGCTTCTCCGGGGGTACCGGGACCCGCCCGCGCCCGCGCCGGTCCGGTGGCTCGGGGCGGACCGCCGCGGCCGCCGGTGGCGACGCGCTGACGTCCCCCATGCAGGGCACGATCGTGAAGATCGCGGTAGCCGAGGGCGACACGGTGGCCGAGGGCGCCCTCGTCGTCGTGCTCGAGGCGATGAAGATGGAACAGCCCCTCAACGCGCACAAGGCCGGTGTGGTCACCGGCCTTGCCGCAGCCGTCGGCGCCGTGGTCTCCGCGGGCGCCGTGATCTGCTCGATCACCTAGTCATACGAGCCACCATTTCTCCTTGATCGACGGACTGGCGGCTGCCGTCGCGGAGACGGACCGACACGGTGCCCGCGGCGGCTTCGGCCGCGCCGATCACGGCGACGTACGGGACCCTTCGGTGGGCTCGGATGCGGGCGCCGAGTGAGCCCTCCACGTCCATCTCCGCCCGGAGCCCCGCGTCGACACAACGATCGGCGAACACACGTGCTGCTTCCACCTGATCGTCACCCACGGGGAGGACGGCGACCTGCACGGGGGCGTACCAGGCCGGAAACGCTCCATTGTGGACCTCGATGAGGTGACCGAAGAGCCGCTCCATGCTGCCCACGAGACTGCGGTGTACGACCACCGGCCGCTCCCGCCGGCCGTCTTTGTCCACATAGGACAGATCGAACCGCTC
Organism: Micromonosporaceae bacterium; assembly: GCA_035650075.1. GTDB lineage: Bacteria > Actinomycetota > Actinomycetes > Mycobacteriales > Micromonosporaceae > DASSUC01. The sequence continues at coordinate 14,893 of DASRII010000423.1, read as the reverse complement.
CGCGAGGTGGAAGTCGACCTGGACGGTGGCCAGGGTCGACTCCCGCCCGGCCGAGTCCACGATCTGCGCGTCGATCTTCGGTCCGTAGAACGCCGCCTCCCCAGCTACCTCCACATAGGACACTCCCGCGGCATCGAGGGCCGCCCGCAGTACGCCCTCGGCGCGGCTCCACAGCTCCGGGTCGTCGACGTATTTGCCACCCTGACCGCGCAGCGACAGCCGGTAGCTGTCGATCTGGACGCCCAGCGCCTCGTGCGCCCTGCCCATGAGGTTCAGTACCTCGGCCACCTCGTCCACGGCGTGCTCGGGAGCGCAGAAGTTGTGGGAGTCGTTGAGCGAGATGGACCGGACCCGGGAGAGTCCACCGAGGACGCCCGAGCGTTCGGCCCGGTACATCCCGCCCAGCTCGGCCACCCGTACCGGCAGCTCGCGCCACGACCGTTGCCTGGCCCGGTACACCAGCGCGTGGTGGGGGCACAGGCTCGGCCGCAGGACGAACTCGTCGTCGGAGGACAGCGCCATCGTCGGGAACATGTCCTCGGCGAAGTGGTCGAGGTGCCCGGACTTCCGGTACAGGTCGCTCTTGCCGAGCGGTGGCGAGTACACGTGCTGGTACCCGGCCCGTCGCTCGAGGTCGTAGAGGTAGCTCTCGATCGCGTGGCGGGCCGCAGCGCCGGCCGGTAGCCAGATCGGCAGGCCGGCGCCGACGAGCGGGTCGGAACAGAACAGCTCGAGCTCGCGCCCGAGTTTGCGATGGTCGATCATCGTTGCCTCCAGGCTCTGGACGAAGCCCGAGGCGACACGAGCCCCGAGGCGGTGTCGCCCCGGGGCTCGCGAAAGTCAGACGTAGGTCAGCGCCGTCGCCGCCGGGGTGTGCCCGGCGTCGTCGTGCTCCGCAGGTAGGCGCTGTCCATGCGGGCCACGCTAGCGCACCGGCCGCGGCGCGGGCGCGTGATTTCCCGCGGTTACCCCGCCTCGTGGAGCATGAGCTGGCGGGCCGCCTCGGCGAGCGAGCCGGACAGCGAGGGGTAGATCGTGATGGTGTGTGCCACCTGGTCCACCGTGAGGTGGTTCTCGATGGCGAGACTGATCGGCAGGATCAGCTCGCTCGCCTTCGGCGCGACGATGACACCGCCGACGACCAGGCCGGAGGCGGGGCGGCAGAACAGCTTGACGAACCCGTCGCGCAGTCCGGCCATCTTCGCTCGGGCGTTGCCGGACAGCGGAAGCATGATCTGCCGGGCCGGTACCCGACCGGAGTCCACATCGGACTGTGAGATGCCCACCGTAGCCAGCTCGGGATCGGTGAAGACGTTCGCGGCCACGGTCGACAGGCGCAGCGGCGAGACCGCCTCGCCGATCGAGTGCCACATCGCGATGCGGCCCTGCATCGCGGCGACGCTCGCCAGCGGCAGGACGCCGGTGCAGTCGCCGGCGGCGTAGATGCCGGGTACGTTCGTCCGGCTCACCCGGTCGACCGTCACGTGTCCGCTGTCGGCAACGGCAACGCCGTACTCGGAAAGCCCCAACCCCGCGGTGTTCGGCGCCGAGCCGACCGCGATGAGGGCGTGGGACGCGGCCACGGTCCGCCCGTCGGTGAGCTCGACCTCGACGCCGTCCGCGGTCCGGCGGACCGCGCCCGCCCGCGAGTTGGCCAGGATCGTCATGCCGCGCGCCCGGAAGACCGACTCGATGGCCATGGCCGCGTCCGGGTCCTCGTGCGGCATGACCCGGTCGCGGCTGGACACCAGCGTCACCGTGACGCCCATAGCCAGGTAGGCGCTCGCGAACTCCGCGCCGGTCACCCCGGACCCGATGACGATCAGGTGCTCCGGAAGCTCGGGAAGGTCGTACAGCTGCCGCCAGTCCAGGATCCGCTCGCCGTCCGGCCGGGCGTCGGGCAGGACCCGGGGGGTCGCGCCGGTGGCGACGAGGACGGTCGAGGCATCGATGTTGTACGGAGTGTCACTGTCAGCCGGTGTCACGACCACCTGGTGGTTGTGACCGAGAGTATCCTCTCCCAACCGCGCCGTGCCGTTGACGACGTTCACTCCCGCCTTGATCAACTTGGCGAGAATGTCGCCGGACTGCGCCGCGGCGAGCCGCTTGACCCGGCGATGCACGGCCGGCGCGTCGACCGTCACCGCGGACAACCCGCCGGAGTGCACCCCGAACTCCTCGGTATCCCGGTAGCCCGTCACCACATCGGAACTGGCGATGAAGGTCTTGGATGGTACGCAGTCGTGCAGCACACAGGCCCCGCCCGCCCCCTCGGCCTCGATCACGGTGACGTCCGCGTCGAGTTGGGCGGCGACCAGTGCCGCCTCGTACCCGGCTGGGCCGCCACCGATGATCACTATGCGTCTCACCGCAACTTTTCTCCCTGCCCAAATGCGCCCGACACGCTCGGTCGTATTCTCCACTACGCCCCGGCCGGGCTATCGTCATCGCCGTGCGTCTCTACGCAGCGTATGGCTCGAACCTCGACCCGGCTCGCATGCGGGCCTACTGTCCGCATTCGCCGATGATCGGCACCGGGTGGCTCGAGGGCTGGCGGCTGACCTTCGCCGGCGAGGACGAGCTGGGCTGGGAGGGCGCCGTCACCACGATCGTCGAGTCGCCCGGCGACCGGGTCTTCGTCGCGCTCTACGACGTGCATCCCTGGGACGCCGCCCAGCTGGACGAGGTCGAAGGGGTGACCGCGGAGACGTACCGCAAGCTGCATGTCCGGGTCGCCACATTGGACGGTGACGTGACCGCGTGGGTGTACGTGTTCACCGGCTACGAGGGCGGGATGCCCACGTCGTGGTACCTGTCCGAGATCGCCAACGCGGCAGAGAAGGCCGGCGCGCCCGACGACTACGTCGCCGAGCTGCGAGCGCGTCCGACGCGGACCGTCAACCCCTGACCCAGTCAGCCCGTCACGGCCGGGAACTCGCCGGTCGGCTCGCGCACCGTGGCCACGGCCGACTTCAGCAGTCCCACCAGCTCGGTCCGCTCGTCGACGGACAGCGCCCGGTACCCCTGGCCGGCCATGCGGTCGGTCAGCGCCTCCGCCCACACCCGCCGGCGGACCAGCGGAGCGAGCACCGGATACGGTGGCTGCCAGCCGTATGCGATCGCGCCCGCCTCGCCGTCCGGACTCGCGATGATCGCCTCGAGCGGCGTGAGTCCGCTGCACCGCACGGCCACGAGATGCGCGCCGCCGCGGTGCTCCCGCAACAAGTGCAGCAGTACCGCCGCCCGCGAGCCCGGTTCGTCGTCCGGCACGGGCATCGCCCGCCACGCCGCGAACAGCGGCAAACCCGCCGAGTCGGCCGCCAGCACGACCCGTTCCATCAGGTCGACGAACCGCGCCAGCCGCGGCATGTCACCGAGCTTCTCCCGGCCCCAACGACAGCACTCGTCGAGGCTGTACCCGGCGATCTGGTCCGGCCGGGCCACCCGCCGGGCGGACTCCCACCCGTCGTGCACCGCCTCCGGCGCGATGAAGCCCAGGGCCGCGGCGACCGTGTCGGACCGCACGTCCCCCAGCGCTCCCCCGCGCCCGGCCACGTGGAACGCCCACCCCGTCAGACCCAGCTCCCGCGCCCGGCGCAGCGTCTTCGGACACGTCCCGAACGCACCCCCGAGCTTGTTCACGGCCGCCTTCGCGGCCTCCGCGGTCTGCTCCGGGGTCACCCTTGAGATTCTGTCGTGCGGCCGCTCGCGCGTCAGCCAGTACGCCGGTCCTTGCCGCGTGTCACATCGAGCTCGGCCAGTACCGCTTCTGCCGCACCCACGCGCCGGACGGCGGTGCTGACCGTCCTTTCGGCGGTCTTACGGGCTAGTTTGCGCCGGCTCAGTTCCTCGTCGGCCGCCGCCCGGAGTTGCTGCGCCTCCGCCAGCGCCGCGTCTGCTTCTTCGAGGACGCGGACGCCGTCGTGCTCGGCCTCCTCCGCCCGCGCGAGGTCCGCCCGCGCCTTCTCTTCCTCGGTACGCGCCGCGGCCAGTTCCCGCTCGATGATGCGCTTCTCGGGTACCTCCTCTGCCGAGCGGCGCTCCACGTTGGACGGAGCCGGGTCCGCCACGACCCGCAGCTGCGGGCGGGGGACCTCGCCGATCCCGGAGTACTCGATCGTCTTCACCAGCCGGCCGGAGCTCACCAACTCGGCCGCCTCGGGTGAGGCCAGCGCGGCGGTGAGGGTCTCCTCGACCTCGGCGAGCGGCAGCTTGGCGCGCTTCAATGCCGGGTTGGCCGCGACGGCGAGTGTGCGCGCCTGCGCCACCAGCGCCCCGACCACTTCCCGCCGCTGGGTGGCCAGCTCCCGCAGCTCGGCGCCGCGCAGATCCCGCTGGGCCGAGCGCATGGCGGCCGCCAGCTCACCCAGCTCCTCGACGAGTTCGGGCTTCTCGATGGCCAGCAGGTTCACCAACCACGCGGCGATCGTCGGCTTGCGCAGCTTGGCGATCGCCTTGGCGCGCTCGGTGTCACCGGCTTCCTTGGCGGCCGCCACCGCCGCGTCCCGGGCCGCGATGAAGCCGTCCGGCGATCCGGTGTACAGCCGGTCGGTGAGCTGGGCGGGCAGGCCGTCCATGCCTCATTATCCCGCGTCGATTGTGGTACCGGCCGCGAGGCGCGCGTAGTCGCAACCGGACAGCCTGCTCATGTTGGCGTCGGTCACCTTCAACCCGACTTCGCTGAGCAGGAAGTCGTGCAGGGCGTACGCCCGCCGCGGCGCCACCATCCGGACGAAGTCCACCGACTCCGACAGCTTCAGCCACGGTCCACTTATCGGCACGAACAGCGTGTCCACCTGCGCACCCTCCGGTACGTCGAACGAGTCCCCCGGGTGGTACACGGAGTCCTCCACGAGGAACCCGAGGTTCACCACCCGTTGCACGAACGGGTGGATGACGGCGTGCCAGCCTCCGTACGCCCGTACCGAGAACCCGGCCGCGCTGAACGAGTCGCCAGACTCCACTGTGGTCACCGCGCCGGCCAGTTCGGTGAGCTGGGCGGCTACGTCCGGATGCGTATGGACGGTCACCGATGGCCGCTTGCTCAGCGCGTCGGCCAGCTTGCCGGCATCCAGGTGATCCATGTGCTCGTGCGTGATGAGTACGGCGTCCACGCCGTCGAGCGCCTCCGGCTCGGTGAAGGCGCCGGGGTCGATGACGAGGACCGCGCCGTCCCGCTCGATCCGCAAGCAGGCGTGGGTGTACTTGGTCAGCCGCATGGAAGTCTCCTTCGCGACACAACTGTGACGTCCTTCCCCAGAGTCTGCCGGAACCGGATCACCCCCGCTTCACGTCCCACCGCTGCGTCTCGACTCAGGGAGGTTCACATGAAGACACGGAACATGTTGGTAGTGGTCGGCGTCGGGGTGGCCCTGACGATCAGCGGATGCAGCGCCAGCTCGGAGTCGGGTACCGGAAGCGCCGACCAGCGGGCTCCGGCCGCCGCCGCCGAGGCGCCGGCCCAGGGGGCGACAGGGGCGGCGGCGTACGACGCCAATGCCCAGCCCGGCGGCGCTCCTCCGGGCGGCGCGCCGGCCGCACCGCAGCGGATCGACACGCGTTCGATCATCTACACCGGGGACATGACGGTACGGGTCGAGAAGGTCGACCAGGCCGCCACGCAGGCGACGACGGTCGCCGAGACCGCGGGCGGGTTCGTGGGCTCCGACAAACGTACGATCAACGACGACCGCTCCGAGGTACACCTGCAGTTGCGGGTACCGGCGGAGAAGTTCACCTCGACGCTCGACGCCCTGGCCAAACTCGGTACCGAGGAAGCCCGCTCGACGAGCACCGAAGACGTCACCGAGGCGATCGTGGACGTCGACGCCCGGATCGAGTCGCAGAAGGCCAGCGTGACGCGTACCCGAGCCCTGCTCGCGCAGGCCCGCAACCTCGGCGAGATCGTGTCGATCGAGGCCGAGCTGGCCAAGCGCGAGGCTGAACTGGCCTCGCTCGAGGCCCGCAAGCGGCGGCTGGCCGACCTGACCTCGCTGTCGACGCTGACCGTGCACCTGCTCGGCCCGGACGCCGAGGCGCCCACCACACCGGCACCGAAGGACCCGAGCTTCCTCGACGGCCTGGAGGCGGGCTGGCACGCGTTCCTCGGCGCGATGAACGTCCTGCTCGTGGTGCTCGGCTACCTGCTGCCGTTCGCCGTCGTCCTCGGCCTGCCGATCTTCGTGCTGGTCTGGTTCGCCCGCCGGCGCCGCCCACAGCTGGCCACTCCACAAGGCGCCCCACCCGCGGTCAACCTGCCGGCCGCTCCTCCGGTCACCCCGCGCGGCTGACGCTCGCGCCAGCCCGGTTGATCATGAAGTTGGTGGTTCGACACGCCGTCGAACCACCAACTAACTTCATGATCAACCAAGTGAGGGGGCCCTAGAACGCGCCGGCTGACAGGGCCCCGAGGGCGGTGTGGACCATGACGCGGACGCCGTACCCGATCGCCCGCTCGTCGACGTCGAACCCGGACTGGTGGATGTCCATCCGCACGTCGGAGCCGGGAATGCCGGTACCGAGCCGGATCATCGCGCCGGGCACGTGGTCGAGGTAGAACGCGAAGTCCTCGCCGCCCATGCTGATCTCGGCCTCGACGACCCGGTCGGGGCCGAGCGCCGCACCAGCCGCACCGGCGATGACCGCGGTAGCCAGCCGGTCGTTGATCACCGGCGGAACGCCCCGGGTGTACTTCACGTCGACCTTGGCGCCGGTACCGGCCACGACATCCTTGATCAGCTTGCTGACCAGATCGGGCGCCTCCCGCCAGGCCTCGCGGTTGAGCACCCGCACGGTGCCCTTCACAACGCCCTCGATCGGGATCGCGTTGTACGCCTCACCGGCGTGCGCCACGCCCCACACCATCGAGACGCCGGCCCGCGGGTCGACCCGCCGGTCGAGCAGCGACGGAACGTCCACGATCACCCGACCGAGCGCGTGGACGAGGTCGGCGGTCAGGTGTGGACGGGCCGTGTGGCCACCCTGCCCGGTCAGCCGTACCTCGACCGTGTCGGCCGCGGCGGTGAACGCACCGGACCGCACGCCGACCAGGCCCGCCGGGAACTGCGGCGCGCAGTGCAGCGCGAAGATGGCGGCGACGTCCTTCAGCCCGCCGGCCGCGATCACCTCGGGCGAGCCCGACGGTATCTGCTCCTCGGCCGGCTGGAAGATCAGCCGTACCCGGCCGGGCAGCTCGTTGCGGTCGTCCAGCTGCGCGAGCGCGAGGCCGACCCCGAGCAGGATCGTCGTGTGCACGTCGTGCCCGCAGGCGTGCGCCGCACCATCCACAGTGGACCGGTATGGCACGTCCTTCGTATCCGGCAGCGGTAGCGCGTCGAGGTCTGCCCGGAGCGCGATCACCCGGTCACCCTTGCCGACGTCGCAGATGACGCCGTTGCCCTTGGGCAGGAAGCGCGGGCTCAGGCCGGCCACGGCGAGTTCGCGGGCGACCAGCGCGGCGGTCTCGAACTCCTGGTGCGAAAGTTCCGGATGAGCATGAATGTGACGGCGTACGGCGACCAGTTCGGCGCCCCTCGCTGCGAGCCATCGGTCGAGGTGACCGGGCAGCGGGTCGGCCCCAGGGGGAGTCTCGGGCCACGACGATGTCAGCGGGCTGCTCTGCGGCAGCGTCAACGCACTCGTCACGTCACATTCTCGATCTGCGTGGGGGGAGATTGACTCGGACAGCCTAGACCCGAAACGGTGACGCTGCGCAACATCATTCTGGTGATGATCGAGTCGCGCTGCGTCACGTAACCCCTGGTAGGAGCTATTTTCACCGGGCGGGGGGCCGATGCGCCGGTGTTCAACCGATGTCATCTGCCCCACACCTCCTACAACGGGTGACGGTCGCGGTTAGTTATGAACGCGCGACGGACGCTTCGTCCGTCATCTTCATTGGTACGACTCCGACGCCGCTCGCGGATTGGTTTAGCGGGCGTGTCGGCACGAAATAAGGTCTAAAGCCCCCCGGACGGGCGGTAGAGCCCCCAGACGTCACGGAGAGCATGGCAAACCTCACCGATCGTGGCTCTCGCGCGGAGGGCGTCCCGCATCGGGTAGAGCACGTTGTCCTCAGCTTCGGCGGCCCGCCGGACGGCCGCCAGCGCGCGCTCGACGGAAGCGTTGTCACGTTCCCGACGCAGTCTCGCCAGGCGGGACGCCTGGTTCTCCTCGATCGCCGGGTCTACCCGCAGCGGCTCGTACGGCTCCTCCTCCGACAGCGCGAACCGGTTGAGCCCGACCACGACCCGCTCGCCGCTGTCGATCTCCTGTGCCGTCCGGTACGCCGACGCCTCGATCTCGCGCTTCTGGAAGCCTGCCTCGATCGCCTCGACCGCCGAGCCGAACTCGGCGACCCGGGCCATCAGCTCCTCGACCTGCGACTCGACGGTGGCCGTCAACGCCTCGACGGCGTACGAACCGGCGAACGGGTCCACAGTGGACGTCAGGTCGGTCTCGTACGCCAGCACCTGCTGGGTACGCAACGCCAGCCGGGCCGCCTTCTCGGTGGGCAGCGCGATCGCCTCGTCGTACGCGTTGGTGTGCAGCGACTGGGTACCGCCGAGGACCGCGCCGAGCGCCTGCACCGCTACCCGCACGAGGTTCACCTCGGGCTGCTGGGCAGTCAGCTGTACGCCGGCGGTCTGCGTGTGGAAGCGCAGCATCCAGGAACGCGGATCGCGCGCGCCGAACTCCTCGCGCATGAGGCGGGCCCAGATCCGCCGGGCGGCCCGGAACTTCGCGACCTCCTCGAGCAGCGTCGTCCGCGCCACGAAGAAGAACGAGAGCCGGGGCGCGAAGTCGTCGACCGCGAGACCGGCGTTCAGCGCGGCCCGCACGTAGTCGATCCCGTTGGCGAGGGTGAACGCGATCTCCTGTACCGGCGTCGCGCCTGCCTCCGCCATGTGGTAGCCGGAGATGGAGATCGTGTTCCAGCGCGGTATCTCCTTGCGGCAGTAGGCGAAGGTGTCGGCCACCAGTCGCAGCGAGGGCTTGGGCGGGAAGATGTACGTGCCGCGGGCCACGTACTCCTTGAGGATGTCGTTCTGGATCGTGCCGTTCAGCTTGTCGCTGTCGACCCCGGACTCCTCGGCCACGAGCTGGTACAGCAACAGCAGCAGCGATGCCGGCGCGTTGATCGTCATGCTCGTGGACACCTGGTCCAGCGGGATGTCGCGGAAGAGGTCGCGCATGTCCTCGATCGAGTCGATCGCCACGCCGACCTTGCCGACCTCACCGTGGGCCACCGGTTCGTCCGAGTCATAGCCCATCTGGGTGGGCAGGTCGAACGCGACGCTCAGCCCGGTCGTGCCCGCGGTGAGCAGTTGGTGGTACCGCGCGTTGGACTCGGCGGCCGTGCCGAAACCGGCATACTGCCGCATAGTCCACCGTCGGGTGGTGTACATCGTGGGGTAGACCCCACGGGTGTACGGGTACTCGCCCGGCTCGCCGAGGCGTTCCGGCAGGTCAGGCGGTAGATCGTCAGGTCCATATACGGACTTGACGGGAAAGCCCGACTCACTGCTGTGGCCCATGTCCGGTGTGTCCCCCACAATCTCAGATCGTAAGGTGGTCGATGGCGGCCGCTACCGAGGGATTGCGCAGACCCCCGGAGGACCCCGCAAGATAGGACCCGACCTACACGACCGACCCCTCGGCGGATACGACCTGATGACTTCGACAGCTTCCGCGTGGAATGCCAGTTCGGCTGGCGGTCGCGCGGCTCCGGGCACGGTCGTCGGTGGTCGCTACGCCCTGCGGGCGGCGATCGGGACCGGCGGTATGGGTACCGTCTGGCGGGCCTCCGACACGCTGCTGCGCCGCGAGGTCGCGGTGAAGGAGGTCGTCTGCCCGCCGGGTCTGGCGCCGACCGACCGGGACTCGATGTACGAGCGGACCCTGCGCGAGGGGCGCGCCGCAGCGGCGCTGTCCCACCCGAGCATCGTCCAGGTCTACGACGTCGTGACCGACGGCGGCCGGCCGTGGATCGTGATGGAGCTGCTGGACGCGCGCAGCCTCGCGGACATGGTGCTGGAGGACGGCCCGCTCGCCCCGCGGGCGGTTGCGAAGATCGGCATCGCGCTGCTCGGTGCGCTCGAGGTCGCCCATGCGGGTGGCGTACTGCACCGCGACGTCAAGCCCGCCAACGTGCTCATCTGCGCCGATGGCCGGTGCGTGTTGACCGACTTCGGGGTGGCCCGGATGCCCACCGACGTCCAGCTCACCACGCCGGGGATGGTGCTCGGATCGCCGCACTTCATCTCACCGGAGCGGGCGATGGGTGGCGCGTTCGGTCCGCCGTCGGACCTGTTCTCGCTCGGCGTCACGCTGTATACGGCCGTCGAGGGGCGACCGCCGTTCGACCGGGGCGACCCGATCGAGACGATGCACGCCGTCGTCGAGGAGCCGCCGGCCACGCCGATCCGGGCCGGTACCCTGGCGGGTGTCCTCTATGGACTCTTGGAGAAGGATCCGAACCGCCGCTGGGATGTCAGCAGCGCCCGGTCGGTACTGCGGGACCTGATCGCCGGACCGCTGGCGAGCCGCGCCCGCGACCACGTCACCGACCCGTACGCCGTCGTGCCCTCGCAACGCACGTCGTGGCCGGCGGTGGCGCCACCGCCGGCGCCGAGCGGTCAGATCGGCGGACGGGCGATGCTCAGCCCGGACGTTCCACTGGACGAGCTCATCGCCCAGATGCACACCCCGGTCGCCGAACCCGAGCCGCGTGCCTTCGCCGGCACCGCGCCGGAACTCGACCAGACCGATCCGACCGGCGCGATCCCGCCGCAGGACGCGATGTGGCGGGCCTCCCACCGCCCGCCCGCCGCGCAGACGGGCGGCGCCCAGCGGGCCTTGCGGGCCGGGGCGGAGGCGTTGGCCGGGACGAAACGCGCCGGCGCGGAGGCGGTGGCAGCGGTCCGGCGGTGGCCGCGCGGCACCCGGCTCGCGGTGGCCGCAGGTGTCTGTGCCGCCCTGCTGGTGGGGACGCTCGCCGTTGCCGGTAACTGGTTCGGCGATCGACCGGCAGCGCCGGTGGCCGGCCCGTCCCAGGCCCAGGAGACGCCGACGGCGGCTCCCACGACCGGGGCGCCGCTGATCGACGTTCAGGTGTTCAACGAACGCGGCCTCGTGGTCAACGTGCCGCAGGGCTGGAAACGCGTCGAGGCCGGCACGTACGTCGACTTCGTCGACCCGGCGGACGACCAGAGCCGAGTCCGCATCAACGTGACGGACGAGAAGGACTCCCGGCGAGCGCTGGAGTCGGCCGAGCGCACATTCACCAAGAGCAATGGCACGTGCGCTCCGCAGTACGAGCGGATCGGGCTGACCGACGAGCTGCTGGCCGGCAACCCGGCCACCCAGCTGGAGTACCTCTGCACCCCCAAGGACCGACCCCAGCGGCACGGCATCTGGCGGATCGCCGTGGTGAACGGCAAGGCGTACCACGTCTACCTGGTGGTGCCGGCAGCGAAATTCGCCGAGCGTAAAGTGATCTTCGAGGAGATGATTCGGTCGTTCCAGCTGGCGAGCTGAACGGGCTGTGTTATCAACACGAACATGACGGCCACGGAGAGCATCACGATCGACTACCTGCGTGATCGGGCGGAGGCGTGGATCGCCGACGACCCGGATCCGGCTACCCAGGGGGAGCTGCGGGCGGTGCTCGACCGGCTGCCGGCGCCGGACGCGCGCGCCGACCTGGCCGACCGCTTCGCCGGCCCGCTGACGTTCGGCACGGCCGGACTGCGCGGACCGCTGCGCGCCGGACCCAACGGCATGAACCTCGCCGTCGTGCGCGCCGCCGCCACCGGCCTCGTCCGCTGGCTCGGCGACCGCGGGGCGAGAGGTCCGATGATCATCGGGTACGACGCCCGGCACCGCTCCCGCTCGTTCGCCGAAGAGACCGCCCGCGTCTGTACCGGGGCGGGCCGGTCGGCGCTGCTGATGCCCGGTCCACTGCCGACACCGGTACTGGCACACGCCGTGCGGGCTCTCGACGCCGCGGCGGGCGTGATGGTGACCGCCAGCCACAACCCGCCGCAGGACAACGGGTACAAGGTGTACCTGGGGCTGTCGGTCGGTGGCGAACTCGGCGCGGGAGCCCAGATCGTGCCGCCCGCCGACGCCGAGATCGAAGCCGCGATCCGCGCGGTCACGTCCCTGCGCGACGTACCGCTGGGCGAGCCGGGCGAGCCGCTCGACGAGCGGATCGTACGGTCCTATGTGGACGCGGCAGTGTCCGTTGTGGACCCCGACTGCCCCAAGGACCTGGCCGTGGCGTACACGCCTCTGCACGGGGTCGGCGGCGCGGTCCTGGCAAGCGCGTTCGAGCGGGCCGGGTTCCCGGTCCCGACCGCGGTACCGGAGCAGGCCGAACCGGACCCCGACTTCCCGACCGTGACGTTCCCGAACCCCGAGGAGCCGGGCGCGATGGACCGCGTCATCGCCCTGGCCACCGCGACCGGCGCCGACCTGGCGCTGGCCAACGACCCCGACGCCGACCGGTGTGCGGTCGCGGTACCGGATCCGCACCGCGGGTGGCGGATGCTGCGCGGGGACGAGGTCGGCGTGCTGCTCGCGGATCACCTGATGCGCCGCGGCATCCGTGGCCGGTACGCCACGACGATCGTGTCCTCGTCGATGCTGAAGACGATGTGCGCGGTGCACGGCCACCCGTACGGCGAGACGCTCACCGGGTTCAAGTGGATCGTGCGGGCAGGCGATGACCTCGTGTACGGGTACGAGGAGGCGCTCGGTTACTGCGTCGCGCCGGAGAACGTGCGGGACAAGGACGGCATCACCGCCGCCCTGCTCGTCTGCGAGGTGGCCGCCGGCCTGAAGGCGGAGCTGCGTACCCTCACCGACCGGCTGGACGAGCTGGCCGCGCAGTACGGGGTCTACCTCACCGAGCAGTTGTCGGTACGCGTCGACGACCTCGCCGAGATCGGGCACGCGATGGAGCACATCCGCACCAAGCCGCCCGGCGCCCTGCTGGACGAGCCGGTGACGGAGATCGAGGACCGGCTACCCGAGGCGGACGTGCTGACGCTGCGAACCGCGACCGCGCGAGTGGTCGTACGGCCGTCCGGCACCGAGCCGAAGCTGAAGGCGTACCTCGAAGTCGTGGAGCCGGTGACCGACGGCGAGGTGACCGCGGCCCGCGAGCGCGCGGCGGCCGCCATCCGCGCCCTGCGCACCGAAACCGCCGCCGCGCTGGGCATCTGGTAACCCGCCCCCTCCCCGTCGAGACGCGGTCAGGAGGCGCGGGTGCCGAGTGCCGCGTTGATGGCGCGGACCAATTCGGCGATGACGAAGGCCACCGACGGCCGTACCGTCGACTGCTCGAGCAGCATGCCGGGTCCGAAGCCGGCGCCGCCGGCGATCTCCTCGAGTCGGCGATGGGCGACCTCCAGCTCCTCGCCGGCGAGTCCGAGGGTCGGTTCCATCCGGACGGAGGCGACCAGCGCGGCGAGGGCGGCGGTGCGCTCGTCGGGCACGGTGTCCCCGGTCAGGGCGGCGGCCAGCCGGGCCCGGGTGTCCTTCTCCGGCTCCGGGTCGACGGTCGGGTAGCGGTGCAGCGTGATGTAGTCCATCGCGCTCTCGTCCTGCTCCCGGATCACGCCGCGCTCGACGAGGCTCGCCAGCACCCGCTCGCGCAGGGCGTGCCGGAGGCGCTGTACCCAGGAGGCGGCGGAGTGCGGCGTGTCGACGGCGATGCGGCCGAGCACGCCGTCGGCGATCGGGTCGCCGGTCGGCGTCGGGTCGAGTACCGACACCGCGCCGTCGATGATCGCCAGGCGCCCACGCAGCGCCAGCTCGACGAGGATAGCCGCGGCCATGCCGAGGTCGAGCGCGATCCGGGAAGTGATCTCGCGACCCGTGTCGTCGTCGTACCCGAGAAGCAACAGCTCGTCAGCTAGCGCAACGTGCGTCATGGCTCCCAGAGCGTACTCGCGCAAGTGCCAATCCAGGCGCCTGGACCTTCGGTCGGCGCAGATCCAGCCCAAGAAACCAGCTAGACAAGCCCGGCCCGCCGCAGCGCCGCGTCGACGCGGCCGCGGACGTGGTGGTGGATATCTGGTTTGCAGACGTAGTTCCAGATCTCGCGGCTGCGCCCGAGCACCGGCAGCAACCCCTCGTAGGCGTGGTAGCGGACGAGGTAGTCGGGATCGTGGATGGCCACCGCCAGTGCCCGCTGCGCCTCGACGCGGTCGATCTGCCGGAGGAACACCGCGGCCGACATCCGCTCGTGCCCTCCGCCGACCCGCTGGCGCCGCATCACCGCGTCGCACAACGTCTCCAGGGCCACCGGGTCCTCGTTGATGAGCCACAGCGCGAACGCGGCGTAGAGCCGGGTCTCGTCGCGTTGCGTCCACATGATCTCGTACAGCACACCGATCGCGCGGGAGTCGCGCAGGTACCCCAGCCCGGCGATGGCGAAGATCTGGCCGGGCCGCTGCGTGGCGGCCGACAGCAGCATCTGGAACGCCTGCTCCCGTTCGAACGGGTTGAGCCGTTCGATGACCCCGCCGTCCGGACCGTCCCGCGTCGGGCTCCGGAAGTAGACGTCGATGAAGTCGTCCCAGGCAGCCATATATTTAGAAACGTCAGAAGCGGGGCATCCCGCCGAATTGGCGGTCGCCGGCGTCCCCGAGTCCGGGCACGATGAACGCCCGGTCGTTGAGCTTCTCGTCGATCGCGGCGGTCACCAGGCGCAGGGGCAGGCCGGAGCGCTCCAGCCGTTCGATGCCGGCCGGTGCGGCGAGCACACACAGCACGGTGATGTCGGTGCAGCCCCGGTCGGCGAGCAACCGGCAGCAGTGCTCCAGCGAGCCGCCGGTGGCGAGCATCGGGTCGAGGACGAGCACCGGGAGCCCGCTCAGATCCG
>DASRII010000422.1:0-8503 GCA_035650075.1 Micromonosporaceae bacterium | reverse complement strand
CGCCGGTAGCCGTCGATCCTCGAGGCCATGACTACTAGTACCTATGTGTTCGACCAAACATGGCAGAAGGAACGGGACCGGCTCACCGCGCTCGAGTCCCTCTTCGACGGCGCGTCCCGCCGGCTGCTGAGCGACCTCGGCGTCGGTACCGGATGGCGGTGCCTGGAGGTGGGTTGCGGCGCGGGCAGCATCGCGCAGTGGCTAGCCGCTCGGGTGGGCGAGACGGGTCACGTGCTCGCCACCGACCTGGACACCCGGTTCCTCGACGGGCACGGCCTGGCCAACCTCGAGGTGCGTACCCACAACATTGTCACCGATCCGCTCGACGAGGCCGCCTTCGACCTCATCCACGCGCGGGCGGTGCTGGTCCACCTGCCCGACCGGCAACACGTGCTCGAGCGGCTGGTCGCAGCGCTGCGCCCCGGCGGCTGGCTGTTGATCGAGGACGTCGACTTCGGCGGTTCGACGGCCAGCATGCTCAGCCAGTACGTCACCGCGGCGCCGCCGTCGCAGGCCGCGATGGAGCGGATCTACCAGGCCTTCGGGACGGTGTTCGCCGCCAACGGCGCCGACCCGTCGTACGGCAGCAGGCTGCCGAACACCCTGGCCGGCGCCGGGCTCACCCGCGTCGCCGCGGAGCTGCATGCGCCGGTGGTGTCCGGAGGCAGCGAGCAGTGGACCCGGGGCAGCGCCGAGCAGCTCGCGGAGCGGCTGGTCGCCACCGGCGTGACGACCGCCGGCGACATCGAGTGGTTCCTGGCCGCCAGCGCGCAGCCCGACATCTTCTACCTTCCTCCGCTGATGGTCAGTGCGTGGGGCCAGCGGGAGCGATGAGTACGTTCGCGGGGCAGGCTCGAGTACTCGTACGCTTACCGCCGCCGCCCCGCGACCGGCACGATTCCGACGTGGACACGTACCCATGCCCGGTCTGTCGGACCATCGCGAACCTCGGGTCGGGCTGCCCGGGTTGCGGCCGCGCGCCTGATCCGGACGCCGCCGAGGTGATCCGCATCGACAGCCAGATCCGCGAGCTGACCATCCGGCGCCTCGGGCTCGCGGCACGTGTCCGGAGCCAGGTTCAGGCCGAAGCCGCCGCGGCGGCGGCACGCACGCTACCGCAGTCGCCGCCGCCGGAGCCGGCTCCGGAGCCCGTCCCGACCGGCCCCGAGACCTCGCTGGTCGCGGTACAGAGCGTGCTCTTCATGCTCGGCGGACTGCTGCTGGCGATCGGCGCCATCGTCTTCACCGCGGTCGCGTGGGTGACGTTCGGCGAGCGGGGCCGCGCGGTCATCCTGGCCGGCTACACCGTGCTGGCCTTGGCCGCGCCGCTGGTGGCCCGGCGCCGCGGGTTGGTCGCGACCGCGGAGACGTTCGCCGCCGTCGGGCTACTGCTGGTCGCACTGGACGGGTACGCCGTCCGTGCCGTGAACCTGTGGCGACTCGGTGAGCTGCCGCAGCTGCGGTTCGCCGGGGTGGTCTGCGGGGTCACCGCGGTGGTCGCCGCCGGCTACGCCGCGCGGACCGGATTGACCGGGCCACGGCTCGTCGCCCTGCTCGCCGCGCAGCCGGTCGGGCCGCTGCTCGTAGCCGACCTGCGGCCCTCGATCGCCCAGTGGGCACTCATCGCGGCGGCGGTGACCGCCGGGAACCTCGTGGTGCCGTGGCGCGGTACCGGCAACGTGCTGCGCATCGCCGGCTGGCTGGCACACGGCGTCGCGGGCTCGGTCGCCATGGTTCTCGCGCTCGCGGCCGTATTCGTCGCGAGGGATGGCCGTGCCGCGGCGATCGCCGGTACGGCACTGATGCTCAGCGCACTCGTGCTCCTCGCGGGCAGCCTGCTGTCCCGACGGTCCTGGCACCAGGGCCTCACCGGCGCCACGGCGATGACGGCGGGTGCGCTCGCCGCGGGCCAGTTCGTGACGACCGGGTGGCCGGACATCGCTCTCGTCCTCGTGGCGGGCGTGGTGGCCGCCCTGGCCGCCCTCGCGGCCGCGATCGGCCCGCTGGTCGGTCAGCCGATGCGGCTGGGCATCCGGATCGGGGTGTGGCTCGGCATCGCCACAGTCGGGTGCTACGCCGCGGTGCTCGTCCTCATCGGGGCGATCGGCCCGGTCTGGGCCGCCTGGACGGTGCGGTACGACTGGCAGCTGCCCGCCACCCTCGTACTGCTCACCGCCGGCGCGGCCGCCCTGCTGATACCCAGGGTCGGACCCGCGGTGGCCGTCGGGGCCATGTTGACGGCGCTGGCGCTACCGGCATCGTTCCAGCTCGCCTGGTGGGCGCCATCCACTGTGGACATGGCGGTCGCGGCGACCCTGGCGGTCTGGGCCGCGTACCGCACCACCGTTGCCAACACCGTGGGCGCCGCGGTCCTGGTCGGGCACGCCGTGCTGGCCGGCCTGCCCCGGCTCGAGAGCACCGCGGCGGTACTCGGTGCGCTGGTGCTGCTCGCCGTCGCCGTCGGCGCACCGGCCCGCCGGCGGTCCACTGTGGTCGGTGGGGTGGCCGTCGCCGTGGGCATGGTGGCCTGGCCCGGTACCGTGGCCGCCACGCTGGCCGCGGCCGACGTGGAAACCACGGCCGTCGCGCGGCTGACCCTCGCCGCCGCGGCGCTGCTGCTCGTTCCACTGCTGGCGGTACGGCGCTGGTGGCCGGAGTACCGCGGGTACAGCCAGGTGGCTCTCTACCTCGCGGTCACCACGGTCGGCCTCGTGGCGGGCCGCGTCGAGCCGGGCGCGCCGGTGGGGGTGTACGCCGCCACGGCACTGCTGGTGTTCGCGGCCGCGGCGGTACCCGATGCGAGCCGGTACGGACCGCTGCGCCTGCTCGGCAGTGTGCCGTCGCTGGTTGCCGTAGCGGTAACGAGCGCGGCGGCCGTACTGACCGTCTTCCTGCTGCCCTACGTCTGGCTCGGAGCGATCTGGACCGGCCCGCCGTCCGGACTGGGACTGTCCTTTATGGACATCGACCCGATCGACGGGGCGGCCGCCCTCGCGCTGTGGCTCACGGCCGGTGCCATCGCCTTGGGCTGGCGGGCGTACGGCCGCACGGCGATCGCGGGCGGGCTGGCCGTGGGAGCCGCCGCGGTACCGGTCACCGTAGCAGCGGCTGGCCTGGCCTGGCCGGCGGTTCCCGTCGTGACCCTGTGCTGCGGCGCCCTCGGTGCGCTCGCCGTCGCGCGGGTACGCGGGCCGGTTCCGCTACCGGCGCTGGGCATAGTGCCGCTGATCGGCGCGGGGTTGGCCGGAGCACTGCCTACCAAGGCAAGTACGCTCCTCGCGCTCGCCGGCATGGTGGCGGTCACGCTGGTGGTCGCGGCGGTCGGCCGTACCCCCGTCGCGCGTGACCTGGGATCGATGGCCGCGGTCGCCGCGGCGGTGACCCTCGCGGCGGCCGGTGCTCTCGCGGCCGGGGCGCTGCCACGGACGGCGGCCCTCTGGGTCGTGGTCACCAGCGCGGTGGCGCTCGCGGCGGCCGCGGCCCGGCGCTCGGCGCCCACCGAGATCTGCGCGCATCTCGGCGCGGTGACCGGGCTCGCGATGACGATCGGTTCCGCCAGCTACGCCGCGGCGGTCTGCACGCTGTGGGGTGTCGCGGTGGGCCTGCGCGCGCTGTGGCCGGGCGAATCGCACCGGGTGAGCTACGCCGCCGCGGCGGCCGGATCCGAGCTGCTCGCCTGGTGGTTGCTGCTCGGGGCGAACGAGGTGGCGCTCGTGGAGGCGTACACCCTGCCGGCGGCGGCCGTGGCCATGGCCGTCGGCTGGCTCGCCCTGCGCAGCAGGCCGGCGTTGCGCAGCTGGGTGGCGTACGGGCCGGCGCTCGCCGCCGCGTCGCTGCCCAGCCTCGCGACCGTCCTCATCGGACCGGGCGAGCCCCTGCGCCGCCTGCTGCTCGGCGTCGGGGCGGTCGCCGTGGTGTCGACCGGCGCGGTCTACCGGCGGCAGGCGCCGGTGGTCGTCGGTGGCGTGGTGGCCGCGCTCGTCGCACTGCACGAGCTGGTACTCGTCTGGCAGAAGCTGCCGACGTGGCTACCGACCACTGTGGCCGGTCTGGTGCTGATCGGGCTGGCCATCACCTTCGAGCGGCGCCGACGCGACA
Organism: Micromonosporaceae bacterium; assembly: GCA_035650075.1. GTDB lineage: Bacteria > Actinomycetota > Actinomycetes > Mycobacteriales > Micromonosporaceae > DASSUC01. The sequence goes on along the minus strand of DASRII010000422.1, from coordinate 4,405 downwards.
TGACCCGGCTACGCGACGCGTTGGCCAAGATGACGTAAGACCTCGGCCGAGGTCCGGATGCCGGCGTAGAACCGCCACAGTTCGAGGTTCTCGTTCGGGGCGTGGTTGGCTTCGTCCACATTGGCCAGTGGTACGCCGTAGCACGGCAGCCCGAGCACGCCGGTGAACGTGTACAGCGGCAGGCTGCCGCCGAGTGCCGGCAGGATCAGCGGTTCCATCCCGAACCCCGCCTCGACACCGGCCCGGATCGCGTCGAGGTACGGCGCCGACAGCGGCGTGCGGGACGGCTCCATCGCGCCCTGCGGCACCACCTCGACGCCCGGTGCGACCGCCGCCACGTGCCGGCGGATCAGCTCCAGGATGCGGTCCGACCGCTGGTCGTCGACCAACCGCACATCGCAGCCGGCGATCGCGATGTCCGGGATCACCGTGCGGTGCTCGCCGTTGTCCGCGCAGCTGAGCGTGTTGACGGTGAACGTGGGCCACGCCGCGAGCCGCTCGTGGAACCCGCGGTCTACCGGAACATCCAGAGTGGACACGTCCAGGTTGGACAGAACATCGGGCAGGTCGACCGGCAACCGATCGAGCACCGCCTGTTCGTCCACAGTGAACGGTCGGACGTCGTCGTAGAAGCCGTCGACGAGCACCCGGCCGTCCGGCGACTTCATCGTGGCGAGCAGGTGGACCAGTTGCCACGCCGGGTTGGGCGCCACCCCGCCCCAGTTGCCCGAGTGCGTGGCATAGCGCGCACCACGGGCACGCAGCTCGAACTTCAGGATCCCGCGCACGCCGAGGCACACGCAAGCTCCCCCGCCCTCGGCCACCGGCCCGTCACTCCACACCACCAGGTCGGCGTCCAGCAGCTCCCGGTGCCGCTCGGCGAACCAGGTCAGGTGCGGGCTGCCCATCTCCTCCTCGCCGTCGAGCAGCACGGTGACCGGACACGGTAGCCCGCCGTCGACCGCCCGCAGCGCCTCCAACCCGAACAGATGGGCCAGATGCTGCCCCTTGTTGTCGCCGGTACCGCGGCCGTAGACGCGTCCGTCCCGCACCTGCGGCTGGAACGGCGGGCTGTGCCATTGGTCGAGCGGACCGGCCGGCTGTACGTCGTAGTGCCCGTAGATGAGCACGCGCGGCCGGTCCTGCCTACCCTCGGCTCGGCCCAGCACGACCGGCGAGCCGGGCGTCGGCAGGATCTGCGCCTCCAGGCCTACCGACCGCATGAGATCAGCGGCGAACGAGGCCGCCTCGGCGACGCCCTCGCCGGTGGCGCTGATGCTGGGCTGGGCCACGTAGTCGAGCAGCGTGGCGAGGAACCGGGACTCGTGGGCGGCGACGTAGCCGCGGAGGTCAGGCGACACGCAGCGCCGCCATCACCCCGTCCCGGATCGGCACGATGCTGCCGACGTAGCGGTCGTCCTCGGCCACCATCCGGTTGTGCTCGCGGATCGCGGCGGTGAACCCCTCGGCGCCCTTGCGCTCCTCGCCGGTGGCGGCCTGCCCGCTCCACAGCACGTTGTCGCACAGCCAGAGACCACCGAGCCGGATCCGCTCGCTGCCGGCGCGCCAGCAGTCCGGGTAGCCGAGCTTGTCGACGTCGCAGTACACGATGTCGAAGTCCCCGGTCTCCGCGGCCAGACCGGTCAGCGCGTCGCCCACCCGGTAGCTGACCCGGTCCCACAGCCCCGCCTTGCTCAGGTAGTCCTCGGCCATCCGCGCGTTGTCCGGGTTGCCGTCGGTGCAGACCACGTCACCCTCCGGACCGACCGCGCGGGCGAACCAGTACGCCGAGTAGCCGTACCCCGACCCCAGCTCCATCACCCGCCGGGCACCGATCGAGCGGGCCGCGAGCTCGAGGTACCGGCCCGTCGCCCGGCCGACGATCGGAAAGCCGTGCTCCTTGGCGCGGGCCTCCATCTCCACCAGCACCGGGTCGTCGTGCTCGATCTCCGCCAGTTCGGTCAGGTAGTTTTCGACCGCGTCGTCCATCCACTGACTCATACGCCCCACCGTAACGTGAATGCTGTGACAGATACGGAGTTCTGGGCCGACGCCGAGCGGTACCTCGTGCGCTACGGCGGCCCGTTCGTGCCCGCGATCATCGAGCGCGCCGAAGGGTCGTACGTGTACGACAGCACCGGCCGAGCCATCCTCGACTTCACCTCCGGGCAGATGAGCGCGATCCTCGGGCACGCGCACCCGGAGATCGTCGAGACCGTACGGTCGTCCGTGGCAACGCTCGACCACCTGTTCAGCGGCATGCTGAGCCGGCCCGTGGTCGACCTCGCCCGGGCCCTGGCCGCGGTGACGCCCGACCCGCTGCAACGGTCCCAGATTCTCAGTACCGGCGGAGAGGCGAACGAGGCCGCGCTGAAGATGGCCAAGCTGTACACCGGCCGGTACGAGGTCGTCAGCTTCAACCGGTCCTGGCACGGGATGACCTCCGGTGCCGCGTCGGCCACCTACAGTGCCGGGCGGCGCGGGTACGGGCCGGCGGCTCCCGGCAACTACGCGATCCCGGCGCCGAACGCGTACCGTCCCCGGTTCGTCACCGACGGCCGCTACGACTGGCAGGGCGAGCTGGACTACGCGTTCGATCTGGTCGACCGCCAGTCCACCGGGAGCCTGGCCGCTTGCCTCGTCGAGCCCATCCTCAGTACCGGTGGGGTGATCGACCTGCCGCCGGGGTACCTGCGAGCGCTGAAGCAGAAGTGCGTCGAGCGGGGCATGTTGCTCGTGGTCGACGAGGCGCAGACGGGGCTGGGGCGTACCGGCGACATGTTCGCCTTCGAACGCGACGGCGTGGTACCGGACATCCTGACCTTGTCGAAGACGCTCGGCGCGGGGCTGCCGGTGGCCGCGGTGGTGACGAGCGCCGAGATCGAGGAGCGCTGCCACGAACGCGGCTACCTCTTCTACACCACGCACGTCTCCGATCCGCTGCCGGCGGCGGTCGGCCGCACGGTACTGAGAATCATCGAACGCGATCGGTTGGAGCTGCAGGCCGCCGCGCGCGGCCGCCGGCTGCGGGACGGGTTGCTGTCGCTGCGGGAACGGTACGAGTGCATCGGCGACGTGCGCGGCCGCGGCCTGCTGCAGGGCATCGAGCTGGTAGTCGACCGGGTCGGCAAGGAACCCGCCGACGAACTGGGCCACCGGGTGACCCGGGACTGCCTCGAGCTCGGCCTGCACATGAACATCGCGCAGATGCCCGGGCTCGGTAGTGTGTTCCGCATCGCTCCGCCGCTGACCGTCTCCGACGACGAGATCGACCTCGCGCTCGACATCCTGGACCAAGCCTTCGCGAAGGCCGTGTCCGAATCGTAGGACGATGGGTCGGCGTACCGTAGTGATCACCGGCGGCAGCTCGGGCATCGGGCTCGCCGCGGCGGTCGCGTTCGCGCGGAACGGGGACGAGGTCGTCCTGCTCGGCCGGAACCCGAAGCGCCTCGCGCGGGCGGTCTCGCAGGTGGCGCACGTCACGGGACGCCGGCCGCCGGCGTACCGGGCGGACTTCGCGGTACTCGACGAGGTGCGCGCGGTCGGAGCCCGCCTCGCGGCCGAGTACGAACGCGTCGACCTGCTCGCCAACAACGCCGGCCTGCTCGCACCGTGGACTCGTTCCACAGTGGACGGTTTCGACGTGACGATGCAAGTGAACCATCTGGCCGGCTTCCTGCTGTGTCACCTGCTGCTGCCGAACCTGCGGGCGGCCGCTGCCGATACCGGCGCGGCGGCCCGCATCGTCACGACCAGCTCGCTCGCCGAGGCGTGGGGCTGGCTGGACGTGGACCGGCCGGCCGAGCCACTGCTCCGGTACCGCAGCCGGTGGCTCGCGTACGGCGCCAGCAAGCGGGCCAACATCCTGTTCACCGTCGAGGCGGCCCGCCGGTGGACGCCGCTGGGCGTGGTCGCCACCTGCTTCTTCCCCGGCCTCGTGCGGACCGGGTTCGCGCGCAGCAGCCTGCTCTTCGCGCTGACCCGGCCGGTACCGGTGCTGTCCCGCAGCGCCACCCGGGCCGCGGACACGCTGGTGTGGCTGGCGAACGACGACGCAGGTCTGGTCCCCGGCGGCTACTACGCGTACCGGTCCGAGTTCGCAGCCATGCCTTGGTCGACCGACCCGCGGCGGGCCGCTCGGCTCTGGGATGCCAGCCTGCGCGCGGTGGGTCTGGCCTGACTGTCTACTGTGGTCGTTCGACGGCAGTCGCCAGCGCGGGCAGCACGTCCCCGATGCGCTCGTGCAGGACGGCGTCGACCGCACGGTCATACGGTGTCGGCTCAGCGTTGACGATCACCACCCGCGATCCTCCGGCCAGGGCCACGTCGACGAGCCCCGCCACCGGGTGCACCTGCAACGACGTACCGACGGCGAGCAGCAGGTCCGACTCGCTGACCGCGGTGA
>DASRII010000421.1:0-8257 GCA_035650075.1 Micromonosporaceae bacterium | reverse complement strand
CGACATCGTCACCGTGCTCGGTCACTGCATCCGCGCTCGGCGGGTGATGGTCGTCCGCGACGTACTCCTCGTCACGCTGTTGCTGACAGCGCTGTGGCGGTCGCCGATGACGGTCCTTCTCGTGTTGCTTGCCCTGCTGCTGTTCCACGTGACCGTCACCGCGGTGCACGTCGGCCGGGAGTCCCTCGAATACCTGCGCGAGCCGAAGCAGTACGACGCGGCCGACCGGACCATGCGCCATGCCGACGCGGGCCGCGCTCGCCGCGACATCCTCGGCACACGCGGATTCCGGCGGCTCTGGTTGGAGAACCTCGTCGCGGCCGTCACCGCTCGCGTGTTCGGTGTCGCCCTGACCTATGTCGGGTTCGCGGCGTTGACGGCGGTCGCCTCGATCGGCCTCTGGCGCGCCGGCCTGCTCAGCGGAACCACGACGCCGGAAGCTACCGGCGCCCTCGTGACTCTCTGTTTCCTCGTGCCGGCGGTCCTGCGCTGCTGGAACCGGATTCGGTTGCGTTCCCTCCGCCCAGGGTCCACAGTGGACCGACCCGTCGCATCGGAGCGGTTGCGGGACATCGCAACGCAGATGACGGGCAACACCGTGGTCTACTCCGGTCACCGGCCGTTCGTCGGCGCGGGCGAGATCCTGCGCCGGTGGGACTTCACGCAACGCCTGGTCCAGTACGTACCGCCGGAGTTGGCCGAGATGCTCGGTGGGCCGATGTCGGAGCGGGACAAGGAGTTCCCCGCACCGCCGTTCACCGCGGGCGAACTGAGCGCGTACGTGCGCGCCGACCTCGAGCGGATCGCCAGGGATCCGTTGCCGGAGTTCGGCGTACCGCATCTCGGTATCGCCGAGCTGATATTCGTGGCCGGTACCGAGATCAGCAACCTCCGGCCGCACACACCGCCCGATCAGATCGCGGAGATCATCCGCTACCCGACCGCACCGCAGCGCCACTACCTCGCCTGCCAGGTGGTGTCGTGGCGGGGTGAACTGGTGACCACGGTGTACGTGCACTTCGCCGTCCAGGGCAAGGTGCTCTACGTCGAGTTGTACGTCACCGGCCTGCTGCCGTGCGACGAACGGTTCCGGGTCGTCGACGAGGTCGGCGGTACCGGCGTGAAGGCCGTGCTCCGGGACGCGGTCCACGCGATGCGATCCGCTCCGGCTCTCGTCGCGTCCGCGCCGGCGAACCTGATCCGGTACTGCGGCGACCGTTCGCGTGGAGGCGTCGGCAGACTGCACAAGGGATACGACTACGGCGCGCGTGTCGGTGTCCGGGAGATCGGCGCATCGGCCGATGTCCGGGACCACATGCAGGTCCAGGACATCGTCAAGTACGGCCGCATCATCGAGCGCCGGGTGCTCGCGGCGATCCTGGACTTCCTCGAGGAAAGGGGCGTCGATGTGGCCGAGTACCGGCAGCGTTCCCTCACGATCCTGAACGCCGGTGCGGTCGCGACGAGCGGTGGCACCGTGATCGTGGACGGCGATGCGGTCGGTACCCAGAACACCGGTGAGGCGGATCAGAGCACCCAGAACTCCGGCCGGACGTCGTGATGGATCAACACATCGGGGCGCAGGCCCGGGACCACGGCGTGGTGATTGTGGCGGGCAACGCGATAGGCCAGGTGCACGGCACACAGCGGCGCCACCACCGCGACCCGTTCGACGTTGGCGTCCTCACCGTGCTGACCGAGGAGATGCGGGCCGTGCTGCAGCGGCTGCGGCGGTATCCGGATCTTCGTCCCGTGCCGCTCGCGGGTGGCGCGGACGCGTACGTCGTCACCGTCCCGGCGCACGGTGGCGAGCTGCGGGTCGCCGTCCTGCAGACGCTCGAACCCGGTTCCCGATCCGCGATCGAGGCCTATCACCGGTTGCGGGACGAATTCCAGCCGCGGGTCGTGCTCCTGGTCGGTATCGCCGGCGGAATCCGCGAGGACGTGGCCATCGGTGACGTCGTCATCGGGGACCAAGTGGTCTACTACGACGCCCGGCGGGAGACCGAGCAGGGGCCGCGCCGGCGTGGGCAGAGCCAGCCGATGACGCCCTTCGTCAAGGAGCGGCTGAACGCGTACTTCCTCCGGTACGACAACTCGGTACCGGTACCCGGTGGTGCGATGCGGGTGCACCGCGGACCGATCGGCTCCGGCGACGCGGTGATAACCCACCGCGAGTCGGGTATCACCAGCTGGCTTCGCGGCTATCACGAGAAGACACTGGCCGTGGAGACCGAGGCCGCCGCTGTCGGTCATGCCTTCTACGAGGACGTAGATGCCGATCAGAATCTGTTGGGCTGGCTCACGATCCGTGGGATCTCCGACCGCGCCGACCGGCACGACTGGGAGGAGCGGCGGTCCTTCGCCTCCGATCGGGCCGCGCTCGTCATGGACCTGCTGCTACCGCTGTTGAAACCAGCCGCCGAAAGGAGCTCACCGTGAGCGTCCACACAGGACACACTGACTGGTGCGCCCGTGGTCACCACTGCGGGCTGGGCGAGCATCGGGCAAGCCCCATCACCGTGGCCTTTCCGCGGGCGGGTACGGGAGTGCTCACGCGGGTCGGCGACAGTAACGGACGCCAGTACGCCGAGATCCGGATGCGGGTCGCGCTACCCAGTGACGACGCCAAGGCCCGCCGTCAGCTCATCGCGTTGCTCACCCGCCTGCCCGGGCTGGTCGAAGGACCGAAGGCCTGAGTACGTCATTCCCGGCGCGCGAACCAGACCTCCTCGCTCGGCCAACGCCGCGCCCAGTCCAGCGGTGTCTCGTAGTCGGTGACCGCACCCTCCGGTGCCCGCACCTCGATCAGATCCTCCACGACCAAGCCGCACGAGCGCAGTAGCCGGATCCGCTCGCCGTGCGGTAGCTGGAACACCACACCCTCGTTGTCCGGCCAGGTGATCTCCTTCAGGCCGAACTGGTCCCGGACGAGGCGATCGCCGACCGTTCCGCCGGCCAGCATGCATAGCATCGCCAGCGTCGAGCCCGCCATGAACACCAGCCGGCCGCGCGGGCGCAGCAGCCGTGCCGCTTCGGGGATCCACCGGTACGGGTCACACCACGCCGCCGCGCCGTACTCGCTGATCACCAGGTCGGCGCACCCGTCGCGCAGCGGTACCCGTTCCGCGTCGGCGTGCACCAACGGGTACGGCAGGTCGAACTCGGTTTGCATCGCGCGCGCGGTGGCGAGTTGGCGCGCCGAGTTGTCCACGCCGACCGGGCGGGCGCCGCGGCGGGCCAGCCAGGCGGACACGTAGCCGGTACCGCAGCCGAGCTCCACTGTGTCCAGTCCGGCGACGTCGTCGGGAATCACCGGCAGCTGCGACTGCGGGATGTTCCACGTGCCCCAGAACGGCTCGGTAGCCGCCCAGTGCGTACGGGCGCGGGCGCCGAACCACTCGCCGAGCACGTCGTCCCAGTACCGGCGGTTCGCGAGCACGTGGTCGGCCATGTCACACCTGCGCCCACATCGTGAGCGTCTGGCCGGTGAAGCCCGCACGGGCGTAGAAGCGCTGGGCGTCCTCGTTGCTGACGAACGCCGACACGCTGGCGCGTTCCGCCGCGCGTTCGCGAGCCCAGGCGAAGAAGGCGTCGACGAGCCGGCTACCGACGCCCCGGTTCCGGGCCGCCTGCGAAACCAGCATGCTCTCCAGGATCGCGAACCGGACGGGGCGACCGGCGTCGGGCTCGCGAAGCTTACCGACGAGGTAACCAACGGTCTCGCCACCGTCGCGCGCCACCGCGACCAGGCTGCCGGGGTCCGCTACGAGGTCGGCGTAGTACTGTCGGGCCTCGTCGGTCGCTGGCCAGTCCACATTGGACGTCGGATCGCGTCGACCGGCATCTTCCCGGAAGAGCTGGGCCACGAGGCTCACGAGTGCGTCGAGGTCGTCGGGAGTCGCACGATCAACGATGAGGTCAGCCATGCGGCCGACGGTATCGATCTTGATTAATCCTGTAAAGCGACTATTCGTCCTCGTCGTCGAGCCGGGCGAGCCAGGTCGCGAACCGCTCGATCGGCGTCTCGAACTCCGGGTGCAGATCGAGAAAGTCGCGCAGCCGCTCGGCGAGCCAGTCCACCGTCACCGTCTCGTCGCCGCGCCGCTCCGCGAGCTCCTCGATCCCGCGATCCGTGAAGTACACGAGTTCACCCGCGGGGGAGCGCGGCTTCGATCAGCGCAGCTTGTTCGACATCGTGCACCTTGGTCGAGCCGGTAGACGGTGCCGCCGCTGCGGGTCGGGAGATCCGCAGCAGGCTCATGCCGTCGAGTTGCTCGAGCAGGTTCAGCGCGATGAACGACCAGGCGCCCTGGTTGGCCGGTTCCTCCTGGACCCAGGCGAAGTCCTCGGCGGCCGGGTACGACGCCAGCGCCATGCGGATCTCCTCGACCGGCAACGGGTACAGCTGCTCGACCCGCACGATCGCGGTGTCGGTCACGCCCCATTCGGCACGCGCCTGCAGCAGGTCGTAGTAGATCTTGCCGCTGCAGAGCAGGACCCGCCGCACGTCGGCGGGGGCGACGGAGTCCGCGATCACCGGCTGGAAGCCGCCGTTGGCGAAGTCGGCCACCGGGGAGACGCAGAGCTTGTGCCGCAGCAACGACTTCGGCGTGAAGACGACGAGCGGCTTGCGCTTGGGCGACAGTGCCTGCCGGCGCAGCAGGTGGAAGTAGTTCGCCGGGGTCGACGGGATCGCGATCCGCATGTTGTCCTCGGCTGCCAGCTGCAGGTAGCGCTCGGGACGGCCGGAGGTGTGGTCCGGACCCTGCCCCTCGTGGCCGTGCGGCAGCAGCAGCGTCACCGACGACTGCTGGCCCCACTTGACCTCACCCGACGAGATGAACTCGTCCACAATGGACTGCGCGCCGTTGGCGAAATCACCGAACTGCGCCTCCCACAGGACGAGCGCGTCCACGTTCTCCACCGAGTAGCCGTACTCGAAGCCCATCGCCGCGAACTCCGACAGCAACGAGTCCTGCACGAAGAACCGGGCATCCGAGGTAGCCACAGTGGACAGTGGCAGGTGCTCGAGACCGGTACGCGAGTCCACCACCACGGCGTGCCGCTGGACGAACGTGCCCCGGCGGGAGTCCTGGCCGGACAGCCGTACCGTCACACCCTCGGCGAGCAACGAACCCAACGCGAGCACCTCGCCGAAACCCCAGTCGACCTCGCCTTCGACGGCCATCCGGGCCCGCCGCTCGAGCAGTTGCACCACGCGCTTGTGCGGGGTGAAGCCATCCGGCAGCTCGACATGAGCGGCGCCGATACGCGCCAGCACGTCCGCCGAGACGGCGGTAGCCACCACCGGCTCGGGCTGCGGCTCCCGCGAGCGCACCACGCGCGGCGGCGCGCCGGACGACGCCGCGTCCCGGGTCGCCTTGAAGACGGTCTCCAGTTGCTGCTGGTAGTCGCGCAGCAGTTCCTCGGCCTCGTCGACGTTGATGTCGCCGCGTCCGATCAGCTCCTCGGTGTAGATCTTCCGGACCGACCGCTTCTGGTCGATGATCGAGTACATCAGCGGGTTCGTCATCGACGGGTCGTCACCCTCGTTGTGCCCGCGCCGGCGGTAGCACAGCAGGTCGATGACGACGTCCTTGTTGAACGCCTGGCGGTACTCGAAGGCCAGCGCCGCGACGCGTACGACGGCCTCGGGGTCGTCGCCGTTCACGTGGAAGATCGGCGCCTGGATCATCCGGGCGACGTCGGTGGAGTACAGCGACGACCGGGAGTGCTCCGGGGCGGTCGTGAAGCCCACCTGGTTGTTGACGACCACGTGGACCGTCCCGCCGGTGCGGTAGCCGCGCAGCTGCGACAGGTTCAGCGTCTCCGCTACCACGCCCTGCCCAGCGAACGCCGCGTCGCCGTGCACCAGTAGCGGCAGCACGGTGTACCCCTCGAGGCCCAGGTCCAGCCGGTCCTGCTTGGCGCGCACGATGCCCTCGAGCACCGGGTCGACGGCTTCGAGGTGCGACGGGTTGGCGACGAGCGACACCGTCGTCGACGACGTACCGTCCGGCGTGGTGAACTTGCCGGTCATTCCGAGGTGGTACTTCACGTCCCCGGAGCCCTGGGTGGACTTCGGGTCCATCTGCCCCTCGAACTCGGAGAAGATCTTCTCGTACGGCTTGCCGACGATGTTCGCCAACACGTTGAGCCGGCCCCGGTGCGCCATGCCGATGACGACCTCGTCGAGCCCTTCGTCGGCGGATGCCTGCAGCACCCGGTCGAGCAGCGGGATCAGCGACTCCCCGCCCTCGAGCGAGAAGCGCTTCTGGCCAACGTACTTCGTCTGCAGGAACGTCTCGAACGCCTCGGCGGCGTTGAGCCGACCCAGGATGTGCTTCTGCTCTTCGGGCTTCGGCTTGGCGTACCGCTGCTCCACCCGCTGCTGGATCCACCGCCGTTCCTCGGGGTCCTGGATGTGCATGTACTCGATGCCGACCCGGCGGCAGTACGAGTCCCGCAGCACGCCGAGGATGTCCCGCAGCCGCATCTTCTCCTTGCCGGCGAAGCCACCGACCGGGAAGGAGCGGTCGAGGTCCCACAACGTGAGGTCGTGTTCCCGTACGTCGAGATCGGGGTGCTTGCGGATCTCGAACTCCAGCGGATCGGTGTCGGCCATCAGGTGACCGCGCACCCGGTACGCGTGGATCAGCTCGATCACCCGGGCGGTCTTGTCGATCTGACCCTCGGACGTGTGGGCGATGTCTCGCACCCAGCGGATCGGCTCGTACGGTATCCGCAGCGACGTAAAGATCTCGTCGTAGAACCCGTCCTCGCCGAGCAGCAGTTCGTGGATCACCTTCAGGAACTCGCCCGACTGGGCGCCTTGAACGATGCGGTGGTCGTACGTCGAGGTCAGATTAATGATCTTGCTGACGGCCAATTGGGCGAGCGTCTCGTCGGACATCCCCGCGTACGGCGCCGGGTACTCCATCGCGCCCACCCCGACGATGCACCCCTGCCCGGGCATCAGCCGCGGGATCGAGTGCACGGTGCCGATGCCGCCCGGGTTGGTCAGCGAGATCGTCGTCCCCGCGTAGTCGTCCATCGTCAGCTCGTTGCGCCGGGCCCGCCGCACGATGTCTTCGTACGCCTGCCAGAACTGCCGGAAGTCCATCTGCTCGGCGGCCTTGATGCTGGGCACGACGAGCGTCCGCGAGCCGTCCGGCCGCTGCAGGTCGATCGCGAGCCCGATGTTCACGTGCTCGGGAATGACAAGCATCGGCTTACCGGCTGTGCCAGCCTTCGCTCCGCCGACTTCGTCGGCGACAACCGAATACGCGTTGTTCATCTCCGGGTGCTCGCCGAGCGCGCGGACCACCGCGTACCCGATCAGGTGGGTGAAGCTCACCTTCCCGCCGCGGCCGCGCGCGAGGTGGTTGTTGATGACGATGCGGTTGTCCGCGAGCAGCTTGGCCGGCACCGCCCGCACGCTCGTCGCGGTCGGCACGGCCAGCGACGCGTCCATGTTCTTGACGATCGCGGCGGCGACGCCGCGGATGGGCGTGGTGGAAGTCGCTGTGAAGGATGGCGCGCCGGCGCCGGCCCCCGCCGCGGAGGGTCGGGCAGACGCAGCCGGTTGCGGGGCCGTCGTGGGCTTGGCTTCCGGCTTCGGGGGTACGGCGGCAGCCGGCTTCTCCGCGGGCTCCGCCTGAGCGGTCTTCATCGCGGCTTGCTTCGGAGCCGCCGGCTCGACGGACGGTTTGTAGTCAGCGAAGAAGTCGTGCCACGCCGGGTCCACACCCTGCGGATCGGCGAGGTAACGCTGGTACATCTCCTCGACGATCCACTCGTTCGGACCGAAGCCCGCCAGCGGGTTGCCCTGCGATGTCTGCTGTGTAGACACGGCCGCTTTTCGCCCTCTTTCACGCACGGATGACGGGTAAACAAGGTGCTTGTCAAGGCTACGCGCACAAGAACGGGCCGGCGTCAGCGACGCCGGCCCGTTCGAGCTCGTTGGCTACGAGATGTCGCGTTTGCGCATGATCAGCGTACCGATCACGCCGAAGAGGATCCCGTACCCGAGCAGGATCAGACCGCCGACCCACCAGTCGGGTGCTTCGGGGTACGGCTTCTCGGGCGAGATCATCACTCCCGACGCCGTAGCCGGCCACAGCACCATCACCTTCAGCGGCCAAGTCGCCTTCAGCAGGAACGTGAGCAGGAACGCGAGGCCCTGGACGACCTGGGTGCCGATCACGTACGAGATCGAGCCGACCAGCGTCGCGGCTATCTGGCTGCGGATGAG
>DASRII010000420.1:0-8049 GCA_035650075.1 Micromonosporaceae bacterium | reverse complement strand
CGGGATGGCTAGGCCGCAGACGATCGGTGACTACCGGCTCAGGCGTCGGCCATCGCCTCGATGGCGTTCAGATCGCGTACGGCGTAGCGGTGGTGCTCCCACTCCTCTTCGAGGATCACGTGCAGGCAGGAGAGGGTGGTCTCCGGGTATTCGGGGGCCCACGGGTTCTTGCGCGTCGTGGCCAGCTCGTCTGTGGTGACGTTGGCGAGGAAGTCGCGCACCATGGCGACGCGGTCCGCCCGGACCTCGAGCACGTCGGCGTACGACGGGGTGTCCGTCATGAAGATCGACATGTCCAAGCCGTCGTCCTCGGCGCTGGGGTTCGCCTGACCGATGGGGTGGAATGGCTGTTCGATTTCCAGGATCGCCCGGCGCAGCCAGACATCCGTGGCCATGACCAGGTGCCGCAGCGTCTGCGCGAACGACCACTCACCGTCCACCGACACGTCGACCGTGCCGGCCGGCATCGCCGCGACGCGCTCGAGCGTGGTCGCCCAGGTGCGCTCGAGCACGGCCCAAGCCGCGCGCAGGCCATCCGGATCCGCGGCGCGCCGGTCTTCGCGGCCGGGAAAGCGGCGGTTGAGTTCGGCCTCGACGAGTGGGATCACATCGACGCCGTTGACGAGCAGGAAGCTCTCGCCGTTGGACAGCCACGGTGCATCGATGTCCGCCCGGTGCACGTTGACTTCGCGCATCACGACGCCGGACAGGTCGGCCTCGACGAACCGGGCGCCACGCAGATCCGCGCGGATGAACTCCGCTCCTTGCAGATCGTCGGACCGGGTGAAGGTTGCCATGGGCTTCTCCTCGTGGATTGTCCTGCACTTAGCCTCGACGCAGCACCTCTAGCGCCTCGGGTACGGTGAACGCCCCCACGTAGAGTGCCTTTCCGACGATCACGCCCTCTACGCCAGCCGACTCGAGGTTACGCAGTGCCCGCAGATCGTCCAGTGTGGACACTCCGCCACTGGCGATGACCGGCCGGTCGGTACGCGCGCAGACATCGCGTAGCAGATCGAGATTCGGCCCGCGGAGCATGCCGTCCTCGAGGATGTCGGTGACGACGTAGCGCGCGCAGCCGGCGCGGTCCAGCCGGGCCAGCACCTCGAAGAGATCGCCGCCGTCCCGCGTCCAGCCGCGGGCCGACAGGGTGCGGCCGCGAACGTCCAGCCCTATCGCGACGCGGTCGCCGTACTCGCCCACGACCCGGTCGCACCACTGTGGATCCTCGAGTGCCGCGGTGCCGATGTTGACCCGGGCCGCCCCCGTCGCCAGAGCGCTACGCAGCGACGCGTCGTCGCGGATACCGCCGGACAGCTCGACCGCCACGTCGAGCCGCTTGACGACGTCGGCCAGCAGTTGCGCGTTCGAGCCCCGACCGAACGCCGCGTCCAGGTCGACGAGATGGATCCACTGTGCACCGCCGCGCTGCCAGGCCATGGCCGCCTCGATCGGGTCGCCGTATCCCGTCTCGGTGCCGGCCGCACCCTGTACGAGTCGCACGGCCCGCCCGTCGGCGACGTCGACCGCAGGTAGCAGATCCATTCCTCAGGTCCTCCGATCGAGTGTGAGTACGACCAGCGCCGGCATCGCCAGCACGAGCAACGCGGTCAGCCCGACCTTCAACGCGATCGTGTCGACCAGCATCCAGATCAGCAACAGCGCCCCGGCGCCCGCGACGGCGATGCCGGCCCGCTCGGCTCTGCTGCGCCGGGCGAACATCCTGCCGGTCCGCCCCCCCTTCAGGCGCGGGGTCAACTTCCTCAGCAGGGCCTGCCGTCGCTGGCGCCGGGCGAGCCGCGCGGCGCGGGCCGCCCGTACCCGGGCCGCCTCGGCCTCCCGCTCCGCCCGACGCCGAGCCCGCTCCTTGCTCACTCCACTCCCCTGTCGATCACAGGGACTCGACCCAGTTGCGCAGCAGCGTCGCGCCGGCGTCGCCGGACTTCTCGGGGTGGAACTGGGTCGCCCACAGTGGACCCCGCTCGACCGCGGCGACGAACGGCTCGCCATGGGTGGTCGTGGTGACGTGGGCAACCGCGGCCAGCGCTTGGTTGGGCGCGGGGGCGTACGAGTGGACGAAGTAGAACCGCGTCCCCGGTTCGACGCCGGCGAACAGGCGGGAGTCGGACGGTACGGCCACGGTGTTCCAACCCATGTGCGGTACCCGTTCGGCGGCCAGCCGGGTCACCCCGCCCGGTAGCAGCCCGAGTCCCTTGGTCACGACACCGTGCTCCTCGCCGTACTCGAACAGAATCTGCATGCCGACGCAGATGCCCAGTACCGGCCGGCCGGCGGCGACCCGCTCGGCGACGACCGGTCCCGCGTCGAGCGCCTCGACGCCCGCCATGCAGGCGGCGTACGCCCCGACGCCCGGTACCACCAACCCGTCGGCGTCCGCCGCCGCGGTCAGGTCGGAGGTGACGGTCACCCGCGCACCGACCCGCGCCACGGCGCGCTCGGCCGACCGCAGGTTCCCCGACCCGTAGTCGAGTACCACCACCGTCCTCATAGGACACCCTTGGTGCTGGGCACCCCGCCGACCCGCGGGTCGAGGGTGACGGCGTCGCGCAACGCCCGGGCCACCGCCTTGAACTGGGCCTCGACCACGTGGTGCGCGTCCGGCTGGGCGCCTGCGCGGGCAGCTCGCAGGACCGACACGTGCAGGGTCAACCGGGCCGCCTGACCGAGCGACTCCCAGACGTGTCGGGTCAGGCTGGTCGGGTAGACCGGGCCGATGTACGGCGCGAGGGCCGGCTCGTCGTGCACCACGTACGGCCGGCCGGACACGTCGACCGCGGCCTGCACCAGTACCTCGTCGAGTGGCACGAGCGCGTGACCGTACCGCCGGATGCCGGCCTTGTCGCCGAGCGCCTGGGCCAGTGCCGCGCCGAGGGCCAGTGCGGTGTCCTCCACGGTGTGGTGCGCGTCGACCTCGAGATCGCCCACAGTGGACACCCGCAGGTCGATCCCGCCGTGCTTGGCCAGCTGGGCGAGCATGTGGTCGAAGAACCCGATACCGGTGGCCACGTCGGCGACACCGGTACCGTCGAGGTCCAGCTCGACCAGCACCTTGGATTCCGCCGTCTCGCGCTCGACCCGTCCGGTACGCGCCATCACAGCACCTCCTTCGCCGCGGTGAGAAAAGCGTCCACTTCGGACGGTGTACCCGCGGTGACCCGCAGCCAGCCGGACAGCCCGACATCACGGACGAGCACGCCACGGTCCAGGAACCGTTGCCACGCCTCGCGTTCGTCTGCGAACCGTCCGAAGAGGACGAAGTTGGCGTCGCTCGGCGCCACCGTGTACCCCATCCCGGTCAACACCGACACGATGCGGTCCCGCTGCGCCTTGACGGCCGCCACGGTCTCGAGCAGCGCGTCGGCCTGCGCCAACGCCGCGCGGGCGGCGGCCTGGGTGAGGGCGGACAGGTGGTAGGGCAGGCGGACGAGCTGCACCGCCTCGACTACCGCGGGATGGGCCGCGAGGTAGCCCAACCGCACCCCGGCGAACGCGAACGCCTTGCTCATCGTGCGAGTGACGACGAGCCGCGGGTACCGGTCGAGCAGCGACAGCGCGCTCGGTGTGCCCGGCCGGGCGAACTCGGCGTACGCCTCGTCCACCACCACCATGCCGGGCGCCACGTCCAGCACGGCCGACACGACGTCGAGCCCGAGCGCGGTACCGGTCGGGTTGTTCGGCGAGCAGAGGAACACCACGTCCGGCCGGTGCTCGTGAACCTGCGCG
This sequence comes from Micromonosporaceae bacterium, assembly GCA_035650075.1. Classification (GTDB taxonomy): domain Bacteria; phylum Actinomycetota; class Actinomycetes; order Mycobacteriales; family Micromonosporaceae; genus DASSUC01. The sequence goes on along the minus strand of DASRII010000420.1, from coordinate 4,305 downwards.
ACGGCGCTGTCGACGGTGAGGTCGAAGTTGCTGTCCCGGTGGCCGCGGACCCAGGCGGTCGCGGTACCGGCGCACAGCAGCGGGTGCATGGAGTACGCCGGCACGAAGCCGAGCGCGCACCGCCCCGGCCCACCGAACGCCTGCAGCAACTGCTGCTGGATCTCGTTGGACCCGTTGGCGGCCCAGGTCTGGTCCGGTCGCACTCCCAAGTAGGAGGCCAGATCGGCGCGCAAGGCCAGCGCGTCCCGGTCCGGGTACCGGTTGAGGTCGCGGAGTACCGCCCCCACCGCCTTCTCGATCGCGGCCACCACATCGTCGGGTACGGGGTACGAGTTCTCGTTCGTGTTCAGCCGTACCGGTACGTCGAGCTGCGGCGCGCCGTACGGCTCGAGCCCGCGCAACTCCTCCCGCAGCGGGAGCCAGGGTGGACGGTTCACCGGTCGAACCGCGCCGTTACGGCCTGGCCGTGCGCCGGCAGGTCCTCGGCGTTCGCGAGCGCCACCACGTGGTGGGCAACGTCGCGCAAGGCGGCCGCGGAGTACTCGACGATGTGCACCCCGCGCAGGAACGTGTCCACCGACAGGCCGGACGAGTGGCGGGCGCAGCCACCGGTCGGCAGCACGTGGTTGGAGCCGGCGCAGTAGTCACCCAGCGACACCGGTGAATGCGGTCCCACGAAGATCGCGCCGGCATTGCGTACCCGCATCGCCACTTCCCGGGCGTCCCGGGTCTGGATCTCCAGGTGCTCGGCGGCGTACGCGTCGACCACCCGCAGCCCGGCCTCGAGGTCGTCCACGAGTACCGCGCCCGACTGCGGCCCGGTGAGCGCGGCGGTGATCCGCTCCTGGTGCTTGGTCGCGGCGACCTGCCGGACCAGCTCGGCGTCCACCGCGTCGACCAGCGCCGGCGACAACGAGACCAGCACGCTCGCCGCGAGCGTGTCGTGCTCGGCCTGGCTGATCAGGTCGGCGGCCACGTGCACGGGGTCCGCGCTGTCGTCGGCGAGGATCGCGATCTCCGTCGGCCCGGCCTCCGCGTCGATGCCGATGACCCCGCGCAGCAGTCGCTTGGCGGCGGTCACGTACACGTTGCCCGGTCCGGTGACGAGATCGACCGACTCCACGCCCACCACGCCGTACGCGAACATCGCGATCGCCTGTGCCCCGCCCACCGCGTAGACCTCGTCCACGCCCAGCAGCGCGCACGCCGCGAGGATCCGCGGGTCGGGGCGGCCGCCGTACTCCCGCTGCGGCGGACTGGCGACGGCGAGCGACCCGACGCCCGCGACCTGTGCCGGGACGACGTTCATCACGACCGTCGACGGGTACCGCGCCAGCCCTCCCGGCACGTAGAGGCCGACCCGGCCGACGGGAATCCAGCGCTCGGTGACCGTGCCGTCCGGTACGACCTGCGTCGTCACGTCGGGACGCCGCTGGTCGGTATGCACCCGGCGGGCGCGGTCGATGCACTCCCGCAGGGCGGCCCGCACGTCGGGCTCGAGGTCGCGTTCGGCGTCGGCGAGCGCCGAGGCCGGCACCCGCAGCTCGGCCGGGCGTACCCCGTCGAAGCGCTCACTCGCCTCGAGCACGGCGTCGAACCCGTGTTCGCGCACCGACTCGACGATCGGCCGGACCGCCTCGGTGGCGGCGGACACGTCGAGCGCCGCGCGTGGCAGCAGACCGCGCGGATCGCGGGACGTCCCGCGCAGGTCGATGCGATTCAGCACTCTTGCGAGTCTAATGAGCTGTCCGGGTTAGTCTCGACGGCGTGGCTCTCGCGCAGCTGCCGCTGTTCCCTCTGGGCACGGTGTTGTTTCCCGGGCTGGTCCTGCCGCTGCACGTCTTCGAGGAGCGGTACCGGGCCCTGGTCCGGGATCTGATGGATCAGCCCGCGGATCAGGCGCGGCAGTTCGGCGTGGTCGCGATCCAGCAGGGCTGGGAGGTCGAGCGGCAGACCCGCCCGGACGGCGCTCCGGTCGGCAGCCTCGCGGCGGCGCCGGTGACCCTGCACGACGTCGGCTGTACCGCCGAGCTGCGCCAGATCACCGAGCGTCCCGACGGGCGCTTCGACATCGTCACGGTCGGGCGCCGGCGGTTCCGGATCACCAGCGTGGACTCGGAGTCGTCGCCGTACCTGACCGCCCAGATCGAGTACCTCGACGAATCGATCGGCGAACCGGGTTTCGCCGAGCACCTCGCCCCGCGCGTGCTCGCCAGCTTCCGCGGCTACCTCGGGCTCGTCGGCCCGGGCTCACCGGCTACGGCCGAGCAACTGCCGGAGGACCCGACGGTGCTGTCCCACCTGGTGGCCGCGACCGCGATGTTGACCCTCGACGAGCGGCAGCAACTGCTGGCTATCCCGGACACCGCGGCCCGGCTACGGGCCGAGCTGGTCATTCTCGAGCGAGAGGCGGGTCTGCTGCGTCGGGTCCGTGCGGTGCCGGTGCCGATGTCCCAGCTTGCGGTGCCGTCGAGCCCGAACTGACCGGCTCGGCCGTGTCCCAGGGCGCCAGGTCGGGCGCGGGCGCCGTCACGGGCCGCAGCGTCGGGTGCCGGGACCAGCCGGCGAGCAACGTGTACGCCAGTGCCGCGCCGAACGCCTCCGCGAGCAGCACCCCGGAGATCTTGGGAATCACGCCGAACCATGTGCCGTCGTGGGCGATCTGCAGGTCGGCCGGCAGATCGAGGTTGGTGCCCTCGGGGGCTTGGGCGAGCAGGCGCTGGTACTCCTCCAGACCCAGCTGGTGACCCAGCCGCCAAGCCAGCACGCCGCCGGCCACGGCGCCCACGATCAGCGCGAACAGCAGCAACGGTCCCCGCCACCGCCGCAGCGCGAGCCAGACGACGATCGCCGCGACCACCCCGAACCCGACGCCGAGGAGCATGAACCACCCGTCGTCGGCCATGAACTGCTCCGGCTGTGAGTCCACCGGATAGAGCCCGGACTGCGGGTAGAAGCCACCGTTGACCTTGAACAGCACGGGCTCCGGGGCGAGCTTCGCCCAGAGGAGGCCATACGGCACGCCGAGCAGCGCCGCGCCGACCGCGACGGCAGCCGCGACCAGAGCTGCCCGCAGCGGGCGGCGAGGGCCGCGCGGGACCGGTGCGGGCCAACCCGGGGGTACCCAGTCAGCCGGCTCGTCGGTTGCCCAGGGGTCGCCAACCGGCCAGTCCGTACCGTTGACCCGGTCGTACGCCCGCGACTCGCCGCCGGCCAGCCCAGGGGGCTCGGCCGGGTGGTCGCGCCAGGTTGGGCGCTCCTCCGGGCCGTGCTGCATCGGCGTCGTCACCCAGCGATCCTGTCACGGGGCGGCGACAACGGCACACCCCGGGTGATCCGGGCTCGCTCCTCTCGCGGCCGCCCTCTCATCCGGATACCATCCGGCTTGTGCAGGCCGACGATCGGGTGCTGTATGCAGGATCGTCCAGCCGGACCCGGGTGCGCATCTGCGTGACCATGTTCTGGTGCGTCGTCGACGACGACCGCTACCCCATCGTCGAGCTCGACAACGTCGGGCAACGCCGAGGGATGCGTGACCCGTTCCACGTACCGGCCCTCGCCGGGCTGGCCGTCGTGATCGGGTTGCTGGCGCTGGTCGTCGTCGCGATCCGCAGCGGCCGGACCGCCAACATCGGCGTCGCCGTGGCGGTCGCCGTGATCGGCACGATCGCGGTCACGTTCCTGCCGACGGCGCTGGGTCGGGTACTGCGCCGGCCGTACGAGATCTGGGGCGAGTACCAGGGAACGCCCGTCTACCTGTTCGGCACGTTCGACCGGGAGCAGTTCGGCCAGGTGTCACGGGCACTCGTGCGGGCGCGCGAAGGGCTCGAGGAGACGACCTAGGCCATGGCTCCGGTACGCGGCTCCAGGCCCGCGGCCCGGTACACATCGTCGATGAGGCTCATCGTCCGGACCGCGTCGCGCGCGTCGGTGAGTACCCGTCCCCCGCGCAACACGGCGTCGGCAAACGCGCGGAGCTGATGGGTGTACGTCGTCTCGCCGGCGATCTTCTCCCGGCGGGTACCGGCCTTGGTGCGCACGGTCAGCCGATGGTAGGGCCCCGGCATGACGTAGTTGAACACCCGCAGCTCACCGGACTCCCCGACCACCCGGGCGGACAGCGACAGCACCCGCGCCGACCACATCGACGCCGTGATCTGCCCGGTCAGCCCGCCCGGATAACGGAACGTCGCGGTCATGTACCGGTCCACGCCGGGACTGCGCAGCTTGGCCCACGCCGAGACGACGGTGGGTTCGACGAGCGACTGGGCCAGCGTCCGCATGCAGTGGATCGGGTAGCAGCCG
>DASRII010000419.1:0-5567 GCA_035650075.1 Micromonosporaceae bacterium | reverse complement strand
CATCACGAGATGCGCGTCGCGCGCCTGGAACCGGCAGGCGATGCTCCCACCGGCCACATCGAGCACGACATTCTCCCGCCTGATCGTCCACTCCCCGGACAGCGCCCAGTGGTTGAAGGGCAGGTACCCGGGGAACACGTGAGCCCGGGATTCGTCGAACCCGCCGCCGTCCGGTGAGGCGAAACGCTCGCCGCGCCCGTAGCCGACGTACGTCTCGGGCGTACGCAAGCTCTCCCAGTCGGCCTCCGCCTCCACGCCGGACCCTTCGACGGAGACGAGCGGGCGCTCCACGCCGAGTAGCCGCTGAATGACACGCTCCGACTCCTCGTAGCGCCCCTCGCCGAAGTGGTGATCGCGAATGATGCCGTCGGCGTCGACGAAGTAGAGCGCCGGCCAGTAATGGTTGTCGAAGGCAGTCCAGATCGCGTAGTCGTTGTCGGCCGCAACCGGGTAGTCGATCCCTCGCTCCCCTGTCGCCATTCGCACGCGATCGATGTCGTGCTCGAACGAGAACTCCGGCGTGTGGACGCCGATGACGATCAACCCGTCACCCCCGTACGCCTTCGACCACGCGCGAACGTACGGCTGCGTGCGCAGCCAGTTGATGCACGTCAGAGTCCAGAAGTCGACGAGGACGACCCGGCCGCGCAGCTCGGCGGGGCCGAGTGGCCCGGAGTTGAGCCACTCGGTCGCCCCGCCGAGCGATGGCATGTGCAGACGTTCGGACACGGTCGCCTACCGAAGGGACCGGAGTCCGGCCCGGACTTCGTTCGCGAAGATCTCCGGTTCCTGCCAGGCCGCAAAGTGGTTGCCCTTGTCGACCTCGTTGAAGTAGATGAGTCGGGGATAAGCATCTTCGGCCCAACTTCGCGGTGCTTGATACAGCTCCCGAGGAAAGACACTCACGGCGGCCGGGACGGAGACACCCTTGACGTCGAAGAACCCGACCTTGTTCTCCCAGTAGAGGCGGGCCGAAGAAATCCCCGTGTTCGTCAACCAGGTGAGCGTGATGTTGTCGAGGATCCGGTCCCGGGTGAGGCTGCCAACGGGTTGCTCGTCGACAAAGGCGTGTGAGATGTCCTCCAGACTCTTCGCGTCGTGGTCGAGCATCCACGCCGCCAGGCCGACGGGTGAATCCGCAATGCCGTACAGGGTCTGCGGGCGCGACCCCATCTCGACCGCGTAGCCGATGCCCTTCGTAAATACGCGGCTCAGCTGGTCGTAGGCGCGGCTTTCCTCCGGCGAAAGGCCGGATGGTCGCGGATCTCCGGCGCCGAGCACGCTCGACGCGAGTGCCTTCGAGACGTCGGGTGGAACGGTGCCGGGCATGTTGGTGTGAATGCCGAGCAGTTCCGGAGGTGCCTGGGCACCCATCATGTCCACGACGATCGCACCCCAGTCGCCGCCTTGCGCCACGAATTGCTTGTACCCAAGGCGTTTCATCAACTCCACCCAGGCAGCTGCCACGCGGGCGGGATCCCAGCCGGTATCCGCCGGCTTGGCTGAGAATCCGTATCCCGGCATCGATGGAATCACCAGGTGGAACGCGTCCTGCGCGGTGCCGCCGTACGCCGTCGGATCGGTGAGCGGGCCGACGACGTCGAGCATCTCGACAACCGAGCCGGGCCAGCCGTGCGTGATGATCAGCGGCAACGCGTTCTCGTGACGCGACTGGACGTGAATGAAATGGATGTCGAGACCATCGATCTCGGCCATGAACTGCGGTAGCGCGTTCAGTTTCGCCTCGCATTTGCGCCAGTCGTAGTCTGACGCCCAATAGCGAGCGAGTGCCTGAATCGTCGCCGACTGCACCCCCTGCGACTGATCTGCGACAGTCTCCTTCTCGGGCCAGCGCGTAGCCATTACGCGAGTGCGCAGCGCCTCGAGTTCCGTGTCGGGGATCTCGATCTCGAATGGCCGGATTCCATTGGCCGCCGACGCTTCCGCCGTGGCAGACATGTAGGTTTCCCCTCCGTTGCGCTCACTGAACTTGGTCATGGATGCGCCGGCGTGCCACGTGATCGCGTTACTTCGAGCCTAGAACGCCTCCCCTGTGTTCGCGGACATACGAGCGATTCCGTGGATTTCCACGAACATCACATCGTTGTCGACGAATAGCGAGGAGAGAAACCGCAGGTCAGGAGGGTGCGACGGACGAGTCGACCTGTACGCCGGGTTCTGTGACCGGCGACCCCGTACGGCGTCGCCGGCCGGCGGCCATCCATCTCGGCCTGCCGTTGCCGACAGGCTCCAGCGGCCTACCCGCAGGCATCGGGCGGGCCACCCTTGGCGCCTGCGCAGGCCGAGCCTCTCGACCCGACCCTTCTTGGCCTTGCTCCAGGTGGGGTTTGCCGAGCCATCCCGGTCACCCGGGATGCTGGTGGGCTCTTACCCCGCCGTTTCACCCTTACCGGCGTGCTCGCGCACCCCGGCGGTCTGTTTTCTGTGGCACTGTCCCGCGGGTCACCCCGGGTTGCCGTTAGCAACCACCCTGCCCTGTGGAGCCCGGACGTTCCTCGGCGGTGGGCAAACCCACCGACGCGGCCGCCCGGTCGACTCGTCCGTCGCGCGACCAATGCTACGCCGGAGCCGGGACGCCGGCTCACCGGCCATGACGCCGGTCGCGCCAACACCCGGCGCGACGCGGGCCGCCTCAACCGCTAGCCTCGGCGGACGATGGAGCTGACCGATGCCGCCTTGCTGCTCGCCGCCGGACTGGGCGCGGGTACCGTCAACGCCGTCGCCGGGGGCGGTTCGCTCGTGACCTTCCCGACACTGGTCGCGGTCGGCCTGCCGCCGATCTCCGCGAGCGTCACGAACTCCGTTTCGGTGTGTCCCGGCTACCTGGCCAGTGTCGTCGGTAGCCGGAAGGACCTGGAGGGGCAGGGTCAGCGGTTGCGCCGCCTCGCCCCGACGGTCGTGGCCGGTACCGCGGCCGGCTGCGCCCTGCTCCTCGCTACTCCACAGGAGACGTTCGAGCTGGTCGTGCCGTTCCTCGTACTCGGTGCGACCCTGGTCCTCGCCATTCAGGACCGGCTGCGCCGGGTGGTCGGGAACCCAGTCCACGGATCACCGCGCCGGGCCCAGATCGCCCTGCACTCGCTGGTCTTCCTCGGGGCGGTGTACGGCGGCTACTTCAATGCCGCGCTCGGCGTGATGCTGGTCGCGGTACTCGGTCTGGTGATCGACGACACGCTCCGCCGGGTGAGTGCCCTGAAGAACGCGGTGTCCGCGGTGATCGGGGTGGGTTCGGTGCTGGCGTACGCCGCGTTCGGTCCGGTCAACTGGGCCGCGGTGGCGGTGCTGGCGCCCGCCACGCTGCTCGGCGGGTACTCGGGCGCCAGCATCGCCCGGCGGGTGCCGCAGGCCGTTCTGCGCGTGGTCATCGTGGCCTTCGGCACCATCGTCGGCGTCGTCCTGCTGCTGCGTGCGCTACAGAACTAGGGGTCTAACGGCCCAGTCCAAAGTGGATGGTGCGGGTGAGGGTCGCGTTGGTGTCGTCGCCGTCCAGCGACCAGACCATCGCGCCGCCGAGCCCGCGGGTACGGATGTAGAGGCTCTTCTGCAGGACGACGAACGGGTCGTCGAACGTCCAGAACGTCTCGCCGTTGAACAGCCAGGCGTGGCCGGCGCTGATGTCACGGTAGAGCGTGTAGCCCGCCGCGGGCAGGGTGGCGAGCACCTTGTAGTCCTCGGATCCAGCCTCCCAGGTCGCCGGCGCCGCGCCGGCCGACTCCTGGAACAGGCCGTCTCCTCCGCCGATCACGCCCGTCCAGCCGTGGCCGTAGTACGGGATGCCGACCACGAGCTTCCGGGCCGGTGCGCCGCGGTCGAGCCAGGCCCGGACCGTACCGTCCACTGTGAAGTCCGGCGCGCTGGTCGGCGGGCGCAGGGCCGACTGGTGGTTCGTCATCGTCTCCCACGTGCCGTGGAAGTCGTACCCCTGCAGGGTGGCGAAGTCGAGGTGCTTGAAGACCTTCTTGACCTCGAAGCCAGCGTCGATTGCGCCCGCGTTGGCCGGGAGGAACGCGGTCAGCTCGAGGTGCCGCCCGACCTGCCGGCCGTACGTGTCGAGCTGCCGGCGGAACTCGGCCACCAGTCCGGTGAAGTTGACCCGGTCCTCGGGGCGGATGACGTTGTCCGCCTCGCCCGGCCAGTTGGGCCACTCCCAGTCCAGGTCGATGCCGTCGAATACGCCGGCGGCCGAACCGGGTCCGCCGCTGCCGCCGTCGAGTACCGGCAGGTTGCCCTTGATGAACAGGTCGAGGCAGCTCGCCACGAACGCCGCGCGGTTCTCCGGCAGGGCGGCGTTGGAGAAGTACGTCGACCAGGTCCAGCCGCCGATCGACAACAGCACCTTCAGGTTCGGGTACTTCTGCTTGAGTTTCAGGAGCTGGCCGAAGTTTCCGTTGAGCGGCTCACCCCACGTGTCGCCGACGCCGTCGACGCTCAGCTCGGCAGGCACCGGCCACTGGTAGTCGGCCCACGCGTCGCCCTGCCCCGCCGCGTTGGCCTCGAAGCACCGACCCTCGGCGCTGACGTTGGCGAACGCGTAGTTGACGTGGCTGAGCCGCGCCGCCGTCCCATTGGTGTCGAGGTTCTTCACGTAGAACTGCCGGCCGTAGATGCCCCACTGAGTGAAGTAGCCGACCTGACGCGGCACGAAGCCGCCGCCCCCACCATGTGCCGAGGCGGCCGCCGGGGTCGCGACGACAACGGCCGACAGTACGGCGAGGACCGCAACGAGCCTGCGCATGGACCCTCCCGAGCGTGCGCAAAACTGATAAGAAAGTTTCCTGATTTACCGACGTTAGGACTGGGACAGCCCGCGGTCAAGGGCCGCATGCGCCTCATCGGTGGGCACACCGAGTTGGCGAACCACCGCCGCGTAGGCATCGGCGGCCTCCGTCAGCCGCCGACGTACCTCGGCCCGCGGCAGACCGGCCGGTCGGCCCGCGACCGTCGTTCCGTGCCGCACCCGACTGACCACGAGGCCCTCCGCCTCGAGCTCGCGGTACGCCCGCGCCACCGTGTTGGCCGCCAGGCCCAGGTCCGCGGCGAGCTGGCGGATCGTGGGCAGTTGCGTGCCGGCGGGCAGGACGCGGGTACCGATCATCGTGGCGAGCTGGTGCCGGACCTGCTCGTACGGCGGGACGGGACTCGCCGGATCGACCTCGACGATCATGCTGTCCGCAGCGGGATCCGCGGGCGCGCGGACGCGGCGACCAGGCCGATCACCGGCGCGACGAACACGCCGAGAATGGCTGCCGCCTCCACCAGCTGACCGGCATCGCCGGCCAACGCCGGGCGCAGGGCAGCGAGTTGACCGAGTACGCAGTACAGCACCAGAGTCGTCCCGGCCGCCGCCAGCACGTGCAGTGAGCGGGACCGGATCGCGTCATCCGCGGCGAGCTGGTCCGGCGGTGCCAACGGCTGCGGTCGGTGCAGGACTCGTCGCTCGACGATCGACTCTCCACAGAGGACGGCCAGCGCGGCGGCGAACCAGATCAACGCGGCCGCCCGACTCGTACCGACAACGAGGCTCGTCACGGCCAGCACCAGACTGA
>DASRII010000418.1:0-5975 GCA_035650075.1 Micromonosporaceae bacterium | reverse complement strand
TTGCGGGACGAGGACGGCCGGCCGGCGTACATGGTCTCGATCATGCAGGACATCACCGAACGCCAACTGCTGCACGCCGAGTTGCGGCACCAGGCCCGGCACGACCCGTTGACCGGCCTGCCCAACCGCCGGTACGTCTTCGAGCGGATGGCCGAGTTGTTCGCCACCGACTCGCCGCAGCAACGGATCGGACTGTGCTATGTGGACCTCGACGGCTTCAAGGTGGTCAACGACGCGCTCGGCCACTACGTCGGGGACCGGCTCCTGGTGGCGGTGGCCGATCGGCTCCACCAATGCGTCAAGCGTTTCGGCCACCTGGTCGGGCGGATGGGCGGCGACGAGTTCCTGATCGTCGTGGCTCGCTCGACCGGCCTCGAGGAAACGGTCGGCATCGCGGACGCCGTGCTGGACGTCCTGGAGCCGCCCGTGCAGATCGACGGGCACGAACTGTCCATCTCGGCCAGTGTCGGGGTCGTCGAACGACCCACCGAAGGTACGACGATCGCCGATCTGGTCAAGGCGGCGGATACGACCCTGTCCTGGGCGAAGTCGGCCGGCAAGCGCCGGCGAAGTGTCTTCGATGCCGAGCGGCACGACCGCGAGCTGGCCCGCTACCGGCTCGCGACGACGATGCCGGCCGCGCTCGAGCGCGGTGAGTTCACTGTGGAGTACCAACCGCTGGTGCGCCTGGCCGACGAGGCTATCTGCGGGGTCGAGGCACTCGTCCGCTGGCAGCATCCCGAGCTGGGGCTGCTGATGCCCAGCACGTTCATCTACCTCGCCGAGGAGACCGGGCTCATCGTGCCGCTCGGGCTGTGGGTGCTGGAGGAGTCGTGCCGGCAGGCCCGGAGTTGGCGAGCGGGACCGGGCGGGCTGCTGTTGAGCGTCAACATGGCGGTCCGGCAGATCCAGGACTCCACAGTGGTCGATGCCGCCCGCCGGATCCTGTCGGAGACCGGGCTCGACCCGGGCCTGCTGCAACTCGAGCTGACCGAGAGCGCACTGATGACCGGCGCCGGCGAGCCGCTCGAGAACATCCACGCGTTGTCGTCGCTGGGCGTGCGGATCGCGATAGACGACTTCGGCACCGGGTACTCCAACCTGGCGTACCTGTGCACCCTGCCGGTCCACACGCTCAAGCTCGCCCAGTCCTTTGTGGACGGACTGGGCGGCGCCGACGGACCCGATCCGACGAAGGACCGGTTGGTCGGTTCCCTCATCCGGCTCGCGCACGGTCTCGGGCTGTCGACGACGGCGGAGGGAGTCGAGAACGAGGCGCAGGCCGGCCGGCTGCGCGAGCTGGAGTGCGACACGGCGCAGGGGTGGCTCTTCGGCCGTCCCGAGTCGGCGGACCGAATCGCGGATCTAGTCTCGACGGTATGACCCAGGCAACTCCCACCGCCGAGGAGTTCAGCGAGCGGCTCTTCGGCGCGACCGTACATATGATCGACGTCCTGGCGGTGTACCTCGGCGACCGGCTCGGCTGGTACCGCGCGCTGGCCGAGGACGGCCCCGCCACCGCGGCCGAGCTGGTGGCGCGCGCCGGAGGAGCGGAGCGGTACGCCCGAGAGTGGCTCGAACAGCAGGCCGGCTCCGGCATCCTGACCGTGACCGGCGACGGCCGTGCCGGCCAGGCGCCCGGACCTCCGGTCGGCGCAGATCCAGCCCAAGAAACCCGCCGGTTCGCTCTGCCACCGGGTGCCGCCGAGGTGCTCACCGACACCACCAGCCTCTCGTACCTGGCCCCGCTGGCCCGGATGCTCGGGGCGGCCGCCGTACAGCTGCCCGCACTCGTCGAGGCGTACCGCGGTGGCGGCGGGGTGGGTTGGGCGGAGTACGGCGTGGACATGCGCGAGTCCCAGGCCGACATGAACCGGCCGTGGTTCGAGCTCCGGCTGGCCGGCGCTCTCGCGTCCGTCCCGGACCTGCACACCGTGCTGAGCCGGCCCGGCGCGCGGATCGCGGACATCGGGTGCGGTGCCGGGTGGTCGGCCATCGCGCTGGCGCGCGCGTACCCATTGGCCACTGTGGACGGTTGGGACGTAGACGAGCCATCGGTCGAGCTGGCGCGGCGCAACGCTGCCGACGCCGGCCTGACCGAGCGGTTACGGTTCCGGATGGCGGACGCGGCGGGGCTGCCGGTGGGGGAGTACGACGCGGTGTTCGCGTTCGAGTGCGTCCACGACATGCCGAGGCCCGTCGAGGTGCTGGCCGGCGTGCGGCAGGCGCTGCGTACCGGGGGCGTGGCCGTCGTGATGGACGAGGCGGTGGCCGACTCGTTCACCGTCCCGGGCGACGACCTCGAGCGGCTGATGTACGGCTTCAGCCTGCTCGTCTGCCTGCCCGACGGGATGTCTTCGCAGCCGTCGGTCGGTACCGGCACCGTGATGCGCCCCGACACGCTGCGCGGGTACGCCCGCTCGGCCGGCTTCGCCGACATCGAGGTGCTGCCCATCGAGGACTTCGGCTTCTGGCGCTTCTACCGCCTCGTGGGAGGATGAGCCATGAGCATTCCCGTACCACCACCGTGGCACGGCATCCTCGTAGCCACCGCACTGCCGTTCCGCGACGACCTCTCGGTGGACCTGGACCGGTACGCCGAACACGTGGCCTGGCTCGCCGGGAACGGATGCGCCGGGGTCGTGCCCAACGGATCGCTCGGCGAGTACCAGACACTCACCGCCGCCGAGCGGACCTCCGTGGTCGAGGCTGCCCGATCCGCGGCCCCGCCGGGCTTCGCCGTCGTTCCCGGCGTCGCCGCGTACGGCGCCTTCGAGGCGCGTCGCTGGGCCGAGCAGGCGGCCGAAGCCGGCTGTCCGGCGGTGATGCTGTTGCCCCCGAACGCGTACCGCGCCGACGAGCGCGCGGTCGTCGGGCACTACGAGGAGGTGGCCAAGGTCGGGCTGCCCGTCGTGGCGTACAACAACCCGATCGATACGAAGGTCGATCTGACGCCCGCACTGCTCGGCCGGTTGCACGGCGACGGGCTGATCGTCGCGGTGAAGGAGTTCACCGGAGATGTGCGGCGGGCGTACGAGATCGCGGAACTGGCACCGGGGCTGGACCTGATCGTCGGCTCCGACGACGTCGTCCTCGAGCTGGGACTGGCCGGTGCGCCGGGCTGGATCGCCGGCATCCCCAACGCGCTGCCCGCCGAATGCGCCGCCCTGTGGGCCGCCGTCCAGCGCAGCGACCTCGAGACCGCGCTGCCGCTGTACCGCCGGCTGCATCCGTTGCTGCGGTGGGACGCGCGGACCGAGTTCGTCCAGGCGATCAAGTTGGCAATGGACTGCGCCGGCCGGTACGGCGGCTCCTGCCGGCCACCCCGCGTGGCCCTCACGGCGGAGCAGGCGGAGGCGGTGCGGGAAGCCACCGCGCAGGCGGCGTCCCGATGAGATCCCGGCACGTGCTCCACGCGGTCGACTCCCACACCGAGGGCATGCCGACGCGGGTCGTCACCGGAGGCGTCGGCGTCATCCCCGGCGACACGATGGCGCAGCGCCGGTCGTACTTCGTCGAGCATCTCGACCACCTCCGCACCCTGCTGATGTACGAGCCGCGTGGCCATTCCGCGATGTCCGGCGCGATCCTGCAACCGCCCACCCGACAGGACGCCGACTACGGCGTTCTGTTCATCGAGGTGTCCGGCTGCCTGCCGATGTGCGGACACGGCACGATCGGCGTCGCCACCGTCCTGGTCGAGACCGGCATGGTCGCCGTGACCACGCCGGTGACCACCGTACGGCTCGAGACGCCGGCCGGGCTGGTGCTCGCCGAGGTCGCCGTCCGGGACGATGGTGCCGCGACCGCGGTGACGATTCGGAACGTACCGTCGTTCCCTGTGGCGCTGGACTCCACTGTGGACATTCCAGGGTACGGCCGGGTCGGCTACGACCTCGCTTTCGGAGGCAACTTCTACGCGATCGTGTCACTCGCCGACCTCGGACTGCCGTTCGACCGGGCGGCGTCGGGGAGGCTGCTCGACGCCGGACTGTCCATCATGGACGCCATCAACGACGCCGGTCGACCGGTGCACCCGGAGGACCCGGGCATCAACGGCTGCCACGGCGTCTACCTGATGGCGCCTGGATCCGATGCCAAGCACTCGCGGCACGCCATGGCGATCCACCCCGCCTGGTTCGACCGGTCGCCGTGCGGGACCGGTACCTCGGCGCGCATGGCACAGCTGTGGGCCCGTGGCGAGCTGCCGCTGGACGTCGACTTCGTCAACGAGTCCTACATCGGTACCCGGTTCGTCGGCCGGCTCGTCGAGCAGACCACGGTCGGCGGCCAGCCGGCCGTCGTGCCGACGGTCACCGGGCGGGCCTGGCTGACCGGTACCGCCCAGTACCTGCTCGACCCCGAGGACCCGTTCCCGGCGGGGTTCCAGCTGTGACAACCGGCGCGCCGGACGTGGTCGTCGTCGGCGCGGGGATCATCGGGGCGGCCTGCGCGTACTACGCGGCGCGCGCGGGGCTGCGGGTGCAGGTACTCGACCGCGGGCCGGTCGCCGGTGGTACGTCGAGTGCGGGCGAGGGCAACCTGCTCGTCTCCGACAAGCCACCCGGCCCGGAGCTGACCCTCATGCTGCACTCGCTCCGGCTGTGGCACGAGCTGGCCGGCGAGCTGGGGCCCGAGCGCATCGAGTTCGAACCCAAGGGCGGCCTCGTGGTGGCGGAGTCCGCGGACGGCCTCGCCGGGTTGACCGCGCTCGCGGGCGAGCACCGGGACGCGGGTGTCACCGCTACCACCGTCGCGGCCGACGAGCTGTCCGGGTACGAGCCGGAACTGGCGCCCGGACTCGCCGGCGGCATGCACTATCCCGAGGACCTCCAGGTGCAACCGATGCTGGCCACCGCGAACCTCTTGCGCGCCGCGCGGGCGGCGGGTGCGGTCGTCCGTACCGGCGTCGCGGTAACCGACATCGTCCGCTCGGGCGACGGCGGTCGGGTCGCGGGCGTACGTACCGCCGAGGGCGAGGTACCGACCGCGGCGGTCGTCAACGCCGCCGGTACCTGGGGTGGCGACGTGGCCGCCTTGGCCGGGGTCCCGCTGCCGATCGCGCCCCGCCGCGGGTTCATCCTCGTCACCCAGCCACTGCCGCCGAACACCATCCGGCACAAGGTGTACGCCGCGGAGTACACCGCGAACGTTGCGAGCGACGAGGTCGGACTGGAGTCGTCGGCGGTGATCGAGAGTACCCGGTCCGGGACCGTCCTCATTGGAGCGAGCCGGGAGCGGGTGGGCTTCGACCGGACTGTCGCGCTGCCGGTGCTGCGCCGGCTGGCCGCGCAGGCCGTGGCCATGTTCCCGTTCCTCGCCCGGGTCGCCGCGATCCGCTCGTACACCGGCTTCCGGCCCTACTGCCCGGACCACCTGCCGGTGATCGGGGCTGACCCGCGGGTGCCCGGGCTCTACCACGCGTGCGGCCACGAAGGTGCGGGCATCGGCCTGGCACCGGCCACCGGCGCGCTCGTCGCGGCGGCCCTGACCGGTACGCCGCCATCCGTCGACCCGGCCCCGTTCCGGCCGGAGCGGTTCGCATGAGCGGGATCTTCTGTGGCATCGGCGTCTGCTTCGGCTGCCTGGACACCGTCGACGGCGAGCCGAACCAGCGCACGTGCCTGGTACCGGCCGGCGCGGAGACCACCAGCGTGGCCGGGCACCATGACGTGGCGGTCGTCGGCGCCGGACCGGCCGGGCTCGCCGCCGCGGCCACCGCGATCCGAGCCGGCCTCGACGTCGTGCTGCTCGACTCGTCACCGGGTCCGGGCGGGCAGTACTGGCGACACCGAGCCGGCGAACCCGGCCCGCGCGCGTTCCGCCGGCTTTGGTCCACAGTAGAGGGTGCCTACCGCCCCGGTACCCCGGTCTGGTTCGTGGAGCCCGGGTTCCGGCTGCACACGCCGCGCGGCACCGTCACCGCGGACCGGCTGGTACTGGCGACCGGGGCGTACGACCGCACCCTGCCGTTC
>DASRII010000417.1:0-17413 GCA_035650075.1 Micromonosporaceae bacterium | reverse complement strand
GCAGGGCGGCAGCCTGGCTCGCCACACAGCAAGGTGGTGGTTAACTGTCACTCGGGCAGCCGCGCCTCGTCGGGGTTACGGTCGGGTCGCAGACCGCGGTACGACGGATGGCGAAGGCGGCCATCCGGGGTCCAGGTCCGGTACTGCACCTCCGCGACGAGCACCGGCTCGACCCAGTGCGCCTGCCGCGCATCGGCGGCTGGCAGTGGCTGCGCCATCGGCGAACTCGACCGCCGCAGCGGCGCCAACTGTTCGGCCAGGTCGCGCAGCATCCGCTGGGTGAAGCCGGTGCCGACGTTACCCACGTACCGCAACTGATCCTGCGCGTCGTAGGCACCCAACAACAGCGAACCGATCATCCCGGCCCGCCGGCCACCGCCGGGCTTCCACCCCACGATGACCACTTCCTGGGTACGGGCCAACGGCACCTTGACCCAGTCCGGCGAACGCCGGCCGGGCTGGTACGTCGAGGCCAACCGCTTGGCGATGACACCCTCGAGACCGTTGTCCGCGGCCGCCGCCAGCAGATCCGCCGGCCGGACATCGGTACCGGTGAACGCCGCCGGAATCTCCACCGGTGCCGGCAGCCGCAGGTCTTCCAGGGTCGCCCGCCGCTCGACGTACGGCAGCGCGGTCAGGTCTCGGCCCGCCAGCCAGACGATGTCGAAGAGGTAGTACCGCGCCGGCACCGCACGCAGCAGTGCCTCACCAGGTGCCTGTACGTGCATCCGGTTCTGCAACCGGGCGAACGACGGCGCGCCGTCCTCGTCCAGCGCCACGATTTCCCCGTCCACCACCATCGACCGGCGAACGCCCGCCAACGACGACAGCTCCGGGTACGTGGCCGACACCTCCCGATCGTTGCGCGTCATCAGCCGCAGCCCACCAACGCCGCCGACGTACGCCACCGCCCGTACCCCGTCCCACTTCCACTCCCACCCCCAGCCGGCGTCCTCCGGTGCCGCGCCGAGTGTCGCGAGCATCGGCCTGATCAGCTCGGGAAGACGAACCGCCATGATCCGATCATGCGCCCTCCGGGCCGACCCCCGGGGCGCAACGGGTCCGATACTGATCCGATGGCCCGATACACCATGACTGGGACGTTGACCGTCGCGCTCCCCCGCGACCGCGCATTCCGTCTGTTCACCGCTTACGGCGAGCGGGACTGGGCGCGAGGGTGGGAACCGCGCTTCCCGCAGGAGCCCGCCGACGACAGCGAACCCGGCACGGTCTTCGAGACCGAGGCACACGGCGATGCCACGATCTGGGTGGTCACCGAGTGCGTGCCCGGCAGGCTCATCCGGTACGCCCGGGTGACACCCGGCGTACGAGCGGGCACGGTCACGGTCGAGCTCGCGGACGTCGGCGCGGAGACCGCGGTGACGGTCACGTACGACCTGACCGCGCTCACGCCCGACGCGGTGGCGGCGCTGCGGGACTTCGCCGACGGCTACCCCGCGTTCCTGCGCTCATGGCAGGACGCCATCGCCGCCATAACCTGACTCATGCGCCGAGGTGGCGCAGCGCCGAGCGGGCCGCGTGATAGCCGCACATGCCGTGAACCCCGGCGCCCGGCGGCGTCGCGGCGGAGCAGAGGTAGTAGCCGGGGACGCCGAGTTGATACGGGTCGAGCGCGAGGCGGGGGCGCATCGCCAGCTGCCGCAGGGTGTTGGCGCCGGTGGCGATGTCCCCGCCGACGTAGTTGAGGTTGTACTCGGCTAGCTCGGTCGTCGTGCGCACGGCGGTGGCGACGATCCGCTCCCGGGTACCGGGTGCGAAGCGCTCGATCTGGTCGAGGATCGCGGCGCCGGCGTCGCCGGGGTAGCCGTTGGGCACGTGCGCGTACGCCCAGATCGGGTGCACGTCACCGGCCGACCGGGTCGGGTCGGCCAGGTACTGCTGCCCGACGAGGACGAACGGGCGCTCCGGCAGCTCGCCCCGGTTGATCGCCCGTTCGGCCGCATCGATCTCCTCGAACGTCCCTCCGATGTGGACGGTGCCGGCGCGGCGTGCCTCCGGGTATGTCCACGGAATGCCGCCCTCGACGGCGAGGTCGAGCTTGAACGCGCCGGGGCCGTACCGCCAGCGACCCAACGCCCGGCGTACCCGGCCAGGCAGGCGCTCGCCCATGATGTCGACGACGGCACGCGGGCTCAGGTCGAACATCACGATGTCGGCGGCTGGCAGGTCGGCTGCGGAGCGGACCGGCCGCCCGGTCTCCACGATGCCGCCGGCGCGCCCGAGCATCGCGGCCAACGCGTCGGTGATCGCCCGCGAGCCGCCCTGTGGGACCGGCCAGCCGTACCGGTGCCCAGCCGAGATGAGCATGAGGCCGATCGCGGCCGTCGTGGGGTTGTGCAGCGGCTGGAACGCGTGCGCCGCCACGCCGGCGAACAAGGCGCGGGCGCCATCGGTCCGCCACCGGCGCGCGATCCACGATGCCGGCTGCAGCGCGCGTACGCCGAACCGAGCCAGCCGCAGCGGGCGCTTCGGCAGATGAATGACCGGGCGGAAGACCTCGTCGGCCAGCGCGTCGAACTCGGTCGAGAGCGGCTCGAAGAGCCGCCGCCAGGCGCGTCCGTCGACGCCGAGGGCGGCCTCGGTATCGGCCACCGAGCGCCACATCGAGGCGCCCGCTCCCCCGTCGAGGGGGTGTGCGAGGTCCACCTCCGGCTGGCGCCAGACCACGCCGTGCTGCTCGATGTCGAGCGCCCGCAGTACCGGCGACCCGGCGCCCATCGGGTGGATCGCCGAGCAGTGGTCGTGCAGCAGACCCGGCAGCGTCAGCTCGCTGGTCCTGGTCCCGCCGCCGATTTCGTCGGCCGCTTCGAGCACGGTGACCTCGACGCCGGCGCGCGCCAGGAGCACAGCCGCGGTCAACCCGTTGGGGCCGGCACCGACGACTACCGCATCCGTCATCGAAGCATTGTCACGACGGACGGGACGTGGCGCACGTCGCGGACCGGAAAATCACCGTCGCCGCCCAGCCAGGGCTGGCGCGAAACCATATCGGCGACCTCGACACAGCCCTCCTCGACCAGCCCGGTCGCCGCGTCGACGATCCGGTAGTGCTGGCACTGCCGCTGGATCGGCTGGGACTCGAGGATGACGACCCGCAGGTCGCCCTCGGCGTACCCGCAACGCTCCTGCACGGCGCGCAGCAGCGACTCGTCGTGCAGGTGCCCGTCGCCGAAGTTCCAGCCGAGAACCATACCGGCGACCGCCTCGCCTTCGCGGATCACGTACGTGTCGAGGTCGGGCACCGCACGGGGCAACAGGCCCATCAGCGCTCGGCCGTGCGTGTGCATCGCGCGCCAGGCCAAGCCCTTGTACAGCAACAGATCCGCCACCTCGGGACCATACAGTTTGGACAGTTGCGTCACGGGACGAGGACTCGCCTTACGGATGTTCCGGTCGAGCACGTCCTCGGCGCCGTCCCGGAAGCACCAGAGGCTGGTCGCCCAGTTGCCGGCGTAGTACCGCATCGAGGGCAGGAACGAGACGAGCCGCGGCGCCGCGTTCCCGAGCACGATGACGGCGACCAGTGCGGCGGCCAGCAGCGCCAGGAGCACCGGCGCGCGGGCGTCGCCGAACCCGATACCGGCATAGTGGCCGAACAGGACGAGCGTGGAGTAGACGAAGAACACGTTCCACTCCATCGGTACGCCCATTGGGAACGTCGAGAAGATGTGCGTGTGGAAGAGCACCATGATCGTCAGCGCGATGGCCGTCACGGTGCCACCGCGGGAGAAGAGCAACACCGCCGGCACGGTGAACTCGATGACCGTGCCCGTATGCGCGGCGAGGGCAGCCAACCACGAGGGGCGGAGGTCTTCGGGGTACCGGCGATAGAACTTGCGCTTGAGCCACTTGACGCGCTGCAGCGGGCTGTTGCTGATCATGACTGCGACGACGAACGGGAAGTGCCGGTTGAGCTTCGAGGTCGCCGCACCCCACCACAGCGCGACCATGACGAGCTTCAGCCCGAGTACCAGATCCGCGTACGGCAGTGCGAAGACGAGCAGCGTCACCCAGTAGTGCTCGCCCCGGGCGGCCAGGAAGATGGTCTTGTCGCGTAGGCCGAGGACGAGCAGCGCGACGACCAACGGTACGAGCCGGACGGGGTCTATGAGGCCGACCGTGTTCCCGGGTGGAATGCGACCGGGGTCGCCGGGTGAGAACAACAGCCAGATCGCGGACGCCAGCACGGCGACGTAGAGCGCGACGTCGAGCGGGCCGCGCCGGGTGCCGGCGGTGAGCGGGATCCTCGGCCACGGTGCTAGCCGCACGGTGCCGGGCCGCAGCCAGTACAGGAAACCGCCCAACGGCGGCAGGAAGCGCAGCGTCAACGGACCCGACCCGCAGCCGAGCCCGAGCACTTCCCAGAGCAGCGTCCAGATGACGATCTTCTGGTAGACGATCAGCTCGAACCACCAGGTACCGACGTCGCCCAGCGAACCGATGCCGGGGGTCGCTGCGACAACGGCGAGGCCACCGACGGCGTACCCGACCACCTTCACCACGTACAACAGGTGGATCGCGTATGGGGTACCGAAGCCGTGGTCGACCCAGTGCCGCGCCAGCGGCTCGAGGCGTTGCAGATGTGGACGCGAGCGCCATTCCGCCATGTCCACGTCGGGCAGCAGTGGCTCGAGCAATCCCATGACACACTCTAGGGCTGGAAATCGACCTCGGGGAAGCGGCCCGGTTCGCGTACCAGCAACGGGCTGGGCCGGCCGCGCAGGTAGCGATCCAGCCACGCCCGCACGTACGCCCGGGTGATGGTCTCGGCCCGTAGCCCATCGATGGTGCCCAGCTCGACGACCGAGCCGAGGTCGATTGTGGACTTGAAGAGCGTGAAGTCGCTGAGGGCGTAGTGCCGCATCCCGTCCACCACCAAGTGCAGTCGCGGCCCACGCAGGCGGTCGTAGAAGGCGGCCCAGTCCGCATCCTCGGTACGCCGGTGCGTCGGGTTGCCCATCATGAGGAACGGGCGGTCCAGAGCGGCCGAGCCCAGCGGGTTGCCGTCGAGGGCCACTCCGGCGTGGATCCGCCGGTCGGCGGCGATCGCCTCGATCGCGGTCATCGTGCCCATGGAGTGGCCGACCGCCGAGACCGCGCCGACGGCGAACCGGCGGCTGACACGATCCAGCGTGAACCTCATGTCGTCGGTGCGTACGCGTAGCAGCACGTCGAAGGGCACATCGGCGGCGGGCAGCTCGATCCGGCCGTCGGGGAACTCCACCACGACGTCGAAGGTGTGGTCGATCGCCGCCACGAGATAGCCGTGACTGGCCAGATCCTCCAATAGCGCCGTGTAGAACGCGACGTTGGTACCGAGCGCGGGCGAGAAGAGCACGAGCGGATGGGCGCCTGGTGCGACGGGCGCGCCGACCCGGCCGTGAGTCGGGAACGTCAGCAGATCCGGCGGCAGCGAACTTCCCGCGGCGGCGTTGATCTGCTCGACCAGCAGGCCGGACAGCGCCGGGGACAGGTAGGTGGCGTCGGGTCTACGCGGGGTGGTGGACGTGGGATACCACAGCCGCACCATCAGCTCACGCGGCCGGTCGTCGGGCGCGAGCGGATCGCGTCGGGTGGTGTCGACGAGATGAGCTGCCGTCGTGCCGACGCGGTACGGGCCGGTCGGTGGTGGCAGGGCCAACACGGTCGGCGCGGTCCATGTCTGGCCTGCCCACGCGGTCCCCGGTACGAGGGCCGTCAGCGCGGCCCCGGCCAGCATGACGCTTCTCCTCTGCCGAGGTAGTCAGGCGCCACTGTCCCAAGTGGACACGGTCACGCCGCGTTCGCGAAGCTGGTACTTCTCGACCTTCTCGGTGGGCGTCTTCGGCAGCGAGTCGACCACGTCGACGTACCGGGGAATCATGTGCCGAGCCATCCGGGTGGTGCAGAACGAGACGAGGTCGGCCGGGTCGACCGTCCGCCCCGGGCGTGGTACGACGGCGACCATCACATCCTCCTCGGTGAGTTCGCTCGGTACGCCGAACGCGGCGACCTCCAGTACGTCCGGGTGCTGCTCGATCACCTCCTCCACCTCGGAGGCCGAGATGTTCTCGCCGCGCCGGCGAATCGAGTCCTTGACCCGTCCGACGAAGTAGATGAACCCGTCGACGTCCCGGCGCGCCAGGTCCCCGGTGTGGAACCACAGGTTGCGGGTGGCCCGGACGGTCTCCTCCGGCATACCGAGGTAGCCGTCGCAGATCAGGGACGGTTCGTTCGGGCGTACCACGATCTCGCCGACGGCGCCGACCGCCACCTCGACGTCATCGGCGTCGACCAGACGCACCTGGTACGCGTCGATAGGCCGGCCGCACGCACCCGGACGGCGCGGCTCGTCGAGCGGGGAGTAGATCGGTACACCGATGTCGGTGGAGCCGTACGCCTCCAGCAGCCGAACGCCGAACCTGTCCTCGAACAGCGGCGCGAACTCCGGCAGCGGTACACCCCAGCCCAGGCGCAGCGGGTTGTCCCGGTCGTCGGCGCGCTCCGGCTGCTTGTGCAGGATGGTCAGCGTCGCGCCCATGAAGTCGAACACCGTGGCGCCGAAGGCACGCACCTCGGCCCAGAAGCCGGATGCGCTGAACCGAGCTCCGATGGCCGCGGTGGCACCCAGCACGAGCGCCGGCGCCACGGTCAGCACCGAAGCGTCGAGGTGGAACAGCGGAAACGGGCAGTAGAGCACGTCGTCGGCGCGGAGCCCGAAGTTCTCCACGGTCAGCTCGGCCTGCCGCACGACGAAGCGGTGGGAGAGCAAGCAGCCCTTGGATCGACCGGTGGTACCCGACGTGAACAGCACCAGTGCCGGATCGGCCGGACTTCCGACCACCGGCAGCGGGCTCGGGTCGGGCGCCTCGGCGTTGTCGAACGGTAGCACTGTCCACTGTGGAAACTCGATGGCCGTCGCGGCTCCGCGGACGAGGACGGTACGGATGTGGTGGAGGTCGTCGGCGACCGCGGCCACCACCTCGACCAGGCTCTCGTCGAGTACCAGAACCTCCGCGCCAGACAGCTCGAGCACGTGCGCCAGCGCGGCGCCGCGGAAGGCGGTGTTGACCGGCGCGGCGACCGCACCGAGCCGGTTGGCGGCGAACCACGTGACCACCAGGTCGGCGCAGTTGGGCAGCAGGATCGCGACGAAGTCGCCGGCGCGTACGCCCAAGTCCGCCAACCCGCGGGCGAGCGCGTTCGTCCTGGCGTCGACGGCCTCGTACGTCAGTTCGGCGTCGGTGAAGCGCAGGAACGGTACCCCCGCGTGGGTGGCGGCGCGCTCGGACAGCAAGGCACCGACGGTGAGCGTCACGGCGCGCCTTCGGCGCGCCTGCGCTCGGCGCTTTTCCGCCGAGAGAACCTGCGCAGGCGCTCCTGCAGTTCCACGTCCCCGAACCCCGCCATGACCGCCACCGCCTCGGCGTCCAGCGTCGCCTGCCATGGCCGCGGGTCCGCGTTCAGCAGCTCCTTGGTCAGCCGCACCGCACCACGGGCGTAGCCCGCGGCCTTGTGCGCGAGGGCTAGGGCCTGCTCCTCCAGCTCGTCCACCGGCACCACCCGCGTCACCAGACCGATCCGCAGTGCCTGCGCCGCGTCCAGCACGGTCCCGAAGAGCAGCAGCTCACGGGTCCAACCCTCGCCGACGAGCCGGCGCAGCAAGACCGACGAACCGTTGGACAGCGTCAGGCTCCACTCGACCTCGGGGCACGCGAACCGCGCGTTGTCGCCGGCGATGCGCAGATCGCAGTTGACCGCGATCTCCAACCCGCCTCCATAGGCGTAGCCGCCGACGGCGGCGACGACCGGCTGCGGTGCGAAGCGCAGCGCGGTGGCCAGCTCCTGGAACTGCCCGGCCTGCGTACGCATCTGCGCCTCGGTCAGGCCAGCCGCGGTGACCAGGTCCTCGCCGGTGGTGAAGGCCCGCGAGCCGCCGGTCAATACGATCGCCCGTACCGCGTCGTCGGCCGCGGCGTCCCGCACCGTCGCCAGCAGCAGGTCGCACATGGCCGGGTCCAGGGCGTTGTGCACCTCCGGCCGGTTCATACGGATCAGCGATACCGGCCCGTCCCGGGTGACCTCGACTGTACGCATCGGCCGAGCGTAACCTCCGGCTACCGACGACGAGCGGCCCGCACCGCGAACGCACCGCGGCGCGGGCCGGGTGGACGGGTCAGGTGTCGCGCCGTCCGTAGAGGCCGACCTTCGCCATGCCGAGGATCGTCCGGCCGAGCGATTGCTCGACGTTGTGGACGACGGACGGAGCCGCGGTGAGCATGGCCCCCAGCAGAGCCTCGATCCGCCCCTGGTGGCCCAGGTCGAAGAAGCCCTGGGACACGTCGATCGTGTCGTCGAGGCGCCCACGGTGGGTGTACCACCGCATCTGCTCGGCGGCGTAGAACCGCAGCCGCACCTTGCGTACCGCGTCGACCAGATCGGTCAGCCGGTCGAAGATCCCGGCCAGGTTGTGGTCGTCCCCGGCCCGGATCGGGTCGTGCACCAAGGGGTGGAAAGCGCTGTTGACCACGGCCAGTTGGCGGCTGTAGTAGCCACCGGGCCACGCCGTGTCCTTGTAGAGCCGGTTCCACGCGTGCCGGTGCAGCCGGCGGATGTCCTGCCGGGTGTGCACCAGGAACGCCTCCAGGTGCGCGATCGCGTCGCCGATGTCGTTGATCTGAGCGTTGGAGAACCGTTCGTCGTACCGGTCGGGTGTCGGCTCCGACGGCCGGTGGCGCGGGTCCGTGATCGCGAGTACGCAGAACGCGTAACTGTCCGCATTGGACAGTGCGGCGTCGGCGTTCAGGTGACGGAACAGGCGGCCGTTGGTGTAGCTGACGTCTCCGGCCGCGATGCCGTCGGTCGCGTGCGCGCCCTCGTGAATCACCGTCGCGATCCGCTCCAGCGGCGGATCGGTGATCATCTTTCGGCCGAACGTGACGAGCGCCCGGTCTCCCACTCCCGACGTGCTGGCGAGCTGCACGCTACGCACCACGTACTTGAAGCCGGGTCGAACGTTGGCGTTGGTCGGCGTGGCCTCGGCCATCCGCTGCAGGTGCTGGTCGATCAGGCGCAGCCGCTCGGAGATCTGGTCGATACCGGTGTTCCCGAAGAACCGGCCGATGGCGTGCCGGGCCACGTAGTCCCGGTGGTAGATGCTGGTGCGCGCGGCCGCGATCTTCTGCCGCGCGGCGGCGATCGCGTCCACCACTTCCCTCGGTGCCGCCTGGTGGTCGGGCACGGTCGCGTCCCGGGCGATCGGGACATTAGGCAGCCGAACCTGCACCCGGCGTACGCCTCGGAACTCGGCGTCCGCGCTGTTGTTCGGCTGGTTGGTGACGGTCCAGGTGCCCGACCAGCCACCGGCGTGCAACGCCTCCGCCACCCTCTGGGCCCGTTCGCCCTGCAGCCCTTCCGGGCCGTCCATCGCCGTCGTGCCCTCGTCCTCACTGACGAACGCCTCGATGCCGATCACCGCGTCGCGCGCGATCGAGCCACCGAGGATCTTCAGCTTGTTCGTTTCGTCGTCGTCCAGAACCGCGCTGTCGAAGTCGAAGTACGCCACCGCCGACTCACGGCGGCTGTCGTCGTACTTCCCTCTGATCTCCAGATCCGGATACATAACCGTTCTCCTCCCGGTACGCAGGTGCATCCCGCACCGGATGAGTGGGACCAGAGGAGGCCTGATACGTCGATTCATGGACAGAGGCGGGTGGCCGGTGGTCCAGGGCCGATAGGCCCTACGCGGACCGACCCTCGGCAGGGTGTGCTGGAGGCGTGACAGTTGATGCGCTCACCGCGGATGGTGGGATCGTGCAGATCCGGTCGGTTTCGCGGACCGACGAGGATGCGCTGGCGGAGCTGTACCGCCGGGCGTCGGTGGAGAGCCTTCGGCTGCGGTTCTTCGCCCCGCCGGGCGAGCGCGTGCTCGCGACCGAGGTGGCCCGGCTGACCCGCGCCCCATCGCCGGAGCACGCGGCGATCCTGGCGGAACGGGCGGGCGCGGTGGTGGGCGTGGCCTCCTGGGAGCGACCGTCCGATGTGGACGAGCGGGCCGAGTTCGCCGTTTTCGTGGACGAGACGCAGCACGGGCGAGGTATCGGTACCCTGCTGCTGGAGCACCTGGCGTCCGACGCCCTGGCCCACGGCGTTCGCGAGCTGGTCGGTGAGGTGCTGCCCGGCAACACCGCCATGCTGCGGGTGGCCACCGACCTGTCGGGCCGCGTCTTCTCCCGGTTCGCCGACGGGATCGTGGACGTCGGCGTGACCACGGCCGCGGACGAGTTGTCGTTGGCCGCCGTCGACTCCCGGGAACGGGTCGCCGAACGCGCCTCGCTGCGCCCGCTGCTGGCGCCGCGGTCGGTGGCGGTCGTCGGGGCCGGCCGCGCACCGGGCGGGATCGGCCACGAAACACTGCGGGCGCTGGTCGAGTACGGCTTCACCGGCGACCTGTACGCGGTCAACCCACACGCCGACTCGGTCGCCGGCGTACCGGCGTACCCATCGTTGCGGGACGTGCCCGGCCCGGTGGACCTCGCGGTCGTCGCGGTGCCCGCGGTGGCGGTGGCGGCGACCTTCGCGGACGCCGCGGCGGTCGGCGTGCGGGCCGCCGTCGTGCTGTCGTCGGGGTTCGGCGAGGAGGGCGAGGCCGGCCGCACCGCCCAGGCGGACCTGGTCCGGGTCGCCCGCGCGCACGGCATCCGCATCGTCGGACCCAACTGCATCGGCGTGCTGAACACCGACCCGGCGGTACGCCTGGCCGCGGCGTTCGTGCCCACGCTGCCCCCGGCGGGTGGCCTGGCGGTGGCGTCCCAGTCCGGCGCGGTGGGTGTCGCCGTGCTCGACCACGCCGCCCGTACCGGCTGTGGCATCTCCACGTTCGTGTCGCTGGGTAACAAGGCTGACGTCAGCGGCAACGACCTGATCTCCTACTGGTACGACGACCCGGCCACCACCGCGGTCGCCCTGTATCTCGAGTCGTTCGGCAACCCGCGCAAGTTCGCCCGGGTGGTACGGGCGCTGGCCCGGCGCAAGCCGGTGCTGGCTGTCAAGAGTGGACGGTCGGTAGCCGGACAGCGCGCCGGCGCCTCGCACACCGCGGCCGCGGCCGCCCCGGACGTCGCGGTCGACGCCCTCTTCGCGCAGGCCGGGGTGGTACGAACCGACAACCTCGGCGAGCTGCTCGATGCCGCCCGGATGCTCACCGACCAACCACTGCCCACCGGCGATCGGGTGGCCATCCTCGGTAACGCCGGCGGTGTCAACGTGCTCGCCGCCGACGCGGCCGAACCCACCGGGTTGCGGATACCGGACGTGCCGGGCCTCGCCAACCCGTTCGACCTCGGGGCGGGGGCCACTCCGGACGGGTTCGCCGAAGCGCTGTCCCGCGCCGCCACATCGGGTGCGGTCGACGCCGCCCTCGTGGTGGTAGCCGCGACCCGGGCCAACGACGTACCGGCGATCCTCGCCGCACTCACCACGGTCATCGACCGGCAGCCCGAGCTGCCGGTAGCGATCGTCGCGCTCGGCGTTCCCGAGCCACCGGCCACCATCGGCATGCGCCGGGTGCCAGTTTTCGACCTGCCGGAACGCGCCGTCCGGGCGATCGGCCACGCCGCCCGCTACGCCGCCTGGCGGCGCGAGCCGCTCGGCTCCCGACCGGAACTGTCCCATGTGGACACCGCCGCCGCCCGAGCCGTGGTCGCGGCAGCCGGCGAAGGCTGGCAACCCTACCCGGTGACCGCCGCGATCCTGCGGGCGTACGGGATCCCGCTCGTCGACTCGGCCGTAGCGGCCACCGAGGACGCCGCGGTCGCCGCCGCCGACCGACTCGGCTACCCCGTCGCGGTCAAGGCCGCCGACCCGGCCCTGGTACACAAGAGCGACATCGGCGGAGTACAGCTGCGGCTCGCCGGACCCGACGCGGTACGAACCGCCTATCGCACGGTCACCGCCGCGACCGGTCATTTCGAATTGCTCGTGCAACCGATGGCCGGACCCGGTACCGAGCTCGTGGCCGGCATCGTCCACGACCCGCTTTTCGGCTCGCTGGTCATGCTCGGCCTCGGCGGAGTACACACCGACCTGCTCGGCGACCGCACGTTCCGGCTCGTACCCATGACCGACCTCGACGCGGGACGCATGTGGCGGTCGCTACGAGGCGCGCCGCTGCTGACCGGCTACCGGAGCAGCCCACCGGCCGACACCGCCGCCGTCGAGGACCTGATGCTGCGCCTCGGCCTGCTCGCCGAACAGCTACCCGAGGTCGCCGAGCTGGACCTCAACCCGGTCATCGCCGGAGCCGACCGCGTGCTAGCCGTCGACGCGAAACTTCGCCTGGCCGCACCCGGTACCGAGCCCGACGCCGCCCTGCGCCGACTGCGCCCACCGTCCTAAGTGGACAAGTCGAGCAAGTCCCGCACCTCGAGGGCGATCGCCAGCTCCTCGTCGGTGGGTACGACGCAGACCGCGACCCGTGCACCCTCCGGCGAGATCACCCGTTCACCGCTGTCCACAGTGGTGTTGCGGTCCGGGTCGACGGCGATGCCCCAGCGCTCCAGACCCGCCAGGCAGGCCCGGCGTACCTCGGCGGCATGCTCGCCGATCCCGGCGCTGAACGCGATCGCGTCGAGCCGGCCCAGCACGGCGTGGTAGGCGCCGACGTACTTGCGGACGCGGTGGCAGTACACGTCGAACGCGAGGGTCGCGACCTCGTCACCGGCGGCCCGGCGGGCCAGCACCGCGCGCATGTCGGAGTCCCCGCAGATGCCAACCAGTCCGCTGCGGTGCCAGAGCATGTCGTCGATCGCGGTCACGTCCAGCCCGGCCACTCGCGAAAGGTGGCCGGCCACCGCCGGGTCGAGGTCGCCGCAGCGGGTACCCATGACGAGACCCTCCAAAGGGGACAGACCCATGGACGTCTCTACGCTGCGTCCACCGTGGACAGCCGTGGCGCTCGCCCCGTTGCCGAGATGCAGCACGATGCTGTTGACCGCCTCGACCGGGCGGCCCAGCAATTGGGCCGTACGCCGGGCCACGTACCGGTGCGAGGTTCCGTGGAAGCCGTAGCGGCGCACCCCGTACCGCTGGGCCAGCTCCGCGTCGATCGCGTACGTCGACGCGACCGGTGGCAGCGATGCGTGGAAAGCCGTGTCGAACACCGCGACATGCGGCACGTCTGGCCACCGCGCCCGGGCGACCTCGATACCCAACAGGTTGGCCGGGTTGTGCAGCGGCGCGAGCGGGACGAGCCGGCGGACGGCGTCGACCACCGAGTCGTCGACGACGGTCGCGGTGCGGTACTTCGCGCCGCCGTGCACCACGCGGTGCCCGACGGCGCGCAGCGGCACGTTGCCCACCCAGACTGCCTCGCGTAGCGCCGCGGCGTGGTCGGGCGGCCCGCCCGGCTCGCCGATCCGCTCCACGAGGCCGTTCCGGCGCCCTGCCGGGCCGACCGGATCCACGAGGGCGAACTTCAGCGTCGACGACCCGCTGTTGAGTACGAGGATCACACCAAGCACGGTACGGCGTGCTACTGCGGCTGCCTCGTGGAAGCGCTGAACGGGTGCGAGCGGTAGAAGTCCGTATCCACGGTGTCATCGAAGTCCCAGCCGAGCTGGTCGACGACGGACACCACACCCGGTACGGCCGCGGTGAGGCGAGCGGTGATGGCGGCCGTCGTACGACGGTCTACCGTGCCGCGCAGTGTCACCACGCCACCGGTCACGTCGACCTCGACGGCCACCGGGTCGATCAGCATGATCCTCCGCACGACCTCGTCGACCACCTCGTCCCGGATCTGCGGATCGGGTCGCAGGTGCGGCTTCAGCAGATCCCGGCGGGAGACGATGCCGATCAGCTCACCGAGGTCGTTGATGACCGGCAGCCGCTTGACGTGCTCGGTCTCCATGCGCTTGGCCGCCGTTACCAGCGGCGCGCCGGGCAGGATCGTAGCGGCCGGCGTGGACATCAGATCGACGGCCACATCCCCCTGGGCCTTGGCCCGCGCCACGCGCCGCGAGCGTCGCTCGAACAGCCGCCGCCCCAGCTCGTCACTCGCAAACTCGATCTTGTGCAGCAGGTCCGCTTCGGATACCACGCCGACCACTCGCCGGAACCCGTCGACAACGGGTACGGCGCTGACCTGGCGCTCAGCCAGGAGTTCTACGATCTTTCGGTACGGGGTGTCCTCCTGCACCCACACGACGTCGGCGGTCATGACGTCGCGCACGGTCAGTTGTCTCATTTTCGCCTCCTTGGGCTTCACCTCACGTTAAGGCGACGCGCCGGCGGTGGTCAGGGGACAGTGGCAGGTGACCGCAGAGTCGAAGGACCCTGGGCATATCGGAACTCGGAAGGCTGAGCTGGAGATACCGCTGACGGCGAAGGGAACCCGACATGCGAGTAGCACAGGGACAGCCGTTGGATGCCGCGGAGCTGGCGCGGCTCGACGCGTATTGGCGGGCGGCGAACTACCTGTCGGTCGGGCAGATCTACCTGTTGGACAACCCGCTGCTGGCCGAGCCGTTGCGGCCCGAACACATCAAGCGCCGCCTGCTCGGACACTGGGGGACCACACCGGGCTTGAACCTGCTCTACGCCCACCTCGACCGGATCGGCGCGGCCCGCGGGCGGGACCTGCTCTACGTCACCGGTCCCGGGCACGGCGGGCCGGGCCTGTTGGCCAACGTGTGGCTCGAGGGCACCTGGTCGGAGATTTACCCGCACATCGGCCGCGACGCCGCCGGCATGGCGCGGCTGTTCCGCCAGTTCTCCTTCCCCGGCGGCGTGCCCAGCCATGTCGCGCCGGAGACTCCGGGCTCGATCCACGAGGGCGGGGAGCTCGGGTACTCGCTCGCACACGCGTACGGCGCCGCGTTCGACAACCCGGACCTCGTCGTGGCCTGCGTCATCGGTGACGGCGAGGCCGAGACCGGGCCGCTGGCCACGGCGTGGCATTCGAACAAGTTCCTCGACCCCGCCGGCGACGGCGCGGTGCTACCGATCCTGCACCTCAACGGCTACAAGATCTCCAACCCCACCGTGCTCGCCCGGATCGGGGACGACGAGCTTTCGGCG
Organism: Micromonosporaceae bacterium; assembly: GCA_035650075.1. Lineage (GTDB taxonomy): Bacteria > Actinomycetota > Actinomycetes > Mycobacteriales > Micromonosporaceae > DASSUC01. The sequence continues at coordinate 2,335 of DASRII010000417.1, read as the reverse complement.
CTGCTTCGGGGGTACGGGCACACGCCGTACCTCGTCGAGGGTGACGATCCGGCAACCGTGCATCAACTGCTGGCCGCCACGCTGGACGAGGTCTTCGACGAGATCGATCGCATCCAGCAGGTGGCCCGCACCGGCGATGGGGACGGGCAGCGGCCGGCGTGGCCGATGGTCGTACTCCGCACGCCGAAGGGGTGGACGGGTCCGAAGCAGCTCGACGGCCTACCCGTCGAGGGCACGTGGCGCGCACACCAGGTACCGCTGCCGGCCCCGCGCACCGATCCCGCTCAGCTGGCCGCGCTCGAGGAATGGCTGCGCGGGTACCGACCCGACGAGCTCTTCGACGCCGCCGGCGCCCCGCGACCGTCCATCGTGGACTGGCTGCCGACCGGTACCCAGCGGATGGGCGCCAGCCCGCACGCCAACGGTGGCGTGCTGACCCGCGAGCTGGAACTCCCCGACTTCCGCGACTACGCGGTGAAGACCGACGCACCCGGTACGCAGAACGCCGAGGCCACCCGCGTGCTGGGCGGCTACCTGCGCGACGTCATGGCCGCCAACGCGCCGTACCGCAACTTCCGGCTCTTCGGCCCGGACGAGACCGAGTCCAACCGGCTCGGCGCGGTGTACGAGGTGACGGGCAAGGCGTGGCAGGCCCGCATCGACCCGGTGGACACCCACCTCGCCCGCGACGGGCGGGTCATGGAGATGCTCTCCGAGCACACCTGCCAGGGCTGGCTGGAGGGGTACCTACTCACCGGACGGCACGGCCTGTTCTCCTGCTACGAGGCGTTCATCCACATCGTGGACTCGATGTTCAACCAGCACGCCAAATGGCTGAAGGTCGCCCGCACCCTGCCCTGGCGCCGCCCCGTACCGTCGCTCAACTACCTCCTCACGTCGCACGTGTGGCGGCAGGACCACAACGGCTTCTCCCACCAGGATCCCGGGTTCATCGACCACGTCGTGAACAAGAAGGCCGACATCATCCGGGTGTACCTGCCACCGGATGCGAACACCCTGCTGTCGATCGCCGACCACTGCCTACGCAGTCGCGACTACGTCAACGTCATCGTGGCGGGCAAGAACCCGGCTCCCGTGTGGCTGGACATCGACGCGGCCGCCGCTCACTGTGCCCGGGGCATCGGCATCTGGGACTGGGCCAGCTCGGACGACGGCGACCCGGACGTGGTGCTCGGCTGCGCGGGCGACGTACCGACCCTCGAGACCCTGGCCGCCGCCGACCTGCTCCGCACCCTGCTGCCCGAGCTGCGGGTCCGCGTGGTCAACGTCGTCGACCTCATGCGGCTGCAGCCGACCAGCGAGCACCCACACGGGCTCAGCGACGCGGACTTCGACGCCATCTTCACCACCGACCGGCCGATCGTCTTCGCCTACCACGGGTACCCGTGGCTGATCCACCGGCTGACGTACCGCCGGACCAACCATGGCAACCTGCACGTGCGCGGGTACAAGGAGGAGGGCACGACCACCACGCCGTTCGACATGGTCCTGATGAACGACATGGACCGCTACCACCTGGTGATGGACGTCATCGACCGGGTACCCGGCCTCGCCCGGCGGGCCGCCGTCGTCCGTCATTCCATGGTGGACAGACGGCTGGCCCACCGGCGGCACACCCGCGAACACGGCGAGGACCTACCCGAGGTACGCGACTGGACATGGACGCCACGATGACCCGATCCGTTGTCGCCGGCGTGGACGGCTCGGCACCCAGCATCGCCGCTCGTTCACCACGCACACTGCCCGGTCACGCTCATTCACTGAGCAAGCGGATCCGGGTGGTTTGTAGCCGGTCGAGCATGACGGCCATGAAGCGCAGACTCAGCTCGTACCCGAGCGCCGGCTGTTGGTCGCACAGCTCGCGCACCCGCGCTGCGTCGAACTCGACGGTGAGCGTCTCCTCCGTCGCTACCGCGCCGAAGTGCCAGCGGTACGGCTGGAACAGCCAGGACCAACCCACGACGGTGTCCGGTCCGAGCGTCTCGACCACGACCTGGCCCCGCCCTGGTAGGTGCAGATCGAGCGCGACCCGGCCACCGCGGATCAGCCAGAACCGGTCGGCGACCCCGCCTTCGCGGAAGAGCCGATGCCCGGGATGGCGTACCGAGCGATGTGCCCGGTGGGACAGCAACTCCAGCCAACGCTGATCGAGCCCGTCCAGGAACGGATGGGCGGAGATCAGGTCGTACGTCGTCGTCATCATCTGCCTACCTCCGCAGCGGTCGTCATTGCCCTGTGGCACCTGGACGGGATGGGCCGGGCGCGCGCCGGCCCATCCCGAGAGCGGTCCCCGATCACTTCGTGATCTTGCCGC